>CAIWKX010000019.1 GCA_903913315.1 uncultured Bacteroidota bacterium | reverse complement strand
TTGGGTCATTGATTAAATCGGGAACTAATATATCAAGGTGTCCCAGAAAACCGTTTAGGTCTTTTTGCATTTGTTGAGCAAGCCAACCTGTTGGTTTGATACTACCAAAAGAAATTGGTTGTAATGTTTCTTTTTTTTTTTGTGCATTCATAGTTAAACAAATAAAAACTAATAGGATTGTTATTGTTTTTTTCATCGGTCAGTCATTTCAAAAGTTAAAACACCTCCATTCATAATCTCTGGATAAGTGATGTAAGGAGTATTCATTGTCTTATTATTTAAAGTTCGAGTTGTATTAAAAATTGCGGTTCCAGAAAAGTTTTTAGTACGAACTTCAAATGATTTACCATTGGATAAATGAATCGTCGCTTTTTCCACTTGTGGACTTCCAAATACAAATTCCCCATTGGCAGGATTTACGGGATAAAACCCCAATGTTGACAGGATATACCATGCACTCATTTGTCCACAATCATCATTACCAATCATTCCATCAGGCGTATTATTATGAAATTCCGTGATGACTTTGTGAATGTATTTTTGACCCATTTTAGGTTCATTCGAAAAAGCATACAAATAGGTAATATGATGGCTTGGTTCGTTACCGTGAGCATATTGTCCAATCAATGCTTCTTGACCTAAAAATTTATTTGGGTTTTCAGCTTGAGTAGTAAAAAAAGCATTCAATTTATTGGTAAAATTCTCTTTTCCTCCCAATAATTTGCTTACTCCAATCACATCATGTTGCGCAGGGGTCCAGAAATATTGCCAAGCATTAGCCTCTGTATAATCTCCAGGATTATTTAAAGGAGAAGTAGCTTGCAATGGGTTAAAGGGTGTTCGCCAATTTCCTTTAGTATCTTTTCCTCTAAAAAATGTACTTTGAGCATCATAAATATTTTTATAGTATACTGCTCTTTTTGAAAATGCAGTGGCGACATCAGTATTCCCTAATTTTTTTGCCATTTCTGATACACACCAATCGTCATAACCACTTTCTAGTGTTCTTGATACAGATTCATTATCTAATTTATCAAAAGGGTAGTAACCATATTGATTATACAATTGCCAATCGGAATTGATATGGGATATAGTAGCTGTTTCTACCATAGCATTTAAGGCGTCATTTGAATTAAAACCTTTAAAGCCATTTTGATAAGCTAATAAAATCATTGGAATGGCATGATTGCCAATCATACAATAATTATCTTGACCCCAGGCGGTCCAAATAGGCAAAAAACCTGCCGCTTTGTGATGCAACAGCAAAGTATTGACAATACCGTTTATTTTTTCGGGGGCTAGAATTTGAAGTAAAGGAAATGCTCCTCTATAAATGTCCCAAATGGATAGCGTAGAATAATATGCTTTAGCAGGTGCCACTCCAATTTTGTCATCAGCTCCTCTGTATTTTCCATCTACATCAGCAATATTAGAAGGCTGTAAGAACAAATGATACAACGCTGTATAAAAAATTTCCTTTTGTTTTTGGGACGCAACAATAGCAATTCTATTCAAGTAAACATCCCAAGCTTCTTTGTTTTTGTTTGCTACACGATCAAAATCCCAATCGGGAATTTCAGTTTGTAAATTATTTTTTGCTCCTTCAACTGAAACCGATGACAAGGCTATTTTTACGTTTAGCACTTTGTTTTCATTCAATAAAAAATCTAAAAGATATTTGGGCGCTTTATCACTATCTTTTTTATTGACTAATCTACTGTTACTAAAGGGATGATCAAATGTAATTGTGAAAAAGTATTTTCGATTGACCCAATTTTGTGTTGAACAATAGCCCGAAATAGTACTATTATTTTCAATCGTTACATCACTATCGACTACCAATCCTTTTTGATTATTTTCATCAAATACAAAACGAAGTCCATGTTGTAAATCTACCAAAACAGTAGCTTCCTTATTCGGAAATGTGTACTTATGGAAAGCGACTCTTTCTGAGCAAGTGAGCTCTACTTTAACGTCATCTTTTTTTGTAACTGCATAATAGCCGACGACACCAACTTCGGTAGTTTTATAATAAGAATTTTTTAAATTTTCTTTTTTCTGATTGATAGGCAACAACAATACATCTCCCATCTCGTTGATACCCGTCCCACTAAAACGCGTCTGCGAAAATCCTAAAACCAAGGTGTCTTTATATTGATAACCACTAGTATGGTTCCAACCATATGCTTTATTATCCATTCCAGGTTGCACCATTCCAAAGGGCATTGATGGTCCCGGAAACGTATGACCCGTGCCGTCAGTTCCTATAAATACATTGACAAACTTTGCGTTTTGTGACAAACCATAGTAACCAATTAAGCATAATATGAACAATAATTTCCTGCGCATTTTAGGTAGTATTATTTGCAATAAAATACGACTATTTCAATTTAAATCGTTGTATTTTTCCTGTTTCTGTTTTGGGTAAGGCCTCCGTAAAATGAATCACTCTTGGATATTTATAAGGAGCAGCTACTTCTTTGAACCAATGCTGAATACGATTCTTCATTGCGTCAGTAGCTTTATTCTGTTCTTTCAATACAATATGAGCACAAACTAACATACCACGCTCTTCATCGGGCACACCAACTACGGCACATTCTAGTATATCTTCGTGGGTTAAAAGTACGCTTTCTACTTCAACTGCACCAATGTTATAGCCAGAAGAAATAATCATATCATCGCCACGAGCTACAAACCACAAATACCCGTCTTCATCTTTACGGAAGATATCACCCGTAATATTCCATCCATTTTCTACATATTCTCTTTGTTTGTCTTCTCGGTTTAGGTATTTACAACCTGTGATGCCTCGCACCGCTAATCGTCCTGGTGCATTGATTGCTACTTCGTTGCCATCACTGTCCACTATTTTGGCTTCATACCCTGTAACAGGAACTCCTGTAGCACCAGGTTTCATGTTTTCTTCGTTGGAGGATATGAAAATATGGAGTATTTCAGTAGAACCAATTCCGTCAATAATCTTTAATCCAGTAGCTGCATACCAATCTTGCCAAACCTTCAATGGCAATGTTTCTCCAGCGGAGACACATTTGCGTAAGCTAGAAATATCATATTCTTTTACTTTTGTAGTGATGATTCTCCATGCTGTTGGTGCCGTAAAACAAATCGTAATCTTAAATTCCTGAATCGCTTTTAATAATAAATCGGGGGTTGGTTTTTCGATTAAGAAGGTTGAAGCTCCAAAATACATAGGAAACAAAACCAATCCACCCAAACCAAAGGTAAACCCTAATGGCGGACTTCCTGTAAAAACATCATTTGAGGTAGGTTGCAACGAATAGGGAGGAAAGCATTCGCAAATGTTTAAAATATCTTTGTGGTAATGCGAGGTCATTTTTGGCAATCCCGTAGTGCCTGAAGTGAAACCAATCAAAGCCAAACTGTCTGATTTACTGTGATAATTGGTAAAGGTCGTAGGTTTGTATTGCATCAATTCTTCTAATTGCGAATTGCCATAAAAGCAAACACGCTTTAAGAAAGGAGATTTCACCAAATGCATTTCTTCTTCTAACTCTTTGTCGCAGAGTACATGTGAGATTTTAGCGCAATCAATCATGGTGGTAAGTTCCTTAGAACGGAGAAGCGGCATAGTTGCCACTACAATTCCCCCTGCTTTTAAAACGCCATACCAACATGCTACCATCATAGGATTGTTGGCAGAACGAATCAACACGCGATTACCCGATTGCAATCCTAAATCATCTAGTAATACCTGTGCAATTTGATTCGCTTTCTCATACACGTCTTGATACGTCCACGTTGTTTCAAAGGTGCGAATACATACATTATTGCCGCGACCTTCCTTGATGTGATGGTCTAATAGCTTCTCCACACAATTCAACATTTCTGCATGTTGAAATTGAGGCAAGTCAGTAAAGTGGTATTCCGGTTGCAACGCTATACTGGGTAAGCTATTGTGGGCAAAATTATCTTCGTAATGTTTCATTCTAATTTTTCAAGAAGTTATTAATTGAATTAAGATAGAGCTCTTTAGCATCTAACCACCCATAATGGCCACAATTATTCATCAAAATCAATGTAGAATTTGGAAAAGCACTTGCTATTTCTGTAGCGGTTTCAGTGGTGATGATATCATTTTTTCCTTGTAAAACAAGTACAGGTTTTTTGAAATTTTTAAAAGACTTGGAACAATCAAATTTAATTTTTCTCAAATTTTGAAACACTAGCGTATTGATTTCAAATTTGGTTTGTGTCAATCGTTCAGCAATTATTGGAGCATTAGATTTATCGAAAACATAAGCATTAGAAAGATATTTGGTTCTTTGTTTTATGGTTTCAATCGAGTGATCACCCTGGTCTAATTTCTTTTGAAAAAAACTCAAACTATCTTTCTGAATTGCAGTCAGATTGTTGCTTAAACGTTCTTGAACATAGGATGTAAACTGCATAGTAACGCCACCTGAAGAGGAAAAGATTAATTTCTCAATAGGTTCTGGATGCTTTGTAGCATAATAGGTTGCCATTATGCCTCCAAACGAATGTCCTAAAATAGTCCATTGGCTAATTTTAAGATGTTTTCTAAGGTTTTCAATGTCTTCAACCATCAAATCCATAGTGATGTTTGCGGTAGTGGCATTTTCAACTGTTGATTTGCCCGTCCCTCTTTGATCGTAGATGATTGTTTGATAATTCATTTTAGCCAACTCTTGGGCAATGCCACTAAATCCTTCACAATTCATTCCAGGGCCACCGTTGATAATAAGGAGAGGTTTACCACTACCAAATGTTTTGTAATGCAATTTGGAGTTTCCACTTGTGATAACCTCTTCCGTTTGTGAAAAACAGAGAAAAGAAGTTAAAAACAGTATGTAGCAATAATTTCTCATTTTATTTCTTGTTGCTCTTCGGTTTCAAAGCCTTTTTCATGCCTTCCAATTGCTTTCTTTCCGAAGCTTTCAAAGGAAATAAATGTGAGATTCCTGCTTGGTATTGCTTAGGAATATCACCAGATTCAAATTGTTCGTAGGCTTGGGCAGTTCTCACAAAATTAGCGTCTAATAGCAAAGGTCGTCCTAGTGCTACCAAATCCGCTCTACCGTTTAAAATAATGGTGTTAATTTGATCAATATCTTGAATATAACCAGCCGTTATAGTTGGTACATGAACCGTATTTCGCACTGCATCCGCAAAAGGAGTTTGCCACATTCTACCCGTTATTGGTTTTTGGTGGGCTACCGTATTTCCAGTAGAAACATTAATGATATCAGCACCAGCGTTTTTGAAGGCGGTTGCTATCGCAATGACGTCTTCTTCAGTGATTCCTTTGTCTGCCCAATCCGTGGCCGATATTCGCACCGACATTGGTTTTTCTTTTGGAAATACAGCTCTCATTTCGTTGAAAACACGCAACGGAAATCGCAATCGGTTTTCGATACTTCCGCCAAATTCATCCGTTCTAGTATTGGTTAATGGCGACAGGAAGGACGCTAACAAAAATCCGTGATGGGCTTGCAATTCAATCATATCAAATCCGGCTTCGTTGGCATTTTTAGTGGCTTGAACGAATTGCGAAACAATCAAATCCATAGCTGCTACAGTCATCGCTTTTGGCGTTGCCGAGTGTTCATTAAATGGAATAGCCGATGCCGAGAGTAACTCCCAAGAAGTACCGTTAAAAGTGTCTTCCCAAGGTTTTTTGCTAGCCCCTTTTCTACCGGAATGTCCTAGTTGTATTCCGGTTTTTGTTTGTGTATAAGTACGAATAAAATCATTGATTCGTTTCCATGCAACTACTTGTTCTTGAGTATAAATACCAGCACAACCTAAAGTGATACGTGCTGTTTCTGAAATAGCCGTCATTTCGGTTAAAATTAATCCTACACCACCAATAGCTCTTGACGTATAATGTTGAAAATGCCAATCGTTGACCACACCATTTTCAGCAGAATATTGCCCCATTGGGGCCATCACGATTCGGTTTTGCAACTCTAAGTCACGCAATTTGAATTTTGAAAAGGCAGCAGGAATAGGTTTAGGGGGATAGGTGGTAGGTGGTAGGTTTTGGGTGGTAGGTGGTAGGGTGGTATTGAATTCATGTAAAACCTTATCCGTAAAGGAAGCATCTCGCAATCTAAGGTTTTCAAAGGTTACTTTTTTTGAACGGGTCATGCATCCAAAAGCAAACTGATAGAACGGATGTTGTATGTTTCTATCCATATTTTCAAACCAATCCAACGACACTAAGGCCGCATATTGAATCATCTCCACCGGATTTCTTCTGGTTTTGTCGTAGTGTTTAAAAGCCGCTTGCACGTCGTTGGGATGTGCAATCACGGCATCGGCTAAACCAATCGCGCAATCCATTGCCAATTTAGTACCCGAACCAATAGAGTAGTGGGCAGTGGCTTTGGCATCTCCCAATAGAACGATGTTGTTGTGGTACCAATTCTCATTGGTCACATGTGGAAATTGACGCCAGTGCGATTTGTTAGAAATCAAAGGATGTCCGTCTAATTCCTCTTTGAATAAGGCACTGATTTTGGCAATAGTATCTTCTTCATTGGTGACTTCAAATTGTAAGTTTTCCCAGGTTTCATTACTGCATTCAAAAATCCAAGTGCTCATGCCTTCTTCATATTGATAGGTATGCGCCACAATAGTTCCGTGAGGCGTAGTTCTGAAAAAATAGGTAAAAGCATCTAGTGGCTTGGTGGAACCCAACCACACAAAACGGTTTTTCTTTAAAACTATTTTAGTGCCAAAAGCGGCTTCGTTAGCAGTTCTAATGCCGCTTCCAATGCCATCGGAAGCCAAGATAATGTCGGCCTCATTATACTTACTCAAATCCTCTATATTTTGTTCAAAATGCAAGTTGACACCTTCTTCACGGCAGCGTTGTTGTAAGAGTTGTAATAAGGTTTTACGCGAACAACCACAAAAACCGTTTCCGGCAATGCTCACCTGTTGTCCATCTCGCGCCACAATAATATCATCCCAATACGCAAATTTAGAGCGTATTAACTCATACGACTGCATGTCGCGCTTTAGGAATTCACCCAAGGTTTCATCAGAGAACACTACACCAAAACCAAAACTATCATCGGGTTTGTTGCGTTCATACACATCAATTTGGCAATGAGGCATTGCTTTTTTAACAAGGATGGAAAAGTACAGTCCACCCGGACCCCCACCTATAACTGCTATTTTCATATTATTTATTGTAATTCCTAAATTCCTACTACCTAAAACCTACCACCTACCACCTACTACCTAAAACCTACCACCTAAAACCTACCACCTAAAACCTACCACCTATCACCTAAAACCTAATCCCCCCTTCTTTTCATCGCAAACAATTCCCCCAGTTTACTATAATTAGAACCTGCCAATCGTGCTACAGGTTTATAGGTTTCCAAATTGATTTTATAATTGTCAAGCAACACGCTTTCGTCGATATGCATCATGACAATTTTGCCAATGATAATGCAGGCACCGCCATTTTTATGGTCTTCTAAAAAATAATGATGCACCATTTCACATTCAAAAGTGATAGGGCTTTCTTTTACCCGCATGGGTTTTATTTTGGTCGAAGCAATAGGAGTGAGGCCCACCAATTCAAATTCATCTACATCGGCAGCCACCGCTTGAGCCGTGGCATTCATTTGTTCTACAAGGTCTTCGGTCACCATATTGACCACAAATTGATGGGTCGCCAATACATTATTCAAGGTGTCTTTGTTGGTGTTGTTGCTGCGAACAGTAGAAAACATGACATGAGGTGGATCTTCGCCCACTGCATTGAAATAAGAAAAAGGAGCAAGGTTGTTGATTCCGTTCTTGTCAAGGGTTGAAATCCAGCCAATAGGTCTCGGGATGACGGAACCTGTAAGCAATTTGTATACTGCCGACGGGTCTAGTGTATCGGGATTGAAATCCATAGTTTAGTTGTTGTTTGTACAAATTAAAGCTATTTTTTTGTAATTTTTTTACTCTTAGGATAATTTTTATGATGGAATGGGGGCTATTTTAAATGAAAAAAGAGCCTAAGTAGGTTAAGACTCTTTTTAGAACGACAATAAAGGACCAAAATGCGTTACACTGTTACTGATTTTGGATCACTTAATAATGATACACCAGCCGTATTGGCCACAAAAACATAAAAAGAATAGGTTTTACCCCCAATTAAGTTAGTATATTCCTTTTTACGTGCTTTAGACATTTCAATCCAACCCGCTTTTGCCAATTTGGAGATATCGAAAATATTATTAGTGATTATCGAAGGGGGTACATTTCCTTCTTCACAACACAAACAAAAGTACCAAACGCTACTCTCCGTATTATAAGTGTTAATATTTACAATAAATTTTCCAGCTATATTAGTACGAACCACTTCAAAATCATTGGTTGGCGCTAACAGTTTGCTTTTATCAACGGTACCTTTAGTTGGAATAAACCCAGCTAAAATAATAATTGACGCATCACCTTTGGCTACCTTATCCACATATTCACTCAATTGATCAAGTATAATATTCATGTCATTACGACAATTATCCAAATTAGTTCGCTCAATTTTATAGGCATTGATAAACTTTGCTGCTGTGTCGGAATATTTAAGAAACACCGCTTTAAATACCTCTATTTCAATTGGAGGACTATTAAAGACTTCGGAATTGTTATAAATTCCATTTTCAATTCGAGTACAAATAGTAATATAATATTTACTCCTGTAACTGTGATACCCTAAACTACATCTGATTTTTTTCATGATGGTTCATTTTAAAGATTAATATTTTTTTTAATTCTGAACTGCCAAATTAGCAAGGAAAGATTCTTAAAACAAGCTGGTTTTGCTGATTCCGCAATTTTTATGAAAAATTCATAAACTTTCTTAAATCAAATCACTGAAATTATAAATCAGTAGAAAAACTTAAAATTTAATTAATATTATTCAAATATTTTTGTAAACCGAATTCTTAAAATTGTCATTTAAATTTGAAAAAAAAATATTTTTTGAATACAAAAACGTCAAATAATTGCACTTTTATAAAAAAAACCAATCAAAAATTATATTTTTATTATTTAACACAATTTAAAAAATAGATTTATTTTAAAATAAAATCTTACAATAATTGTGATAATCACCATATTTAAAATGGAATCAGTGCAACACGATGTTGTTGGAACAAAACACGATAGCGTTTAAGCAATTATAAAATGGAATCAGCGAAACACGATGGCGTTTTGACGAAACATGACGGCGTTTAAACATTTTCAAAATGGAATCAGCGAAACACGATGCCGTTTCGACGAAACACGAGGGCGAATCAACGATTCCAAAATGGAATCAGCGAAACACGATGGCGTTTCGACGAAACACGATGGCGTTTTGACGAAACACGATGGCGAATCAACGATTCCAAAATGGAATCAGCGAAACACGATGGCGTTTCGACGAAACATGACGGCGTTTAAACATTTCTAAAATGGAATCAGCGAAACACGATGCCGTTTCGACGAAACACGAGGACGAATCAACGATTCCAAAATGGAATCAGCGAAACACGATGCCGATTCGACGAAACACGGTGGCGAATCAACGATTCCAAAATGGAATCAGCGAAACACGATGCCGTTTCGACGAAACACGATGGCGTTTAAACATTTTCAAAATGCAATTGATGAAATACTCAGTTGTTGCAATCAAACAACCGTAGCTTTTATTAAATCGCTTAGGTACTTAATGAATTGTTGATAAAAAGGAAGGTTATTCTTTCTTGTTTTCATATATCTGGTCAATTGTTTTAACGATTGTAAAACAAAATGTATTCATTTTTGTGGTAAAAGAATGGATCTAGCGCAAAAGGATTGATAAAAACCCCTTTGCTAGAACATGGTACTGATGCAAGAGGTAGGCACGAACTATTAGAATACACAGTAGTAGCAAGACAACAGGAATTTATTCCTATGTAAGCAGTATATCAATAAAAAATAGAATAAATCCCCTTGATAAGTAAAGTTTTTAATTATGTTTGTATAGTACAACTAAAAATTATGCGCCACAAAAAAGACAAAAACATGCATATAACATGCCAATTTAGAACAAAAAGTGGTAAATTTATGCGTGTATAAAATAGTTAGCGGTCATGCTATAACAACAAAACAGACGACAATAAACCAATATAAAAAAATTGACAATGGCATACTATTACTCTGACAAAATCATAAAATACAAAATTTCAGAAACATACATTAAGCTAAAAATTGACTATAATTCTGATAAAAAGCAAACTATCCGTGGGACATTAAAGCAAGTTGCGGAAAAGCAAATTGCAGATTTTAAGTATAAGGACGGATTAATTGTTGTAATCGAAATTGAGAAAGGTTCACTAAAGACTAAAGTAGTTATTTACGGTACAATTATTATTCAAGGAATAGCCAACTATGGCTCTATCAGACAAGGAATAAACCAAATTTATGACGATGTTAAAACAATTTCTGAACGAGTTATAGAAAGTGCAAGACAAGATGATAATGATATAGACAACAATGTTATTCGGACTGAAAAACGAACAGGACTTATTGGACGATTGAAAAGGACTTTAGATAGAATTGAATACTTGCAAACTAACTTAAACAATATTGGCAACAATCAAGTGCAAGAGGAACTTAATTCATTAAGACAAGACTTAGCTAATATTATAGAATTATTGAGTCAAGAAGAACGTCAGGCAATA
>CAIWKX010000018.1 GCA_903913315.1 uncultured Bacteroidota bacterium | reverse complement strand
TCGAATCATCAGTCCACAAAAGAGGAAAAAGTTTGGCTATCCTTTGTTGTTCTTGCTGGCATCGGCTTTATTTGGATTTCTTTGTTTCGTCATTTTGATGAATACTCCCTATTTTGAAACCCCAAAAGACAAGATTCAGGCTCGTGAAATTGACAATATGAAGTTAAGCTACGCCATTTTGAATAAAAAATTAGAAGATATTGATGAAGTAGCTTCCAATTTAGAAGACCGTGATAATAATTTATATCGAACCTATTTCAATTCCGCTCCTATTCCCACTGAAACAAGAAAATCAGGATTTATCGACAAAAACAGATACAAAGAATTAGAAGGATACAACAATTCCGATTTGGTCATTAGCACCTCCAAACGCGTGGATGTTATCACAAAAGAATTGGCCATTCAATCCAAATCATTGGATGAAATATTGAAAATGGCGAAAGCAAAAGATAAATTATTAGCGGCCATTCCAGCCATTCAACCCGTCAAAAATGAAGATTTAAAACGGATGGCTTCTGGTTTTGGATACCGAACCGACCCCTTCACCAAAGCACGAAAAATGCACGAAGGAATGGACTTCACGGCAAAAATGGGAACTCCAATTTATGCCACAGGCGATGGTGTTGTAAAGAATGCCGACAATTCCTTATCGGGTTACGGAAATCATATCGAAATCAATCATGGCTATGGCTACCTGACTTTGTATGGGCATTTAAGCAAATATAAAGTGCGTGCCGGACAACGTGTAAAACGAGGAGACGTTATAGGTTATGTTGGCAGTACCGGGCGAAGTGAAGCGCCACATTGTCATTATGAAGTACACAAAGACGGGAAAGTAGTCAACCCTATTAATTTTTATTACGGAAATATTTCGGCAGCAGAATACGTAGCCATATCAAAAATAGCTAACCAAGAAAATCAATCGTTAGATTAACGATTTTTGAATTTAATTTAAAGAGAAAATCAAATTGGAATTTAGAATTTATTAATTTGGAATTTAAACATTATGCACATAGAATTATCAAAAGACAAATTATATTTTAGCATTGGCGAAGTGGCCGAAGCCTTTGGAGTTAATGCCTCTCTTATTCGTTTTTGGGATAGCGAGTTCGACATTCTAAAACCAAAGAAAAATGCGAAAGGAAACCGAATGTTCTCGCAAGAAGATATCAAAAACTTGCAACTGATTTACCATTTAGTAAAAGAACGTGGCTTCACCCTAGAAGGTGCCAAAACACATTTAAAAGAAGGAAAGAAAAAAACCTTAGACAAATTTGATATTATAGCCAAGCTCGAAAGTATCAAAGCCGAATTGACAAATATTAAAAATCACCTTTAGGAATGATTTTTGTTAAACAATAAAAAATTAAATCATTAAATAAACTTTAAATTAAATAAACATGGACTTTAAAAAAATTTTACCTTGGATTATTGGAATTGGATCAGTACTAATAGTTACAATCTTTATAGCCTACTTGGTAATGGGTGTAAAAAACACCGCTTTACGCTTCAACCAAGCAACTGAAAAAGAATGGGGAAATGTAAACACAGCGTATCAAAGAAGAAATGACCTGATTGGTAACTTAGTAAAAACAGTACAAGGGGCTGCCGATTTTGAAAAAGGAACATTGACTGCAGTAATCGAAGCACGTTCTAAAGCAACAGCAATCACTATTGATCCAAAAAACATTACGCCAGACCAATTAGCGAAATTCAACCAAGCGCAAGCAGGGGTTTCATCTACATTATCTAGATTATTAGTTTCAGTAGAAAGATATCCTGAACTTAAAGCAAATGAAAACTTCTTGAAACTTCAAGACGAATTAGCTAGTACAGAAAATCAAATTCTTACCGCTAGAACGCGGTTCAACGAATCAGTTCAAGCATACAATGGATATGTGTTAGCAATGCCACAAAGTTTCTTCTTAGGCAGCTACAAAGAAAAAGCATACTTCCAAGCAGTTGCTGGGGCAGAAAAAGCACCAGATGTTAAGTTTGATTTCGACAAAAAAGAATCAAAATAAGATGTCCAAGATAGAAACCTTTTTATCTAAAGCCGAAGAAGCGGAAGTAGTCGAAGCCATTCGATTGGCAGAAGAAAATACTTCGGGTGAAATTCGGGTACATTTAGAAAAAGAAACTTCCATTGCTCCTTTCGAGAGAGCAGTGGAAGTTTTTCATAATCTAAAAATGGAAAACACCAAAGACAGAAATGGGGTGATCATTTATGTAGCTATTGTAAGCAAACAATTTGCCATCTATGGTGACCAAGGTATTCATGAAAAAGTACCTGCTGATTTTTGGAACAGCACCAAAGACGTTATGCTACATCATTTTAAAAATGGAAATAACAAACAAGCATTGGTGGATGGCATCTTAAAAGCAGGAGAGCAATTAAAAAGCTACTTTCCGCATCAAGACGATGATGTGAACGAACTTTCAAACGAAATATCAAGAGGATAAATGAAAAATACTTTAAAAAAAATCACTCCTATCCTATTGCTCTTGATTTGTTTGTTCCATCAACAAGTAGGATTGGCGCAGTTTACAATTCCAGACAAACCTAGTTTCCAAACTTCGGTGTACGATTATGCCAATTTGTTAAACGAATCCGAAAAACACCAATTAGAAGAAAAACTAGTTCGTTATTCTGATTCTACCAGCACACAAATTGTTGTTGTAACTATAGATGATCTCAAAAACGAAGACATTGATGTATTGTCTACCAATTGGGCACAAAAATGGGGCATCGGACAAGCCAAAGAAGACAATGGTGTTATGATTTTAGTTGCTAAAAAAGACCGAAAACTAAGCATCCGACCAGGATATGGACTAGAAGACCGATTGGTAGCAGGAGTCTGCGGAGAAATAATCCGAAATGTAATCGTGCCTCAATTCAAAGCCGGAAGCTATTACAGCGGATTAGACAAAGGCGCCGATGCCATCATTCAAGTGGTAAAAGGAAAATACAAAGGAACACGCAAAGTAACACATCAAAGTCACATCCCCTTTGGACTTATCTTTTTCATTATCATCGTAGTCGTCATGATTATTTTCAGAAATAGAAATGGCGGTGGCGGTGGCGGAAGTGGTCTATTAGATGTGCTAATACTAAGCAGTCTTGGCAGAGGATTTGGTGATGGTGGCGGAGGCGGTTTCGGCGGAGGCTCATCAGGTGGCGGCGGATTCGGTGGTGGATTCGGTGGCGGTGGCTTCTCCGGTGGCGGTGCCAGCGGTGGATGGTAATACACGTTTTATAACAATACAAAAAAGCAACGCTAGTAAATCAGTTTACTAGCGTTGCTTTTTTCATTTACTGAAGAATTATTTTTAAATAATATTTTAATTTGTAGCCTTTGAAAACTTTCCATTCAATATACTTGATCCAACAGGGGTATCGCAAAAAATGATTGTCATTACATTATTTTCATTCTTAACATAAAAAGTCGTTCCCACCGCTGCAACTGCTCCAAATGGGTAAGTATTATTATAGTTTTGAATTTTTAATTGAGCTTCACCTGTTGACAAAATACTAGTAGGGCCACCAAAAGTATCAGGATCAACAACTGTGTAAGTACCTGTTTTAGGATAATTCATATTGCTCTCATTAAACTCAACTATAATAGATGCTGTAGAATAATCAGTAGTAGTAGTAAATCGAATGTTTCCATCATGGTCCAACGCATAAGGATTATCCACTGTACATCCACTAAAAGCTAAACTTACCGAACCAAAATTGACGAAATTATCTTGAACTGGATTACAAGGCGCTACACCTGAAGTTTTAAAGCTATAAACATCTCCATAACCAACTCCTTCTTCATTAACAGCATAAGCAGCACAATAATAAGTAGTTAAAGGTTGGAATCCTGAATAACTATCCGAAAATGTTCCTAATCGACTTCCTCTCACAACTTTAGTATCATTGATGGTAGGCGTTGCTTTAGTACTCCAAACAATACCATACTCAGAAACATCTTTCCCCCCTTCTCCAATAACAATCCCTCCCAAAGTGGCAGAATTTGTTAATACACTTGTCGGCGGATTAGTATAAACATAAGCTGTTGAATAACGTGCCTTTTCAATCTCACATCCATAAGATAGTAAAATCACTACAAATAACAAAAGAAACTTTTTCATGAAATTGATTTTTCCCAAAAATAAGTTAATTCAGCTATATTTGCAAATACTATCCAATAAGAACTAACACAGCTAACCTTATATGAACAAAATAATTTTCTCCCTAATCACATTTCTATTATCATTTAATACTTTATTTGCCCAAGATAATAGAATATTCGGAATAACTATTGGAGGTTCTAATTACATCACCGATTCTGATGTAGTTTTTACTAAATCACAACCAGGGTTTAGCTTTGGACTAGTCGAACCCGTTCCTCTTAGCAAACGTTTTGAATTATTATTCGAAATAAATTACACCCAAAATTATACTAAATTCATTGGGAGGCAAACCAAACTTTCAGAACCTGAAGACATCAAATTTAAAATGGGTAATATTAATATCCCTTTTATTGTGAATTATAATTTTTCTAACTTAAAAAAGGATTTTATTTTTGGAGCACAAGCCGGACCATCCTTATGCCTTTTCCACAACTACAATTTAGTAGATTCAAGTAAAGAAGATTATTTTTTAGATCCAATTTATCTAAAACCTAAAGATTTAGCTTTTGACACTGAAAATGAAAGAACTTCTGTAAATGTGTTCTTTGCAGTAGGCGCAAGTGTTACTTACAAAGAAAACTTCATGTGCAATTTACGCTATTACAAAGGATTAACTGACCCATACCGGAACGCTCCCTTTTATTCTACAATTGACAATGTAACAGTAAGCTCCAAAGAAAGTTACTTTGCCTTATCCTTTGTCTATTTTATTGAGGACTAGAATTTAAGAACACATTCATTTACAACATCCTCCTTTAATTTTGAATTAATTGGTAACCCATATCCCGTATGGAATGATATATCGGTAACACCTACCCACAATCCAATTAATCCCGTAGGGATGATATATTGGTAAGCCCCGTCAGGGATGATATATCGGTAACACCTACCCACAATCCACTTAATCCCGTAGGGATGATATATCGGTAAGCCCCGTCAGGGATACTATATCGGTAACACCTACCCACAATCCTCTTAATCCCGTAGGGATGATATATCGGTAAGCCTCGTAGGGATGATATATCGTCAACTCCAAATCCTAACAAAAAACCCTCGAAGGATTTCAAATCCCTTCGAGGGTTATACTATTCAGACCCTACCGTCTCTCCTACTAATCCCACCGTCCCTTCAAGTGATTTTCTGATTTAAAAACGCTAGTTTTTGAATCAGAAAATAGCATTAAGAACTATAGAATTTGTAGCGTTCATCACGCAAAGCTTAAAAATAAATCCTTCCCAAACCAACCCTATTTACTAACTACTTTCGCTGTTTTTAAAAACTTTGCAAACTTTTCCTTTTGCTCCTTTGAAATCGTAGCTTGCTTCACAGCTATAAAATTAGTATACAATGCCTCTTTACCTTGAACAATATACCACAACTGACTTTCAGGCGTCTTATCCGTCTTAGAATTGGGGCTTTCTATCGTAAATACAATCCAAGGAAATGCTGCATTTTCATCCTTTTCAATAAAAGTCAACTTTGCTTTTGGCGATTCTTGTTTCGATTGCTCAAACATTAAATTCATTGCCTTATCTACTGCAATACCAGTCACCCCTTTAATCGAAGTCATATTACCCAATTCAGTCCAAGTATTAAGTGTTTCATTCGAATGGATTAAATCCAAAACATGCATTTTACTATTCTCTTGGTCGTCACCAACTTTCCAATTCTCTTCTTCAGGCCAATGCAACATCAAACTTTCTCCAGCCTGCTGCTTGTTTCCACAAAATTGCTGCAAATAGCGATCCGCTTTTGAATCCCCATTTTCTTTCGCTTTAGTAAAATCTTCACAAGCCCCTTTCTTGTCCCCCGATTGCACTCTAATTTGCCCCCTCAAAGACAATGCATTGGGTGTCGTAGCATCAAGCTCAATAACCTTGTCCAAATCAGGCAAAGCATCCGAGTACTTTTCTTGACTGACCAACACCGTCGCCCTACTATAATAAGCCTTCACATATTTCGGGTCAATCTCTATAGCCTTATCAAAATCCTTCTTCGCAGATTTTAAATCATTCAATGCCAATTCACAAGTCCCTTTATTATAATAAGCATCCGTATAGTTTTTATCCTCCTTAATTGCTTTTGAATAATCCTTTATAGCACCCTCATAATCTTTTACCTTATGCTTGGCAATACCATTTTCCAAAAACTCTTTTGCCGATTGCCCAAAAGTTAAAACCGACAGTAATAAAGCAAAAACTGTAACAACTGATTTCATAAACTACTTATTTTTATTATTTATTTGATAACCTCCCGAAACACTAATACCTCAAAGAAACCTTAAATTCATGTTATATCTATAATGTATTTCCTATTCCAATAGCTCTTACCCAAAAAATCATCTAGAACAAACACTATACTTCACTATTTTTCAAATCATCTTCTATACATCACTATAGCCTCACCTACCAATGCTACCGTCACTTGGATTTTCTGACTTAAAAACGCAAGTTTTTGAATCAGAAAATAGTATCGAGAACTTTAAAAAATTATAGTGTTTAGCATATCAGAGATCTTAAGTGTT
The DNA here is from genome assembly GCA_903913315.1 of uncultured Bacteroidota bacterium. Taxonomy (GTDB): domain Bacteria; phylum Bacteroidota; class Bacteroidia; order Flavobacteriales; family Flavobacteriaceae; genus Flavobacterium. Next base: position 48,731 of record CAIWKX010000018.1, on the reverse strand, counting down.
TTCAATCTTATTTATATTAATATCATCAAAAATATCTTTTTTTAACTTACTAAATGGTCTTTTATGAAGTTTATCTTCTTCATAATGTGTTTCAAAAAGTATTTTATATGTTTCATTAAAGTTTAAACCAAAAACACTTTTAAGTTCAGCTAAATATTTATTACTAAATGTTACTTTTTTGTCAATAATATCCTCTATTAACTCAAGATGGTTATTTTGATAATTTTCTTTCACACCAAAAAATAGAATTGATTTATCAAAGTTTTCTTTAACGTCATTATTATAACAAACGATTTTTAAATCTATATTTTTTGCTTTCCCTACCAAACTCTCATAATCTTTTGGTAAAAATTCAAATGAAAAATGATTATTATCAATTTTAGTGTATGGATGAAATATTCTATATTGGTCATCATTTGTATCTTTTTCCCCTTTATAATCGCTATTACAAATATTACAACTTGGAATCAAATTATAAAATGATGTCGCCAATATTGGATATAATCCTTTAGGGTAAAAATGATCAAAACTTGGAAAAACTTCTTTATTACTTCCGTTAATAAATATATAATCTTGAGTATGTGTTGTGGTATAATTTCTATTACAGTAAGGACAACAATCAATCCCTAATTTTTCTGCTAATAAATATCCTCTAAATTGCTTTATGTCTTTACAATCTCTAAATGAATCATAATTAAAAATGTGATATAATATTTTAACCGTTTTTTGTTTACTTACGTGATTATTCAGATAAGTATATGTCAATTGTGTATCTTTAAAATCCTCAAAATCTGTTGTCCATATAGTAATCAGATTTTCTGGCTCACTTGATAATATTTCAAATATTTTTTCATTTGTCAATAAATCTTTAATACTCTGTAAATCTTGACGATCAGCTATATTATCATCTGATAAATATTTTACAACTCTTTTTTCAATCCATTCTACCATTCCTTTAATCCCTTCGGATTCTATTCCGTTACAATAATTTAAACATAAATTTTCTGTAATCTCTTTTTTATAAATACTTAACATAACTATGGATTTAATAAACTTTGTAATCTTTCAATCTCTTTATTAATATAATCTTTATCGTTCACATATTTTAAATACATTTCATTTAGTTGATACTTTACTAATGGTTCATCAATTAAACTAATTATCTTTTTATTATATTCATTAGTCAATTCATATTTTGAGTATTCAATTTTTTCATCAATTTTTAAGTCATTATTTTGATTAAATTCATTAATCTTAATTCTTAACCAATTAAGTGTTTTATTTATCTTCCTTTTAGCAAAATCACCTATCAATCCATTTTCAACAAAAAAACTATCTGCCAACAAATCAGTAATGTTTGCTCCGAAAGACTTCTTGTCTTTAAATGTTTGTGGAATTGAAAATTGACTCTTTTTTCCGTTTATTTCAACCTCTTCAGATTTTAAATACAATATATTTTGCTTTGGAATATCTGATAATATAAATGGTGAATGAGTTATAAAAATTATATTTATAAAATGATTTTTTATATTGTCAATAACTTTAATAGCATCTAATAATTCTTTAATAAAACTTCTTTGAAAATCTGGATGTGCATACAACTCAATTTCGTCAAAAATTATATTAATATTTTTATAAGTAATCAATTTTTTAATTTCATTATCCAATCCAATTAGATTATCATCTTTAATAGATGTGAGATTTCTCAAATGATATATTACAGAATGAATACTGAATATCTTTTGCTTTTCTCCAGAACTAAAACTTGAAAAATTATTATTACTTATTTTTTCTTCAAAATAATATTCTACTTTAAAAAAGGATGGTAATGAATATTTTATTGGGTACCTTCCTTTAATAATTAGTTCTTCATAAATTTCGTTAATTATTATTTTATCCTCTTTAAAACCATTTTTATCTTTCTTGATTTTAAAATGTTTAATATAAGCATTCTTTATCCATTCATTTAGAGTATCAATTTCTATAATTTTCTCGACACTATTAGCTGCTATATCTTTATTGTCAAAATAACAATATTGAACAAAAAACAAAGCCTGATTAAATTTATCTGTTACATGACTAGAATTAATAAACAAATGTTCTAAATAGTCCTTTAATAAATCATTTATCAAAAATCGAAATTGATATATTTTATAACCGTTTTGTTCAATTATTATTTCTTTAAAACATTTTTTGTAATCTCTATAAATAGGATAATTAGTTATTTTATATAACTTAATTAATAAATAATCAACTGCATGATTAAAAAATGAATTTTGAAAATTATTTTCATCTAATTTTTCATTATCTAAAAACTTTTCAAAAATAATATTGAGTATGTTTTTTTTATCTTCTTCTGTATTTAATATTCTTAAATCACCATTTTTAGTTTCATCCCATTTAAACTTTGAATTATCTAACTTAATAGTAATATGAGAAATTGTTTTATTTTTTTGAATGGTCCGCAATCCCTTATCTTGCAAAACATTTACTAAAAACCTTGATTTAGCTAAATTTATTTCACCATTTATATTGATATTACCCTTATCTCTATAAGGATTTATAACTACAGGCAACTGATAACCATCATTTTTATGAAAAACTCCCTTTATCCATTCCCCTATTTCATTACTATTAAATCCATAATGAGAATAATTAATCACCATCGTATAAAATAAATGGCTTAAAAAATAGTATAATTGATGTGCAATTTTCTGATTATTAGGATTGGCATCTTTTAAATCATTTAAAGAAAAATAAACAACATTATTATCAACCTGTTCTTTAATTATAATACTATTGTTATCTAATTGAATACATTTAATTTTTTTCCCTTCTCCTCCAATTTCATCAACTATTACTTTATCAGATCTAAATGTATAAGAATTGGATTCGTGCTGAAAATAGATTTCTACTTTTAAATTATTTAAATCAAATTTTATACTTTCTCTAAATTTAATAATATTTTTTTGAAATTTTTCCCTATCAAAATCATTTTCTCCATAATCATATAATTCTTCAGGAATTATAAAATTTTCATTAATTAACAAAGAAATCTTAACAATAGTAGCTACTAATAATTCAATTAAAGCGCTTTTGCCACTGCCATTTTTCCCAACTATTGCAGAAACGTTAATATTATTACCATAAAGATTTTTAGGAACATCTTGTTTCTTCTCTTTTACTATTTTAACTGGTTGCGATTTTGGATAATCAGTAATAGTTTGACCTACTCCATCAACAAACTCATAATCATTATAAAATTGATAAACTTGATCTGGCAACAAATTCTTTAAAAACTTCTCATTACATCCTTCAAGTGGTCTAATTGCAATTAACTTAAAACTCATATCTCACATATTTCCCCAAATATACTAATTTACCATATCCATTTTAACATTTACAATAAAATAGCTAAACAAACTACTTCTATCATTAATACATTCATTCTAACTACTATTAGATATAAAATCCGTTACATTACACCTAAAACCAAACCTATTAAAGTTACTTTCAATAGTAACCTCAATTAAAACTAAAACAACCTACCTAAAAACATCATAAGTACAACTATTTTTATTAGTATCATCTTTAAAAAATTCAGCAACAAACATAAAAACATAAGATGTCTTTTTACTTCCATCAATCACCACTATATAAACATTAAACACCAATTGCTTTTACCTTACTATCATTAGCTTCGCTTATAATAGCACTTCATTCGCAAATGACACCAACACTTCCGCATTTACTATCAAAATGTACTCACTAAATGGCAATATTTCCGCACACAAAAACAATTCTTACGCAACTAAAACTGTTAAATTCGCACTAATCATGCAGTTATTCGCATAATAATTCATTACATTTACACAACCGTTAATCCAATTCCTAAAAGCAACCAAGATGAAACGAATACAAATCAAAAAGCTCGAAATGTATAGAAGAGTACATAAACTACTAGTTGATGTACCCGCACCCATAATCGCACGAATGCCACAAATGGCATCAGCAATTGCAACGCTAGGCAACAATATCACAAGCATAGCAGCAGAAACCCAAATACAAATCAGAAACACCAAAGGAGCAACAGAAGCAAAAAACATACTACGCGCAGAAGCTACAAGCATAGCCATTAACATCGTCGCTAAAGTAAGAAGCTACGCCACCGATACAGAAAACTACAAACTCTTGCAAGAAGTAAAATTTACTAAAGCAGGGCTTAACAAACTTTCAGGCCAAACATTAATCTCCAACCTAAACATCTTGCATATAGAAGCCTCTCAGAACCTTGCAGGGTTAGCAATCTATGGCGTAGACGCAACAACCCTAACCCAATTAGCAACAGCTAGAGACAAATTCGCAAAAGCACTATACAATCCAAGAAAAAATAGTAAAATTAGAAAATTAGCAACATCACGCCTAAAAGATGTTTACACCGCCACAGATGCACTCTTTACCAAAAGGTTAAACATCTATATTGGCATCATTCAAGACACTGAGCCTAAACTATACGAGGAATACCAACTCAACAGAAAAGTAAAAAAACCAATCCGCAAAACCCTAGCCATTCTTTGCACCGTCAAAGACGAAAACAACAATCCAATTCCGGGAGTAAAAGTCACTGTAGAAGGATCAACAAGAACATTCAAGACTAAAAAAAAGGGAGGCTTCTATACCAAAAGCTTCCCAAAGGGAATACACCTATTCACATTCTATAGAATAGGCTACCAAACACAAACCATTCCAGTAGTCATAAACAAAGGCTCAAAAACAGACATAAATATAGTCCTATCCCAGTCCGAAGAAACCTAAAACCACAAACAAAAAAAAGCCACTATTACTAGTGACTTTATCTTGTGACCGCGAAGGGATTCGAACCCCCAACCCTCAGAGCCGAAATCTGATATTCCCTGCCTGCCGGCAGGCAGGTATCCAGTTGAACTACATACCCATAATTTAAGAAAAAATGTACTAGTGACCGCGAAGGGATTCGAACCCCCAACCCTCAGAGCCGAAATCTGATATTCTATCCAGTTGAACTACGCAGCCATTTAAAAAAATAGATGATTTATATTTATTCTATATGTTCCTTTATTCTTTTTCTATATCCGATGTTTGACCTTTATAAAGTCTACCATCTACTTCACTCTCTAAAATGTAAACAAAATATTCCATTTCAAAGAAATAATTTATACTACAGTACACTAATGACCGCGAAGGGATTCGAACCTCCAACCCTCAGAGCCGAAATCTTATATTCCCTGCCTGCCGGCAGGCAGGTATCCAGTTGAACTACGCAGCCTTATTTTTTATTTAATAATATTTGTTTCAATAATTCTCTACCACTTCCTGTTTTAAAGAATCTTTCTCTATGAACAGCCTCTTCAATAGTTTTAAACTTTTCAAAATAAACTAATTTCCAAGGAACATATCCTTTTGTTGATTTTGTCTTACCTGAATTATGTTCTTTTATTCTTTTTTCTACATCCGATGTTTGACCCTTATAAAGTCTACCATCTACTTCACTCTCTAAAATATAAACAAAATATTCCATTTCAAAGAAATCATTTATACTACAGTTCACTAATGACCGCGAAGGGATTCGAACCTCCAACCCTCAGAGCCGAAATCTGATATTCCCTGCCTGCCGGCAGGCAGGTATCCAGTTGAACTACGCAGCCTTATTTTAATTATGAATTTTAAATTACGAATTATGATTAATAATTCGTAATTTAAAATTCGTAATTGTTTAAACCAACAACTTCTTTACAATAGCCGAAATAGTTTTCCCTTCAGCTTGTCCGCCAATTTGCGCTGAGGCTAATCCCATTACTTTTCCCATAGCAGCAATGCCAGTTGCTCCCGTTTCAGTAATAATTTTAGCGACAATAGCTTCTACTTCTGCCTCTGATAATTGTGCAGGAAGGAATTTCTCGATGATAGCAATTTGAGCCAATTCAGGACCTGCCAAATCAGGGCGATTTTGTGTTGTAAAAATTTCAGCACTGTCTTTACGCATTTTCACCAATCGTTGAAGTATTTTTATTTCGTCAGCTTCCGAGATTTCCTCTTTTGACCCTGTAGAGGTTTGCGCCAACAACAACTCCGATTTGATAGCTCTTAAGGCTTCTAATGCTACTGTATCTTTAGAACGCATGGCATCTTTCATTACGTCCATTATTTTAGTCTGTAAGCTCATTTTGATAGTAATTTTAACTATTAGATATTAAATATAATCTGTTTTACGTCTTCTTAAATTAGTTGAAAAGCTGCGCAAAGGTAAAAAAAATAACCCGAAATTTCAATTGAAGTTTCGGGCCATTCCATTTAATTAAATTTATTATTAATCAACATTATCATGTAAGAAAGAATTGTTGGAACGCAATTGAATATCGTCATTGCTGTCTGTTCCTAAAGACATTCTTGAATTAGTATTTTGATTTCTATTCTCTGTCAAATCAACTCCCAATCTTTTATAAGCAGGCTCTTTTTCTAACTCTTCCACACGTGATGGATTGTTATGAAACTTATAATTGAAGTCTTTCAACTTACGTCTTCTTTCGTCGGCGCGTAATTTTAATGTTTCTTCGATAGTCATCTCCATTGGAGAAAGATCATCTGAATGTGTAGCATAAGTTGGTTTTGTTGGTTCCGCTACTTTCATTGTAAAGTTTAATGACTCCTCAATTGGTTCCATTACTTTTTCAGCAGCAGGTTTAGAACCTAGCAAATCGTTTTCTATTTCCATATATTCCTCAAGAGAATATTTAATGATTCCGTTTTGATTCAATTCTGTTACTGGAACAAATTCGATAGGCTCATTAACTTTGATATCACGAGTTTCTGCTGATAAATCAAAAACAACTCTTTCTTCTTCTACTCTATTTTCAACTGGTTTAGCAATTGGCAAATCGAATGAAAATGTGATTTGCTCTTCTTCTTTAGGAATGAATTTTCGCTCAACAGCTTTGAACTCTTCTACTGCTGGTGTTGTAAAGGTAAAATCAATATCTTTAATAGGAGAAACAATTTCAAAAGTAACATCTAAATTACGGATGAATTCATTCATTGCAATTAAATCAGTATCAACTTTAGCAACTACTGACTCAGCTTGTACTTCGTCTTCAATCAATTCAAAAACAATTTTTTCTTCTTTAACTTCGGCAGTAACCTCAATTGGAGCTTCTACCTTCGATTGAAAAAAATCAACTGGCTTATTAGTTAAGTCACGAACTAATTTTTGTTCATCTTCTAATGAATGAATTATTTTTTCTGGAGCTGTATTTACAATTTCATTTTGTTGTTCTACATTGAAACCTGTAGCAATGATAGTAACTGCAATAGCGTCACCGTGAGATTCGTCTTCACCAACCCCCATAATGATATTAGCATTATGTCCTGCCTCTGCTTGGATATGGTCATTGATTTCTCCAATTTCATCAATAGTGATTTCGCTAGTACCAGAAACGATAAGCAACAATACGTTTTTAGCACCTGAAATTTTATTGTCATTTAATAATGGAGAATCTAATGCAGAAATAATAGCTTCTTTAGCTCTGTTTTCACCACTAGCAATAGCAGAACCCATGATAGCAGTTCCACTGTTAGCCAATACAGTCTTAGCATCTTTTAAATCGATGTTTTGAGTATAGTGATGTGTAATTACTTCAGCAATTCCGCGTGATGCAGTAGCTAAAACTTCATCTGCTTTAGAGAAGCCCGCTTTAAAACCAAGATTTCCGTATACTTCTCTTAATTTATTATTATTGATAACAATTAATGAATCTACTTGTTTTCTTAATCTTTCTACACCAGCTAATGCTTGGTCTTGACGAACTTTTCCTTCAAATTGAAATGGAATAGTAACAATACCAACAGTCAAGATATCTCTTTCTTTAGCCAATTGAGCAATCACAGGCGCAGCACCAGTTCCTGTTCCACCACCCATTCCTGCAGTGATGAAAACCATTTTGGTGTTGCTGTCTAACATTTTCTCAATATCAGCAATACTTTCGATAGCTGATTGTTGACCTACATCAGGATTAGCTCCAGCACCTAAACCTTCTGTTAGGTTTACACCTAACTGAATTTTATTTGGCACAGGGCTGTTTTGTAATGCCTGAGAATCAGTATTACAAACGATGAAATCTACACCTTTGATTCCTTGTTTAAACATGTGGTTGATTGCGTTGCTTCCACCGCCACCAACTCCAATAACTTTTATAACATTTGATTGATTTTTAGGTAAATCAAATGATATGCTTCCAAATTCTGAGTTGCTCATCATACTATTTTGGTTTTGTTTGGTTTTATTCTGTATTCTAGTTTTGTTTTTTCTTAATCACAAATTTCACAAATTAGCTTCAATTGAATTTTATAATAAATCCCACTACTAAGATGAAAACTGTTCCTTTTTATTCGGTTTCTACACTCCTAATTGAGCACTGAAAACTGAAACCTTTTTTTACTCTGCGTTGTCCAAAAAGTCTTTGATTTTATCTACATACTTATCAAAGAATGATCTTCTGATTTTGTTTTCTGTAGTTTCAATTTCTCTTTCAACTTTATTTTCAACTTTTGGCTCTACCACTTCTTGAACTGGTGGTGCAAGTGGTTCTTCAACAACAGGTCTTACAATCTGTCTGGGTTGAGGAACTGCTTGAGTTACTTCCAATTTGTAGGCACTTTGCGTATTGTTAGCAATACTATTCATCACCAATCCAACCGCTGTTGCAAACAAAGGGCTTGAAATATCTTCACTTGAATTTCCAGCTAAATGCTCGTTTGGATAACCAATTCTAGTATCCATTCCAGTGATATATTCCACTAATTGTTTGATGTGTTGCAATTGTGCTCCACCACCTGTTAATACTATACCGGCAATTAATTTCTTTCTGGGATCTTCATGTCCGTATGCTTTAATTTCAGCAAAAACTTGCTCAATAATTTCAACCACACGAGCATGGATGATTTTTGATAAGTTCTTTAATGATATTTCTTTTGGTTCTCTTCCTCTTAATCCAGGAATAGAAACAATTTCATTGTCTTTATTTTCGCCTGGCCAAGCGGAACCAAATTTTACTTTTAATAATTCTGCTTGCTTTTCAATAATCGAACAACCTTCTTTGATGTCTTCTGTAATTACATTCCCACCAAAAGGCACTACAGCGGTATGACGAATGATTCCGTCTTTGAAAATAGCTAAATCGGTTGTTCCACCACCTATGTCGATTAAGGCGACACCAGCTTCTTTCTCTTCTTGACTTAAAACAGCGTCTGCAGAAGCTAATGGCTCTAAGGTCAATCCAGACAATTCAATTCCTGAGCTCTGAATACATCTACCAACATTGCGAATAGAAGATGCTTGTCCAACCACCACATGAAAACTAGCTTCTAATCGTCCACCATACATCCCAATCGGTTCTTTGATTTCTGATTGTCCGTCGATTTTAAATTCTTGTGGCAACACGTGAATAATTTCTTCCCCTGGCAACATCGCCAATTTATTCACTTGGTCAATTAACAATTGAATATCTTTTCCGCTAATTACTTCTTCAGGATTACTTCTACTGATGTAATCGGTATGTTGAATACTACGAATATGTTGACCCGCAATACCAACAACCACATCGTTGATTTTGTAACCTGAATTTTCTTCAGCTTCCATAACGGCTTGTTGAATAGACTGAATAGTTTGAGTGATGTTATTTACAACGCCTCTTGCAACCCCTAAACTTTTAGCTTTTCCAATGCCTAAAATTTCAAGTTTGCCGTATTCATTTTTTTTACCAATCATTGCTACGATTTTCGTAGTTCCGATGTCTAAACCAACTGCTATGTTTTCTCTATTCTCCATATTGTCAATATAATTTGCCAATTATTCTTGTGTTGAGTATCTTACTTTGTGCAAACCACTTGTTGTGTGAATCTCAAATTTATTTTTTTGTATTTATAAAGCGTACTATCTAAAACTGCTTTCTGAAAAAAAGCTTTATAATTTTTAAACTTTCTATCTACATTAATCATTTTCCCAAAATCTACTTGATAATCGAAGTTTCTATTCGTCATCATTAGTTCGTCTCCAGATAAAATTTGCACACCAATAATGTTTTTTTTCAAAAACTCATCATCATAAATTATCTTCAAAATTTTAGATAATTCCTTTTTGTTTTTATTGGTGATTTCCCCAGAAACCAATGGCACTCTTGCTGTATTTATTTCGGAAAGAGGCATTGTATTTCCCTCGTAATCAATATAAAAAGAACCTAACTCATCAAACACTCTTGCAATGGGTGTTTTTTGTTTTACCATTACCTTTAGAACACCATCAACTGTAACAAAAACGTCAGATTTTTCAATCATCGGATGTTGGTTGATAGATTTTTCCAATTTGTTCAAATTTAAGTCCTCTTTTGCTATAGTACGCACATCACTTTTATTTTCTATTAACAATTTATTAACCGTTTCCTGTTTAACAAAATCGTTGTTTTCTCCAACAAAAATGACTTCTGATTTCTTTAATTTACGATGTGAATTTCTGTTTGAGGTAAAGGAAAATAAGAAAATTACCAATGCAAACATTAGTACTAACCTGATATTGTTCCAATTGAATAATTTCATAATAATGCTTTTTTAATTGACGGAACTAACTCACCTATATCCCCTGCACCTATCGTAACAATTACTGTAGCATCAGAAGCTAAAATTGACGGAATCAAATCGGTTTTTGAAACTAATTTTTTATGTTCATTTGTCATTTTGGACATCAACCATGACGTCGTAATTCCTTCCATTGGTAATTCGCGTGCTGGATAAATATCTAAAAGTAAAACTTCATCAAATTGCGATAAACTTTTGGCAAAATCATCAGCAAAATCTTTGGTTCTACTGAACAAATGTGGTTGAAAAATGGCCAACACTTTTTGATTAGGATACAATTCACGAACCGCTTGATGCACTGCATTTATTTCAGTTGGATGATGGGCATAATCATCAATATAAACTAAATCTTCGGTTTTTATTTGATACGAAAATCTCCGTTGCACTCCTTTAAAAGAAGCCAAGGCTTTAGCAATGGACTCGGTTGGGGAACCAAAAGTTTTTGCCATTGCTAAAGCCATTAAGGCATTCATTAAATTGTGTCTTCCAGGCAATCCGAAAGCGATATTTTGTATAGTTTCTGATGGGGTTTGTACATCAAAAACGTAAGCACTATTTTCTATTCTAACATTAAATGCTTTAAATGTTGCCTCTTCATTAACCGCAATGGTTAATCCTTCTAAATCGAGCCCTTTTGGGACAAACATTTTGGTTTTATCCGATACTTTATCTGCAAATTCCCTAAACGATTCTTCGATAGCATTTTTATCTCCATAAATATCTAAATGATCGGCATCCATAGAAGTTACACAAGCAATATTTGGATGTAAATGCAAGAAGGAACGATCAAATTCATCGGCCTCTACCACAGTAATTGTTTTGCCACTTCCAATTAAATTAGAATGGTAGTTTTCGACAATACCGCCAAGAAATGCTGTTACGTCTTCGCCACTTTCGTATAAAATATGCCCAAGAATACTTGATGTAGTTGTTTTCCCATGGGTGCCAGCCACTGCGAAACAGAAGGTATCTTTGGTTATGATTCCAAGCACTTCTGCACGTTTTTTAATTACATAATCTCTTTCGATAAAATAATTCCATTCCGAATGAGAAACAGGAACAGCAGGCGTTACAATTATTAAGGTGTTTTCGACATAATAATCGTTTGGAATTAGACTAATAGCATCTTCAAAATGAATGTCCATTCCCCCGGCAATCAATTCGTCGGTAAGCATGGTTGGAGTTTTATCGTATCCTGAAACATTTTTACCAATGTTTTGAAAATAACGAGCTAAAGCACTCATTCCGATGCCTCCAATTCCGATGAAATAGACGTTATGTATTTGGTTTAGGTTCATATTTCAGTTTCAAAAATCAATTTCAATTTCAATTCAAAGCTCAAATTTTAATATTGATTTTTGAAATTGAAATTGCTATTGCTATTGTATTAGTTTTATTATTTGTTCAACGATGTCTTTTGTTGCGTTTGGCTTTGCCAATTTTTTGATGTTTTGACTTAATTCTTTTTGATGATTTTCATTTGAAATTAATTCTGAAAAAGTAGTTTCAAATTTGTCATCCAATTCGCTTTCTTTTAAAAGGATTGCTCCTTTTTTATCTACAATTGCTTTTGCATTTTTGGTTTGATGGTCTTCAGCAACGTTGGGTGATGGAATGAAAATAGTTGGTTTTCCTACCAAACACAATTCTGAAACTGAAGATGCTCCTGCACGAGAAATCACGAAATCGGCTGCGGCATAGATTAAATCCATTCGGTCAATAAAAGCAACCACCTGAACGTTTTCTTTGTCATTATATTTTTTATACTCTTCAAAATATAATTTTCCGCATTGCCAAAAAACTTGAATGCCAGTGGCTAAAATAAAATCCAATTCTTTTTCAATCAATTGGTTTACTCTTCTAGCCCCAAGGCTTCCACCGAGGATTAAAAGCGTTCTTTTATTGTCATCTAATTTGAAATGGGTGATGCCTTCTTGTGTTTTGGAATCACTATCTAATAAATCTTGACGCACAGGATTTCCGGTAAAGACAATTTTATCTTTTGGAAAAAAACGTTCCAAATTTTCGTAAGCCACACAAATGGCGTTGGCCTTTTTACTTAATATTTTATTGGTAATTCCAGGATAAGAATTTTGTTCTTGAATTACTGTTGGAATGTTATTACTGTTGGCAACTTGCAATAATGGTCCGCTTGCAAAACCTCCAGTTCCGATAACGGCATCGGGTTTGAATTTCTTAATGATTTTACGAGATTTCCACAAACTACTTACTAATTTGAATGGAAACATCATATTTTGTAACGTTAGTTTTCGTTGCAAACCAGCAATCCATAACCCTTCAATAGTGTATCCTGCTTGAGGTACTTTTTGCATTTCCATTTTATCTTGAGCTCCTACAAATAGAATTTCGCAATCAGGAAAACGCAATTTTAATTCATTGGCAATAGCCACCGCAGGATAAATATGTCCTCCTGTTCCTCCACCGCTTAATATGAATTTATACTTTTTCATTGTTATTTTCAGCCACTGAGGCGCTAAGTCACAAAGTTTATTTTTTATTTAAAACTGCTTTCATTGGATTTTCTGTAATAGAATAATCGTCTTGGTCTTCCATTATTTTATTTTTTATGGAAGCCTTCATTTGATTTACTTTTTCTTGATTTTCATCCTCTTCATTTTCCTCTTCATCTTCTTGCAATTGTTTATCAATTAGCTTTCTTAAGGCCTCTTCACGTTTTTCTTTTTCCGCTAATTCTTCGGCAATTTCTTCTTCTTTTTTGGTCACGCTTAAGATGATTCCGATAGCGATACACGTCATCCAGATAGAACTTCCTCCAGAACTTATTAAGGGTAATGTCTGACCCGTAACTGGCAATAATTCTACTGCAACCGCCATGTTAATTAAAGCTTGAAAGACAATTGGGAATCCGAGTCCAACTACGACGAGTTTTCCGAAAAGCGAATTGGCTTTGTGTGCTGCAATTATAAAACGGAATAACAAAAGCATGTACAATCCCAAGATTAGTATCGCTCCAAAAAGCCCATATTCTTCAACAATAATCGCAAAAATAAAATCGGAAGAGGATTGTGGCAAGAAGTTTTTCTGTACACTTTTTCCTGGTCCAAGTCCATAGACACCCCCTGATGCAATGGCTATTTTAGCTTTTTCTATTTGATAATATTCGTCTGGATCTTTAGCATTATCATTTTTATTAAAAAAGTTTCCAATACGTTTTTCCCAAGTTTGTACACGATTTGGAAAAGCATTTGGAAAAGCTTTAACTACTAAAATAAAAAATACGAATGACACGATTCCCATTCCAATAATAATTCCGATATATTTTAATGGGTATTTTCCAATAAAAGTTAACATCGTTACCATCGCAAAAATTAATGCTGCCGTAGAAAAGTTGGCTGGTAGTATTAACATTAATGTTATAAAAACTGGAATCCACAATTCGATGAATGACTGTTGGAATGTCGGTTGTGTTTCTCTGGATTTTGATAAATATCGAGCCACGTAAACATAAAGAACAATGGCTGCTAAAGTTGATGTTTGAAACGAAACTCCAATAAACGGAATTTGTATCCAACGACTGGCATTGGCTCCTTCAATAACAGTTCCTTTGACTAAAGTATAAATGAGTAATAACCATACAATAGGTAATGCAATTCTAGAAATTCCTCTAAAATAATGATAGGGAATTTTATGTATTTGATAGATAATTATAAATCCGATGAAAATGTGAACGGCATGTTTCAGTAAATACGTTATAGCATTTCCAGAACCGTGACGCATGTATGCCAAATTACTACTAGCACTAAAAACAGGCATAAATGAAAACAACGCCAAAAGGGACACGAATGCCCAAATGACTTTATCTCCTTTTAAACTGTTTATTAACTCTTTCATTTTTAATATTACAAATTCCTAACTTCTCTTTTGAATTGATTTCCTCTGTCTTCGTAGTTTTGAAATAAATCGAAACTGGCACAAGCTGGTGATAATAAAACCGTATCTCCTTTTTCTGCGATGTGTCTTGCGGTGTTCACCGCATCGTGCATATTATCAACTTCCACCATCATGTCAACCACATTTCCAAAAGCATCGATTATTTTTTTATTATCTACTCCCAGGCAAATAATTGCTTTTACTTTTTCATGAACTAATGCCATTAACTCCGTATAATCGTTTCCTTTATCAACGCCTCCTAAAATCCAAACCGTTGGAGTTGTCAAGCTGTCTAAAGCAAAAAATGTTGCGTTTACATTGGTAGCTTTGCTATCATTAATGTATTGTACATTTTGAATTTTAAGGACTTTTTCTAAACGGTGTTCTACTCCTTGAAAATTAGACAAACTCTCACGAATAGTTTGCTTTCTGATTTTCATCAGTTGAGCGACAGAAGTAGCTGCCATTGCATTTTTCATGTTATGTTTTCCCTCAAGTGCGATTTGAGATGTTTCCATTAAAAATTCTTCTTCGTTGATGTTAATTTCCATAGTATTGTTATTTAAAAATGCTCCGTTTTCAACTGCTTTTGAAATTGAAAAAGGAATTAATTGTGCTTTTACTTTGTTATTTTGTAACCATTCGTTGATTGCCTCATCATCTGCATCGTAAATAAGATAATCTTCTTCGGTTTGATTCATTGTTATTCTAAATTTAGAATTGATATAATTTTGATATTTATACTCATATCTATCTAAATGATCTGGGCTTATGTTTGTAATAATAGCAATATGTGGTTTGTAATTAATAATTCCGTCTAATTGGAAACTGCTTAACTCTAACACATACACTTCATAATTTTCTTCGGCTACTTGCCACGCAAAACTTTTTCCAATATTCCCACCTAATCCTACATTCAACCCAGCTTGTTTTAGAATATGATAGGTTAATGATGTAGTTGTGGTTTTACCATTACTCCCAGTGATTCCAATTGTAATTGCATTGGTAAATTGTGATGCAAATTCAATTTCAGAAATAACTGTAATTTGTTTCTCTAACAACTTTTTAATTATCGGAGCTTTATCAGGTATTCCAGGGCTTTTCATTACAACATCAGCATTCAGAATTAATTCTTCTGTATGCTGTTCATCTTCCCATTGTATTCCATTAATTATAAGAACTTCTTTATAATTTTCCTTTATTTTTCCGAAATCAGAAACAAAAACGTCGTATCCTTTTTTCTTTCCTAAAATGGCTGTCCCTACTCCACTTTCGCCTCCACCTAAAACTACTAACCTTAACATTATCTTAGTTTTAATGTTGCGATTGCTACAATAGCTAACAAAATAGTTACAATCCAAAAACGAGTTACAATTTTACTTTCGTGATAGCCTTTCTTTTGGTAATGATGGTGCAACGGAGACATTAAGAAGATTCTTCTTCCTTCTCCAAAACGTTTTTTAGTATATTTAAAATAAGATACTTGTAAAACCACTGAAAAAGTTTCGGCAAAGAAAATGGCACATAAAACTGGAAGTAACAATTCTTTCCTAACTGAAATTGCCAAAACGGCTATTATCCCTCCAATAGTTAAACTTCCTGTGTCACCCATAAATACTGAAGCTGGATAAGAATTGTACCAAAGAAACCCAACTAATGCTCCAACAAATGCTGCAATAAAAACTGTCATTTCACCAGAATTAGGAATGTACATGACATTTAGATAGCTTGATAAAATAATATTACCCGATACGAATGTGAAAATCCCGAGGGCGAGAACTGAAATTGCTGATGTTCCTGCTGCCAATCCATCTATTCCATCTGTAAGATTAGCACCGTTTGAAACTGCTGTAATGATGAAAATAACTATTGGAATAAAGACTAACCAAGCCCATTTTTCATAACCATCACCTGTCCAAGCAATAATTTTTGCATAATCCAACTCATTATTTTTCATGAATGGAATTGTGGTTGTAGTCGATTTTATTTCTTTATCGGATTGACTTATTACACTTTCACTTTGATTAAATGTAATAGGTCTAGAAGATTTTTCCCTAACGGTAACTGCAGGACTGAAATATAATACTGAGCCTACAATTATACCTAACCCAACTTGGCCAATAACTTTGAAAATCCCTTTTAATCCTTGTTTGTCTTTTTTGAAAATCTTAATATAATCATCAATAAATCCAATAGTCCCCATCCAAATTGTAGTCACTATTAAAAGAATGATATAAATATTATTCAATTTTGTTAATAACAAAACTGGAATTAAAGTCGCAATTATTATGATTAACCCTCCCATTGTTGGCGTTCCTGCTTTTTGAGTTTGCCCAGCTAATCCCAATTCACGAACTGTTTCTCCAACTTGTTGCTTTCTTAAAAACATAATGATTTTTTTACCATAAATAGTAGAAATCATCAATGAGAATATCAACGCTAATGCAGAACGAAATGTAATGTATTGAAAAACTCCAGCACCAGGGACATCCAAAGTTTTGTCTAAATATTCAAATAAGTAGTATAACATATTGGTTAGGTTTGTTGTGTTACTTGTTTAATTGTTCTAAAAATTCCTTAACTATTTTCATGTCATCAAAATCATGGCGAACGCCATTAATTTCTTGATAAGTTTCGTGTCCTTTTCCTGCAATTAGAATAATATCATTTGGATTCGCTAATTGACACGCAGTTTTTATTGCTTGTTTTCTATCTTCTATAGAAAGTGATTTTTTGAAATTCTGAGGTTCTACTCCGGCTTCCATTTCAGCAATTATGGTTGCTGGATTTTCGGTTCTTGGATTATCTGAAGTAATGATTGCTTTATCACTCATTTGTGTAGCAATATTAGCCATAATAGGTCTTTTTGTTTTATCTCTATCACCACCACAACCAACAACAGTAATCAATTGTTCATTTTTAGTACGGATGTCATTAATGGTTTTCAGCACATTTTCCAAAGCATCCGGTGTATGAGCATAATCAACAATTGCAGTGATTTTTTTATTAGAAACAATAAATTGAAAACGACCGGAAACACTTTCTAATTCCGATAATAATCGTAATGCTTCAAAACTTTCTACACCCAATTGAACTGCCGTTCCATAAATTGCTAATAAATTATATGCGTTGAAAGTCCCAATTAGTTTTACCCAAACTTCATTTTCATTTATTTTTAAAAGCAAACCTGATAATTGATTTTCTAAAATTTGAGCTTTATAATCAGCGTAAGACTTTAGCGCGTAAGTCAATTTTTTAGCATAAGTGTTTTGTAACATTACTAAACCATTCTTATCGTCAATGTTGGTTAACGCAAATGCCGTTTTAGGCAGATGATCGAAAAATGATTTTTTAACATCTCTGTATTCTGCAAAAGAGGGATGATAATCTAAATGATCATGTGATAAATTGGTAAAAACCCCACCTTCAAAGTGTAATCCTTCGGTTCTTTTTTGGTGGATCCCATGAGAACTCACTTCCATAAAACAGTATTCACAACCAATCGCTACCATTTCATTTAAATAATAGTTGATTGTCAAAGAATCTGGAGTTGTATGGGTAGCTATGTGCTCCACTTCATCAACCATTATTTTCACAGTTGAAAGTAAACCTACTTTATATCCCGCTTTTTTAAATAATTGATACAAAAGAGATGCTACAGTTGTTTTACCATTAGTCCCTGTAATCCCAACTAATTTTAATTTAGAAGATGGATTATCGTAATAGTTATTAGCCATAAAAGCTAAAGCCGAATTGGTGTCTTTAACCTGAATATAAGTAATTCCTGTAACGATAACATCTGGAAGTGTATCACAAATAACAACAACAGCTCCAAGATTGAGAGCTTTCTCAATGAAATCATGCCCATTAGAAAGTGTGCCTCTTATAGCAACAAAAACATCGTTTTCCTGAACTTTTCTTGAATCAAACTCAATTTTATTCACAGCGATTTCTGTTGAACCCTTTACAGCTTCAATGGATACTTTATATAATATGTCTTTTAAAACAATCACAATAATTCTAATGTTATAGTTGAATTCTTAATTACTGGTTGGCCTGCTTGAATAGATTGACTTTTCACTTTACCAATCCCTTTTACAATTACTTTTAACCCTAAATTGCCTACTATCGCAACAGCATCCATTCCTGGCATACCTTTTAAATCGGGAATAGTATTTATGTCCTGTACTTTTGTATAATCTTCAACATATTTTGTTTCTTGCTTTGCAATTTTTCTATCAATGTTGTTGATTTCATTTGTTGAAGGAACATCAGTAAATATTTTTTGTGCTATCCTTTTAAAAACAGGTCCCGCAACATCGGCACCATAATAATTATTTTTTGAAGTGTTTGGTTTATGAACCACTACAATACATGAATATTTAGGGTTTTCTGCTGGAAAATAACCTACAAAAGAAGAAATATAATGTTTGTCTAAACCACCATTTGTACCATATCCTGCCTGCGCTGTCCCCGTCTTCCCTGCCATTGAAAAATCTTTAGAGTACAATTTTGCTGCAGTTCCTCTTTTAACTACATTTTGCATTATTGCTCTCAACTTCTTAATCGTCTCATCTGAACAAATCTTTGGGTTGATTACTTGTTTGTCGTATTTTTTGATGGTTTTATTCCATTCTTTAATTTCAGAAACAAATTGTGGCTTAACCATTTCTCCATTATTTGCAATGGCATTATATAAGGTTAATGTTTGCAATGGCGTTACTGCAACTCCATATCCAAAAGCCATCCATGGCAATGACAAAGCACTCCAGTTTTTATCTGATGGCTGAGGAATTCTTGGATTACCTTCTCCTTGAAAAGGCAACCCCAGAGGTTTATTCAAACCCATTCTATCAATTCTATCAACAAATTCTTTTGGATTGTCTTTATAATTTTCATAGACAGATTGAACCATTACTGTATTTGATGAAACTTCGAAACCTCTAGCTAAAGATATTTTTCCATAACCTCCATCATGTGAATCACGCACCTTTTTCCCTTTAAAATCAATTATACCACCATGACTATCAAACACTTTACTAGTATCTATTTTATGATCATCTAGTAAAGCAATCATATCAATTAATTTAAATGTTGACCCTGGTTCATGTGCTTCAGCAACCGCATAGTTTATTGTTTCATAATAGTTACCTGATTTTTCATCTCTTCCAAGATTCGAAATAGCTTTAACCTGACCTGTTTTTGTTTCCATTACCACCACACAACCATGCTCTGCTTCATATTCTTGTAATTGTTTTAAAAGTGCATGATGTGCAATATCTTGAATATAAACATCAATAGTAGAAATTACATCGTACCCATCTTGAGGATCAACTTCATTAATATCCCGAATTGGTTTCCATTGCCCTTTAGCAATTTTTTGTTTCAAAACTTTTCCGTCTGTTCCGTTAAGATATTTCCCAAATGCTCCTTCAATTCCCACTCGTTTTCTAAATCCGTCTTCATCGACTTTATCATAACCAATAGTCCTCTCTGCAATTTGACCTATTGGATGCTCACGGACTGTTTCTTGTTCTACAATAATTCCTCCTTTATAGGCACCTTTATTAAAAAGAGGCATTTTTTTAATTTTAGAATATTCTGTATAACTCAAATTTTCAGCAATTAAAGTATATCTACTTTTATTTGCCCGAGCAGTTCTTAATAATGAATTATAAAAAGCGGCTGGTTTTCCTAAAAGTTTAGATAAACTCACGGCTAATGAATCCACTTTTGAGTCAAAATCAATTGTTTTTGGAGCTACAGCATCAAATCTAATGGTATAATTAGGAATTGAAGTTGCCAACAAACTACCATCGGCTGAATATATATTTCCTTTATTTGCAGGAATTACAAAGGTTTTAACAGTTCTATCTTTAGCTAACTTTCTATAATAATCACCCTCAACCCATTGAATGTTGGTTAGTTTTACTGCAATTGCAATCGCTACCAAAAAAATAGCAAATGCAACCAAGTAAATCCTATATGAGATATGTTTATCTTCTAATGCCATAGTTTTTTTAACAACCCTTTTTCTTCTGTTTTTTTTACTTTGATTTTCTGTGGTGGAACTTGAGATGAAAAAATTCCTCTACTTTCCATTTTCTCTGAAACTGTTGATTCCATTCTCAACTTCATTAATTCAGAACGACGATCTACAAATTCGGAACGCAATTCTTTAACTTCATTTGTTAAATCACTAATTCTATATATTTTTTCATCAAATCGGTGTGAATTCGCAATCATAATAATAGCCAAAACAACTATAAAAAGTATGAATCGCCAATTTTTTGTAGCATCTTCATTTACAAGAAATCTTGCTTTTAATATGTTGTAAACTCCTCCTTTCATTACTTTTTCTCTGCAATTCTCAACTTAGCACTTCTAGCTCTGTTATTGATTTTAATTTCTTCTTCTGATGGAACTATTAACTTTCCTATTAAAGTAAAGGGAACTGAAAAATTCCCAAAAAAATCGCGCTCTGGTTCTCCTTCAAACATTCCATTTTTCATAAACCTCTTCACTAATCGATCTTCTAATGAGTGATATGATATTACACTTAATCTCCCCTCTGGCTTTAATATTTCTAAAGATTGTTCTAAAAATTCTTTCAAAACATCCATTTCCTGATTTACTTCAATTCTAATTGCTTGATAGATTTGTGCTAATACTTTATTTTTAAATTGTTCTGGCAAAAAACGTTGCAATACAGATTTCAATTCTTCTGTTGTACTAATAAGCTTATATTCTCTCGCTTCGATAATTGTTCTTGCTAAAACTGGAGCAATTTTCAATTCTCCATAGTCCGAAAAAATTCTTTTTAAATTAATATCATCATATTCATTTATCACTTTGAAAGCATCTAACTCATTTCTCTTACTCATTCGCATATCCAAATCGGCATCAAATCGAGTAGAAAAACCTCTTTCCGGAACATCAAACTGATGTGATGAAACACCTAAATCAGCTAAAACTCCATCAACTTGTTTTATTCCATGAAACCTTAAAAATCGTTTGATATATCTAAAATTTTCTTGAATTAAAATAAACCTTTCGTCAGTTAATGCATTTACCCATGCATCTTCATCTTGATCAAATCCAAATAATTTCCCATTAACCCCTAAACGGCGTAAAATCTCTTTAGAATGTCCGCCTCCACCAAAAGTGACATCTACATAAACTCCATCAGGTTTGATATTCAAACCATCAACTGTTTCTTTCAATAAAACGGGATTATGATATTCCATTTTCGTCGTCATTTACATTACCCATTACATCTTCCGCCAAATCAGCAAAATCAACGACAGAATCATCAATAGCTTTTTCATACAAATCCTTATCCCAGATTTCAATAATATTAACAGCCGATGAAAGAACAACGTCTTTAGATATTTGAGCAAAAGTTGTTAAATCTTTTGAAACTAACAGTCGTCCCAAATTATCAATCTCAACTACTTTCACACCTGCAGTAAAACGACGAATAAAATCGTTATTTTTTTTCACAAAACGGTTAAGTTTATTGATTTTCATCATCATTAAATCCCATTCTTTCATTGGATACAGCTCCAAACAAGGTTGAAATACAGAACGTTTCAAGACAAAACCATCTTGAAGCGAAGCGGCCAACTGCTTTTTGAAAGGTGATGGCAATAGCAACCTCCCTTTAGCATCAACTTTACACTCGTATGTTCCAATTATTGAGTTCAAAAACTTAATTATTAAATGATTTGAGCAAAAATATAAAATATTTTACCACCTTTTACCACTTAATACCACTTTGTTAATAAGTTTTACCACTTTATTAGTTTTATAACTTAACTTTAGTTGGTTAAAATTGATTGTGATTAACAATCATTTCACTTTTCAAAACAAAAGGAATGAGGAAGATTTATTGAAAATATAAATTCAATCCAAAACATTGAAATGATAATACGAAATAACTATTTGAAAACGCTGACCATTAAACCCTTATATTTTCTTTAAAATCAAATGTGACAAGCTCATTTTATCCACTAAATATTTAGGTAAGCACTATGTTTTTATAGATAAAACCCTATATTTGTAACAATTGAAAAAATGAGTTTTTAAAATGAATAGAATCATTAAAAAAGAAGGTCGATACAGTTATTTAGAACTTGGAGAAGGTACCCCAATAGTTATTTTGCATGGCTTAATGGGAGGACTAAGTAACTTTGATGGAGTTGCCAATTATTTCTCACAAAAGGGGTATAAAATTGTTATTCCAGAGCTGCCAATTTATACCCAAAATATTTTAAAAACTAATGTTAAAGCTTTTGCTAAATACGTTAAAGATTTCATTACTTTTAAAGGTTATGAAAGAGTTATTTTACTAGGAAATTCACTTGGTGGCCACATCGCTTTATATCATACAAAAATGTATCCTGAAAAAATGCTCGGCCTTGTAATAACAGGAAGTTCTGGATTATATGAAAGCGCAATGGGTGATAGTTATCCAAGAAGAGGCGATTATGATTATATTCAGAAAAAAGCAGAAGCCGTTTTTTATGATCCAAAAATAGCAACAAAAGAAATAGTCGATGAAGTTTATGCAATGGCAAATGACCGCATTAAACTAATAAAAACACTAACAATTGCTAAAAGCGCCATAAGACATAATATGGCTAAAGATTTACCAAAAATGCATGTCCCTACTTGCATAATTTGGGGCAAAAATGATACCGTAACTCCTCCAGAAGTAGCCGTAGAATTTGACAATTTACTGCCAAACTCTACATTGTATTGGATAGACAAATGTGGACATGCTGCGATGATGGAACACCCAGACGAATTTAACAGATTACTTGAAGTATGGTTGAATGAAAAAAGCGAAACTTTAAAACACCATCATTCAATTATCTAACTATGAAAATCACCTCTGCCGAGTTTATTATTAGCAATTCTGATGTAAGCAAATGCCCAACAGAACGTTTGCCAGAATACGCGTTTATTGGTCGTTCTAATGTTGGGAAATCATCACTAATTAATATGATCACCAATCATAAAAATTTAGCTAAAACCTCTGGAAAACCAGGTAAAACACAATTAATAAATCATTTCAAAATTAATTCTAATTGGTTTCTAGTTGACTTACCAGGATATGGATATGCTAGAGTTTCTAAAAAAACCAAGCAAGTTTTTCAAGAATTTATTACTGATTATTTTGAAAACAGGCAACAATTGGTTTGCGCTTTTGTATTAATTGATATTCGTCTTGAAGCGCAGAAAATAGATTTAGAATTTATAGAATATCTTGGAGAAACAGAAATTCCTTTTTGCATCATTTTTACCAAAGCAGATAAAATAAGTAAAACAAAAATAGATTCACATATTGCAGCTTATAAAAAACAACTTCATGCTAACAATTGGGAAGAAATACCTCCCTACTTTGTTACCTCAGCAACAGAAGGAACAGGTAAAGATTTACTCCTAAACTACATTGAAGAAATTAACGTTGATGTCTATAAAGATTTGAACGAGTTTTAATAACAAAAAGTTTTTTTAGAACTTTTTGTTATTATTTCAACTCCAATTTTTCTGCAAAATAGTCACAAAAATCTCTCATAGTGGCCGACATTTTATCGTCTTGAGTTGCTTTATCATAGGTGTCTGCCATTGCTACTAATGTTTGATGAAAGAAAATTTTCATTTCATCTACAGGCATATCTTTTGTCCATAAATCAATCCGCAACGTTTCTTTGTTTTTACTATTCCATATTGATAACATAATTGCTTTTGCTTCTTCATTAACAATACCGCCATCTCTAGCTGTCCATGAAAGCTTATCTGGAACCTTATTTTCGTCTAATTCTATGTGAAATTTTATTTCCGAAGTGGTATTATTACTCATTTTTTTTTGGTTTATATTTTGACATTTCAAAAATTTCTTTAGCATTCATTTTTAACATTTGTTGGACACTAACTTCGTTATTTTCCATGAAAGAACGAACGATTTGCCATCCAATCCATTGACCAACTCTTCCAGGTGTTTCATTATCAATTTCTAAATAAAATTTAGAAAACGGAGCTAAATTTATAAATCGATTTGGTAGCTTTGAATCAGTACTATACAGCATTTTATTGCTCACAAAAAATTCCCACATATAACTTTCATTTTCTTGACAAAATTTTATTTGTTTATCAGTGTATCCTATTTTTTCATCATCTTTATACTCTGGCAACAAAATATCTTTAAGATATAATTCTTTCCCTGAATTAATCATTAATGTCAATAATTCTTTGTCTTTTGTTACTGGCAAAATTCCAAATGCAAAACTAGATACTATATCTGGCATCATTTGTCTTTGCTCAAAATTTTGTCGCAAATATTCTGGAAATTCTGAAGTATAAAATTTATGTTCTTTACCTAAATACAATTCCAAAGCAATTATTAATTTATCATGTGCATAAATTGTCTTATTTAAATAATCCATCTCACCAATAGCAGTATAAATCTGAGGGGTAATTACTGTGGGAAAATAATATTTTATATGTTTAAATAAATCTTCTATCTCCACTTGTTGAGTATTAAAATTTTTATATTTTTTTTCAACCTCCAAATATAATTCTCTCCACTGCGGATTTTTCATCTTCTCAATCCAAACATTATCTGGGGTTCCAACAGGGAAAAAATCAGGGTATAGTGATTTTACTTTAGCTAAATCTTCTGGTTTTGCATCAAAAAAAGCTTGCTCGAAACGATGTGTTTTTATAGATACAGGAATTTCTTCTACCGCTTTTTCTATTTTGTTTTTTTTATTACATGAAAAAAACAAAAGTCCAATTGTGATGATATAAATATATTTTTTCATCTTAAAATTTAATATTTTTGCAAATATACATTACGAAATCCTAAATCATCCTTAAAACATGAGTAAAAAAAGTACAATTCAGGTAGAAAAAGTAAATACATATATTGTTAATTGGTTAAAAACTTATGCAAATAAAGCGAAAGTTGATGGTTTCGTTGTTGGAATTTCAGGGGGAGTTGATTCGGCAGTAACTTCTACACTCTGTGCTCAAACTAGTTTGCCAACATTATGTGTAGAAATGCCAATACATCAAGATGAAAATCAAATCAGCAGAGGTCGTGAACATATTAATAAACTTCAAAAAAAATTTCCTAATGTAAGTAAAGTAGAAACAAATTTAACTCCAATTTATGAATCCTTTATGTCAGAAGTTCAAAAAAGTGAAAATGAAGCAAAATATTATTTGTCACTTGCTAATACCCGAGCACGATTACGTATGACAACTTTATATTATTTTGCAGGGATTCATGGGTATTTAGTTGCAGGAACTGGCAATAAAGTAGAAGATTTTGGAGTTGGTTTTTATACAAAATATGGAGATGGTGGTGTTGATATTAGTCCAATTGCTGATTTAATGAAAAGCGATGTTTATTCGCTTGGACAATATTTAGAAATCCCAGAATCAATACAAAAAGCCGCTCCAACTGATGGTTTATTTGGAGATAATAGGACTGATGAAGATCAGCTTGGAGCCACTTATGACGAATTAGAATGGGCTATGCTAGAAGATGAGAAAGGAAGTATTTCCGAAAAATTTATAGGAAGAGATAAAGAAGTTTTTGAAATTTATAAAAAACTCAACAATGCTAATAAACACAAGATGGTGTCTATTCCTGTTTGTGAAATTCCAAATTCTTACAAATAAAATTATATAAAAAAAGATATTATTCTCTTTTTTTAATTAACTTTACACTTAATTATAAATTTTGTTTCCAAAAAATTAAAATTATGATAAATGTTTGTCTTGCCGATAATTACCCAGTGGTTCATTACGGCGTAAAATCATATTTTAAAGATCATCCTGAAATATCGGTGGTATCTAACGTTGGAAGTTTCTACATGGTACCTGATGCTCTTAGAAATAAAGAAATTAATGTTCTAGTTATTGATCTTGAACTTGATGGGTTAAAAAGCATATATGAACTAAAAGCTATTATTAAAAATTTCCCAAGTACTAAAGTTTTAATCTTCACAAGTTTGAATGAGCAAATTTATGCACCAAATGCTATCAAAGCTGGAGTAGCAGGTTTTGTTCATAAATCTGCTAAATTAGAAACCCTCGGTACTACGATTATAAGGGTTCATCAAGGCATTATAATGCTAAGTGATAGCATCAAGAAAAATTTGGCCCTTATAGCTAAACAAAACAAAAGCGAACGTCTTTACAGAAAATTATCCAACAGAGAAATTGAAGTATTACGTTATCTTTGCGATGGAAAGAAAAACAACGAAATATCAAAAGTATTAGGATTAAACGAAAAAACCATAAGTACATATAAGTTGAGACTTTTACAAAAACTAAATGTAACTAATTTAGTTGATTTGGTAAACAAAGCTAAGACTTTGGACATTGTATAAAGACCTTTTAAATTCCAAAATCCAATCTACATGATTGGATTTTTTTTGAGAAATAATTAATTGTGTCTTGAAATGACTCTTCCTAGTCTCTTTGAGAACATATTCGTTAGCTCATTATAATCTCTAACCCCTAATAATATTTCATTATTGTCTACTTCTGAATCATTTGATACGGACAGTTGCAATTCTTTAATTATTTTACTTACTAATAACCACCTTAACGTTAAAACAGTTTCAGAAACATATTGAACTATCGTTTTATCTTTAGCTTTCACAAAAATATTTTTTGCTTCCCAATTATCTAAAGAATATCTTTCATCATTCATTAAAATCGAAGTGACTTCTTGCGCCATTTCAGGAGAAAGTTGTGATAAATATTTTTCCAATTCAAATTTTTCATTATGATTAAAATAAGTAATCAAATCATTATAAATAGATCTAAACAATGGATTAGCCAATTCTGTTTCATCTTCTTGAAGGCTTAAATAAATTCGTTGATAGACTTTATATTTATTACTTTCTTTAACTTCAGCCATTTCACCAGCTTCATTGGCTTTTAATAAAACATCTTCAAATTCATCTTCAACATCTCCATAAATTAAAAGAATCTCGATGATTTTATGCTCCAATTCATATTGAATATCAATATTAGCTACTGCAGCAGTATTTTCGTTTTTATGAACTTCAAATGTGGTTTGATCATCTTTTTGCTTTTTACCTAAATCAGAAATATCTTTTTTAACTAATTGTGCCAAGGTATTAAAAAGCACATCTTCTGAAATATCCATAATTCTGGAAGTTTCTTTAATATAAACTTCCCGTTTAATTCTATCTGGAATTTTAGAAATACTTGCCACCATATCCCGAATTAAGTCAGCTTTTTTGATAGGGTCATTCTTGGCATCTTTCATTAAGAGGGATGCTTTGAATTGAATAAAATCCATTGCATTCTCCTCTAAATATTGTATCAAATCTTGCGAGGGTGTTTTCTTAGCAAAACTATCCGGATCCTCACCATCTGGGAAAGTACAGACTTTTACATTCATCCCTTCTTCTAAAATCAAATCTATTCCGCGAATGGAGGCGCGCAATCCAGCGGCATCACCATCAAAAAGCACTGTGACATTTTTGGTTAATCTGTTTATCAATCTTATTTGATCGGGTGTTAAAGCCGTACCTGATGATGCAACGACATTTTCAATACCCGTTTGATGCATTTGAATTACATCGGTATAACCTTCAACCAAATAACAATTATCTAATTTGGCGATTGATTGTTTGGCATGAAAAATTCCATACAAGACTTTACTCTTATGATACAAATCGCTTTCGGGAGAATTTAAATATTTTGCAGCTTTTTTATCATTGGTTAAAATACGTCCTCCAAAACCTAAAACACGACCCGACATGGATTGAATTGGAAACATCACACGTCCTTTAAATCGATCAAATTGCTTGTCTTCGCCAACAATTGTCAATCCTGTTTTTTCTAAAAATTCTAATTTATATCCCTTTCCAAGGGCTTCTTTGGTCAATGCATCCCAAGTTGAAGGCGAATATCCTAAACTAAATTTTTTGATGGTATCATTAGTGAATCCGCGCTCTTTAAAATAGGAAAGTGCAATAGCTTTTCCTTCTTCTGAATTAAATAAAATGTCTTGAAAATATTTGGATGCAAATTCAGAAACCAAAAACAAACTTTCTCGTTCGTTGGCAACTACTTTATCCTCATCCGAAAGCTCTGTTTCTTCTACTTCAATATTGTATTTTTTGGCTAAATATCGAATGGCCTCTGGATAAGTGAACTGAGAATGCTCCATGATAAAAGCAATAGCATTCCCCCCTTTTCCAGAACTAAAATCTTTCCAAATTCCTTTAGCAGGTGAAACCATGAAAGAAGGTGAGCGTTCATCAGAAAATGGGCTCAACCCTTTGAAGTTACTACCGGCGCGCTTTAATTGTACAAAATCACCAATGACTTCTTCCACTCTAGCCGCTTCGTATACTTTATCTATGGTCTCTTTGGTTATCAATTTTAGGTTTTTAGAAAATCATAAACTATTTTGAAAGATGGTAAAAATACGGATTTTATTATAAAAAAAGACGCAATTTATTATGTCTCTATAAATAACATTTTAAATTGATATTGATTATTTTTTTCTATCAATGACGTAATTAACCATTAAGGTTAAACTTTCTTTATAAATAGAATTTGGAAAATTTTGAATCAAAGCAAGTGCTTCTTGTTGGAATTGTGCCATTTTTTGTTCGGCATAGAATAATCCATTTTTATCTTTTACAAATTGTATTACTTCCTTAACACGTTTTTTATCTTTATTGTGGTTTTTGATAGAATTTATACACCAACTCTTTTCTTTATCCGAACAATTGTTCAAAGCATAAATCAATGGCAAAGTCATTTTTTGCTCTTTAATATCAATTCCTGTTGGTTTACCAATAGCCTCATCCGTATAGTCAAATAAGTCATCTTTAATTTGAAAAGCCATACCTATTAACTCTCCAAATTTACGCATGGTTTCTACTTGCACTTCATCATTGGATACCGACTTGGCTCCAAGAGCACAACACGCCGCTATCAAGGTGGCCGTTTTTTGACGGATGATTTCGTAGTAAATCTCTTCTGTAATATCTAATCTTCTGGCTTTTTCAATTTGAAGTAATTCACCTTCACTCATTTCTCGAACAGCTACAGAAATTATTCGAAGTAAATCAAAATCACCATGATCTATAGAAAGTAACAATCCCTTAGACAGCAAATAATCACCTACTAAAACAGCAATTTTATTTTTCCAGAGTGCATTGATTGAGAAAAACCCGCGGCGACGATTACTATCATCTACCACATCATCATGTACTAAAGTTGCGGTGTGAATTAATTCAATAACACAAGCTCCACGATATGTTCGCTCCTCAACAGTTCCTCCCGAAATCATTTTAGCAGTTAAGAAAACAAACATAGGCCGCATTTGTTTTCCTTTTCTATTCACAATATAATAAGTGATTCTATTTAATAAGGCTACTTTAGAAGACATAGATTCATAGAACTTTTTTTCGAAAAGTTCCATTTCCTTCTGAATGGACTGTTTTATTTGTGAAGTTATATTCATTATTGCTCAAAGATACAACAATCATACAATTTGAAAAATAATTTACAAACGTATTAAACCTTTTTGTAGTATTGTAGTCAAACAGTTCACAACCATTAAAAAAAAGTAAATATGAAAACAAAAATTTTATTTCTAGGATTAGTTTTGTCTTTGTTCACGGTTAGTTGTTCGAAAGATAGTCAAAGTAGTACTGATCAAGGTATTTCTTCAACTGATGTTGCTACTCATGCAAAAATGGATCAAGTTTCTAACGATGTGGAAGACGTAGTTGAGTCGCAATATTTTGCTCAAAACACTTCAGCAACAGGAAAATCATCTGCTGCATCAGAATCAGTATTACCTGCTTGTGCTACATCAACATTAGTTGTTACTGGAAACACTTGGACTAGAACTGTAGATTTTGGAACTACAGGATGTGCAATGCCAAACGGAAACGTTTTAAAAGGACAAATTATAGTTAGCGGAAGTGTAAACTTTACAGATCAATCTTATGTTATCACATATTCATTCAATAATTTTTATCACAACGATAATTTAGTTCAAGGTACGAGAACCATTACTAGAACTAAACAAGCTACTTCTGCTTTAGCCACTCCTCACCCTGTATACGTAATGGACATGAATATGTCAGTTACTTTCCCAACTTTAGGAACATATACAAGAGTAGGGACTAGAACAAGAGAACTTATTGCTGGTTTCACAACGGTTACTATGGATGATAATATTTATTTGGTAAGCGGAACTTGGACAACAACTAAACCTGATGGAAACTCTCACAATTTAACTATTACAAATCCTTTGAAATTTGACATCGCTAATTGTCCTGTAAACAAATTAGTACAAGGAACAATTCATATCAGCAATACAAATCACTATGCTGATATTGACTATGGATCAGGTACTTGTGACAACATTTATACCGTTTCAATTGATGGCGGAACTGCTGTAAGTCACACATTCTAAATTCATCTGCTTTATTTAATAAAAGAAAAACGTCCAAAATTTAGGACGTTTTTTTTATTTAATTTAATTCCGGAAACGGTAAATACCTTCACAAATTTAAGTCAATTATTTAACTATTTTGATCAAATTTAAAAAAATAAATCCTCTGATTTAGTACAAGTGACGATCCCTTTTCTATAAATTTCTATGATAAATTATTAAATTTCTTTAATATAATATCATTTGTGACGGAATTAAATCTAACTTAGGAACATGAAAGTACTAAGTAAATAAAAAAGGGAGCTATGATTTATTTGCCAATTGACCACAAGCAGCATCAATATCTTTTCCTCTACTGCGTCTCAATTTAGCTACTATATTGTGCTTAGATAATTCTTTAATGTATAAATTGATGGCTTCATCGGATGCTTGCTGAAATTCTCCATCATCAATCGGATTGTATTCAATTAAATTAACCTTACACGGAACATATTTACAAAATTTCACTAAAGCATCGACGGCTTCTTGATTGTCGTTAATTCCTCCCCAAACCACATATTCATAAGTGATTTTGCTTTTGGTTTTTCGATACCAATATTCTAACGATTCCCGTAATTCGGCTAGTGGAAAGTTTTTACTGAACGGCATAATTCGTGCCCGAACATCGTCAATAGCCGAATGTAAGGACACTGCCAATTTAAATTTGACCTCATCATCCGCCATCTTTTTAATCATTTTGGGAATTCCAGAAGTAGAAACAGTGATTCGTTTTGGAGACATCGCTAAACCTTCCTCTGAAGTGATCCTATCTATGGCTTTGATAACATTGTTATAATTCATCAATGGCTCCCCCATCCCCATAAAAACAATATTAGAAAGCGGACGATTGTGATACAATTTACTTTCATTATCGATGGCAAGTACCTGGTCGTAAATTTCGCCAGGCTCTAAATTTCGCATTCTTTTCAACCGGGCTGTAGCACAAAAATTACAATCCAAACTACAACCTACTTGAGACGAAACACAAGCTGTAGTTCGAGTATTAGTAGGAATTAACACACTCTCCACCACTAATCCATCATGCAATCGGACAGCATTTTTCACTGTTCCATCTTCACTGCGTTGCATTTGATCTACTTTGATATGATTGATGACAAAATTAGCTTCGAGCATTGCACGAGTTTCCTTAGAAACATTCGTCATGTCTTCAAAACTATGCGCTCCTTTACTCCATAACCACTCATAAACTTGATTGCCACGAAAAGGCTTATCACCGTTGGCAACAAAAAAATCTCTAAGTTGCTCTTTGGATATAGCTCGTATGTCTTTTTTCTCCATCATTGAGCAAAGGTAAAACAATTTGTTGATTTGGTTATTTGCGTTGGGTTATTTGTAAATTTGTCCAAAAATTAGAATAAAATGCATTTCATCTCAGAAGAATTGGAAAACTACGTAGAACAACATTCGCAACACGAACCAGAATTGTTGGTGAAATTATTTAAGGAAACGCATCAAAAAATTCTGCAACCCAGAATGTTGAGTGGGCATTTTCAAGGTCGTGTGTTGAGTATGTTATCAAAAATTATTCACCCAAAGCATATTCTTGAAATTGGTACCTATACGGGCTATGCTGCTTTGTGTTTAGCAGAAGGTTTATCAAAAGAGGGGACCTTAGACACCATTGATATTAAAAAAGAATTGGTCACTATTCAGCAAAAATATTTTGATTTATCACCTTGGAAAAATCAAATTACTGCACATTTGGGAGATGCGTTGGAAATTATTCCAACTTTAAATAAAAGATATGATTTAGTTTTTATTGATGCTGATAAGGAAAATTATATAAATTATTTTAATATGATAGTTCCGATGATGAGCCAAGGAGGAATTATTCTTTCAGACAATGTGCTTTGGAGTGGAAAGGTTTTGGAAAAGTTAAATCCAAAAGATACGAGTACAAAAATTTTATTGGAATACAATCAAATTGTGAATGCCGACCCTAGAGTAGAAACTGTTTTATTGCCTATTCGTGATGGGTTGACGGTAACTAGAGTGCTTTAATTTTGGAGAAGTATTTTTTATAAACAGCATAAAAAAGCACCCCAAAAGAAGCACCAAAAATGTAGCCCATTAAAATATCTGTTGGAAAATGAACTCCAAGATAGATGCGACTGTAGGCAAAAATCAATGGATAGAGGAATATCAAAAAGATATATTTATAGTATTTTTTTAAAATTAAATACAAAAATAGCATTGTTGCCATCGAATTGGAGGCATGTCCAGAAAAAAAGCTATAGGTATCAGTTTGATGTACAATTCTTATAATATGTTTGATCTCAGAATCATTACACGGGCGTATTCTATGAACAGAAGTTTTGAAAAATTCAACACAAGTATTGCAACACAACAAAATAACAGCAATAAAAAGAATTATAATTCCCAATTTCTTTATTCCCATTTTTTTATAAACTAAGTAAGCCAAAAAAAGAAAAAATGGAGTCCAATAAAATTGTTTGGTAATCATCAACCACAAATTATCAAATGTTGGAGAACCCAATCCATTCAAAAAAATCAATAATTCTTTATCTAAAGCAATTATTTTATCCAACATTACATTTGACGTTTAACAGGTCCTGTTATATCTTCAATGTCATCCTTTGCCTTTGCAAAGGTTTCGGTTGCCCCTTTAAAAACATCTTCTCCCATGCCTAAATTTGGTGGTACTACACTTTCTTTCACTTTAGCAACTTCTTCTGTAAACGACGAGGTAACTTGTTTTAAAGAGTCACTTATTTCTTGAACATCAGCACTTTTTTGAATTTCTGTTTTTATTTCATTTGTAGCATGTTTTAAATTTGCCATAATTTTACCAAAAGTACGAGCCGCTTCAGGCAACTTATCTGTTCCAAAAAGCATAAGTGCTACAAAAATGATGAAGATGAATTCTCCTCCTCCTATTCCAAACATAATCTTTGATATTTAATGAATTGCAAAGTTACAAACTTCTTAATCAAATTTTGATTTTACTTCTTCTTTTGGCCAAGTATTATTTGAGGTATCAATATCTGCTGTTTCTAATTTTGGGTCAATTTGAATTTTAGCAATCTCTTTTTGACAAGCAAAAGTTCGACTAACTTCCTTGTCATTCATTCTCCATATTTGAGCTGGGAAAGTTTGTGTTTCTGTAGAGCCATCTTCATAAGTCAATTCAACAATAATTGGCATTACTAATCCTCCAGGCTTATCAAAAGTAACTTGATAAAAATATTTAGGCTGATTCAATTTTGCTCTTTCTTCTGCTGTAAAATGTTCATTTACATAGTCATTCAAGTCCTTATACTCTTCAATTTTAAAAGGTTTGTTCATTTCTGATTTATAGTCTTCACTTCCTTCTGCGATCATATAGACCATAGGACCTGGGTTGGTGTCACGACGTCTCTGTTTTTTCATAAATTCTGTTACTTCTTTTGAAGGTGTGTTGCTAACATAATATTTTTTAACTTTTTTAATACCTATATCATTAGCGTCTGTGGTGTAAAACCAACCTCTCCAAAACCAATCCAAATCAACGGCCGAAGCATCTTCCATAGTTCTGAAGAAATCTTCAGGAGTAGGATGTTTATATTTCCAACGATTAGCGTAAGTTTTAAATGCATAGTCAAACAATTCATGACCCATAACAGTTTCACGAAGAATGTTTAAAGCGGTAGCAGGTTTTCCGTAGGCATTATTTCCAAATTGACGAATACTTTCCGAATTGGTCATAATAGGTTCCAATCCTTTTTGATCGCCACTCATATAGGGTACAATATATTTTGCTGGTCCACGACGTGAAGGAAATTTAGAATCGAATGACATTTCTGCCAAATATTCCATAAAAGTATTTAACCCTTCATCCATCCATGTCCATTGCCGCTCGTCTGAGTTAACAATCATTGGAAAGAAATTATGCCCCACTTCATGACAAATCACACCCAACATTCCATATTTACCTTGATCCGTATATTTTCCGTCGGCATCTGGCCGGCCAAAATTCCAACAAATCATAGGGTACTCCATCCCTTGATCACGTGCATTAATAGAGACAGCTTTCGGGTAAGGATAATCAAAAGTATAGCTAGAATAGCTTTTTAAAGTATGCGCAATCATTCGAGTTGAATATTGTTCCCAAAGAGGATTACCTTCTTTAGGATATAGAGAAATTGCCATAGCTGTTGTATTACCAGTTTTTACAGCCATAGCATCATAAATAAATTTTCTTGAAGTGGAGATTGCAAAATCACGAACATTTTCAGCTTTAAATTTCCATGTTTTTTTCTTATCTGAAAATCCTTTTTCGGCAGCTTCAGCTTCGGCTTGTGTTACCACAATTACAGGAGTATCAAATGATTTTTCTGCTTGAGTATAGCGAGCTAATTGTGTCGGTGTAAAAACTTCAGCTCTATTAAGCAAATTCCCAGTAGCTTCCAAAATATGATCGGCTGGAACTGTTATATTTACTTCAAAATTCCCAAACGGTAAAGCAAATTCCCCTGCTCCCCAAAACTGCATATTCTGCCATCCTTCCACATCATTATAGACTGCCATTCGAGGATAAAATTGAGCAATGATGTATAAATTATTCCCGTCTTTATCAAAATGTTCATAACCAGAACGACCACCATCCAAAGTGTAATTATTAATTAGATAATTCCATTTTATTGATAATGAAATTTTTTCACCATGTTTTAATACTTTAGGCAATTCCACACGCATCATCGTTTGGTTTATGGTATATGGTATTGGTTTTCCAAAAATATCTTTTACATAATCAATATTGAACCCTCCATCAAAATGAGCTTCAAGATATTTTCTTGAAAAACCTTGAACACCAATGGCTGGATCTGTTTCATTTCCGTTTTCCAAGGGAGTGAGTGATTTTCTTGATTGTTGATTTTGATCTAATTGAATCCAGAGATATTCAAGCGATTCTTTAGCATTATTGGTATACGTGATGGTTTCTTGACCATACAATTTTGTATTTTTATCATCAAGTTCTACATCAATTTTATAATCGGCTTGCTGCTGATAATATTCTGGTCCTGGAGCGCCAGAAGCAGTACGATACATGTTAGGCGTTGCTAACAAATCATACATTTGTTTGAATTTATCTGGATTCTTTTCGCTTTGGTTTTTTGGTTTTGCAGTTTCTTGAGCAAAAAGACTAAGAGACAACAATAAAAAACCAAATTTAAAAATAGCAAAATTACATTTCATACCTTATTCACTTTAAGGATATAAAAGTACTCTTTTTTATAGAAGTATTTTAGATAGAAACTACTTTAACATTCCTTTAAAATTATCTGAAGTAAGCAGTAAACTTTGCTTTTCGCCTGAAATATTGGCTTGAATAATATTTTGTTGTTCAGAATTCAATTCGGTTAAAGCACTATTTTCTATTTCAAGTTTCGTGATTTTTGAAATAGCATTTATTCTGAAATAGCATATTAAAACGTTAGCTTCTACTTCTTTACTTCTAAAAATCATTGGCTTTAAAATTCCATTAACTTTTAAAGAAAATTTTTCTGCTAAATACTTCTGCATTGCCATTTCATCTTGTGGTGTTTCTTTATCAGTCCCAATATTGTATTTAAAGTGAAATCGTTTTTCAAGAGCATTATTCAAATCATCAATAAAAATACGTGATGTAATTTGAATCATTTTCTTTTGAGGCACATAATTTATTTGATATATTGAAGAGTAAAATTTATGAGCCTCCATTGAGGTTAGCAGGACAAATAACAACAATAATAAAGTGTTTAATGCAATTCTTTTCTTCATCACTTATGAGTGTTTCAAACCTTTAAACTCCTTATTTTTTTCAATCATAAAATCCATCAATTCAAAATCAGATTTCGTTTTCATTATTGATTTAGATTTGGAATCATTTTCACAATACACTAGAAAAAGCTTAATTTCTTCGTCTTTGAGTTTAAGTGTGTTTGTATAAAAACTGTATTTTATTCTTTGCATAGCCACTTCTGTAAAATTTACTTCAGTTGTAAAATCAGATTTTTTGGGATTTTTTTTCTTAAGCACCCTAATAACGTCTTTGTATAATTGAACAAAATTAACTCCATTAGTGGTTCCATCATAAACAAAATCATTTTTTGGAGAAGATTGTTGATCATCAAAATACTGTTTATCAACAATTTTTTGAGTATTGCCACTTATAGGATGTGATTTATTCTTATCAATGACAACTTCTTTAAGTTGATTGTAAAAAATGTCAAGCTTTACTATTAATGGAGATTCTTCCAATTGTTTTTCAGTAAGCACTAATTTTAATGACTTAAAAGACAAACTAGAAAAAACAAGAGTATCTCTTTCTCTTGCATTTATTTCGAACGAACCATCAAAACGTATAACTTTTCCTGTTTTTGAATTAACATTAAAAACAATAACATTTTCAACTTTAATAGAATCATTCATCACCTGACCATGAAGTAGTTTTCTAATGCCTGTTTGAGACAAACAAATTTGGGAGAAAAAAAATAATACTAAAATATTAAAATTACTTTTCATTTTGAATTGGTATTTATAGTACCCTAAATTTACGATTTTTTATCTTTCAAAAGATGAAATACTTATTTTTCTTTTAAAAGCTGCAAATAATTCACAGCTAATTCATTCATGATAAAAGTTGCCATTGTTCTATTTTTAGCCTTCATTGATTCGACAAATTTGGCGTCTTGAATTATATAATATTTAAACCCTTTCACATAATCCTCAGGTATTTTTAGCGTTTGTATAAAGTATTTATCCTCATACCAACCATTAATTTTATCCATTAAAGTTTCCTTTTTCTCAACCTCTAATTCTTTTTTAAGCATCGAAGTTCTTCCCGACATCCAGTTAAGAAGTGGATCAAAAGAAAAAGAGGTATTCGTTCCAAATTGCGCATCAGTTCCAGTTGCCACAGCTAATTTACGCTCTGCAGGTGTATAGTGCTTTAAATGCGAGGATACGATACCAAGAGAATATTCATTAATGTTTTTATATTCATTAATTCTAACTTCGTCTAACATCCTAACTAAGCACTCTAATTTTATAAACAGTAGTTCTTTTCGAAAATCTTCTTCTTTGAGTTTAACTTTTAGACCTCTAAATTGGATGGCGGAAAACATCAAGGTATCACCGATGTTGGCATTGATAGAAAAATAACCTCCTCGTTCAGTAGTTGTTGACTTTTCAGATTTTAGATTTATTATATAAACACCTTCTAAATCGCTATAATCAGCAATAATTTTCCCATTTAATTTTTGGGGAAATGAGGTGTTTTGCCCTTGTGCAAAAGCAATGATAAATAAGAATAAGACCAGTGTTTTAATTTTTTTCAAAATAAAAAGTTCGCTGTTGACTTTGTAAATGTATCTTATAGACTTCCAAAAAATTAGCCAATACAATTATAAATTTATGTTAATTAATAATTTGTAAATTTGATGAAAATTTATATTAAGAATGAAAAACCTAATTATAGCAAGTACTTCAACTCTTCATGGCGGTGGTTATTTAGAGTATTTATTACCGACTTTAGTAGAACATTTTATCAACTGCGAAACCATTATTTTTATTCCTTATGCTCGTCCAGGAGGAATATCACATGATGAATACACTGAACGAGTTCAAATAGCTTTTTCTATAATCGGTAAAAAAGTTGTTGGCTTGCATACCTTTGAAAATCCAATAGAAGCTATTCAAAATGCACAAGGAATTTTTACTGGCGGTGGAAATACCTTTTTGTTGGTAACACAGTTGTATCAAAATAATGTAATGGAAGTTTTAACAAAAGTTATTGAAGATGGAACTCCCTATTTAGGCTCAAGTGCTGGAAGTAACATCACTGGGCTTTCAATGCAAACTACTAATGATATGCCAATAATATATCCTCCAAGTTTTAAAACATTAGGGGCAATTCCTTTCAATTTGAATCCACATTATTTAGATGCTGATTTGCATAGCAAACATATGGGGGAAACGCGTGAAACTCGCATCAAAGAATTTCATGCCTTCAATTCTACTCCCGTTTTAGGTTTGCGCGAAGGAAGTTGGCTTGATGTAAAAGGAGTTAAAATAATTTTGAAAGGAAATCTAACTGCTAGATTATTCAGACAAAATCAAATCCCAGAAGAAATTGAAGCAGAATATAATTTAAGTTTTTTATATACAAAGTAATCTAAATCAGAATTAATAAAAAAACCTCCAACTTTCGTTAGAGGTTTTAAGCAGAGCGGAAGACGAGGCTCGAACTCGCGACAACCAGCTTGGAAGGCTGGAGCTCTACCAACTGAGCTACTTCCGCTTTTGTGAGTGCAAATATATAGTATTTGTTTGTTTTGATGCAAATTTTTTTTGAACTTTTTTACTGTCAATTTTATTTTACAAATATGAATTACTCTAAAAGTTTTATTATTAAATCGTTATCCGTTACTTTACATTATAATTGTTAAGAAAAAAAATAAAATATTTATTTCTAAAGCTCTTTTCGAGGTGTTCCTCGCTTTTTTAAAAAAAGAAAAACCAATTTAAAGTTATTAATTCAAAGAGAACTCTCCTTCTTCAACCCATTACGGATTGTTTCTTGATAAAAGTTAATTAGGATAGTATCAATTTTAAAAATTAAAAGAGTAATTTTAATTTTTAAAAGAGTAAAAAGCCTATGAAGAAAATTTACTTACTATCATTACTTATAATATTTTCAAGTTGCAATAGAAACAATTCACTAGAAACTACTGCAAATGCCTCTTTTATTGACTTTTTTTTAATTGATAATCCACAAATTAAAATTGATTCTACACTAATCGATTTTTCCAAAGATGAAAAATTAAAATTGTTTTATAAAAAATATCATTTTGAAACCGTTTGGAATTCTAAAAACCAACGAAACTTTATTATTAAAGAGATTGGAAATGCAGAAGATGAAGGGCTGCAAACAAAAGATTATAATTATACTCTACTGAAGTCTTTCGAAGAAAATTATGAGCATTTAATAGATTCTTCAATTATAAAATATGATTTATTACTCACAAAAAGCGCTCAAAAATATATTAATCATATTAGTAAAGGAAAATTAAACCCTAAAGAATTATATAAAGACTGGGATTTACAAGAGAAGAAAGTTGATGTGAATAAAATCCTTTTGGATTGCATTGAAAATGATGCTTTTAAAACAATAATAGAAACTTGCAAACCAAATCATATTATTTACAAAAAATTAAAATCTTGTCTTAAAACCCTCAAACAGTTTCCAGAAGAAAAATCTTTTGCGCTTATAAATTTAAAAGAACGAATACTCCCAAACACACAAAGTAAATACATTCCAATAATTAAAAAACGATTGATATATTGGGGTGACATGAAAGAAAAAGATACTATTCTAAGTGCGGTATACAATAAAAAAACACAAGAAGCTATTAAATTTTTTCAAACTAGACATGGATTAAAACCTGATGGCGTAATAGGAAGAAGTACTATTGAAGCCTTAAATTTTTCTAGAAATCAGAGAATAGAACAAGTAATTGCCAATATGGAACGCTGGAAATGGTTTGCTCACAATTTAGGCAATCAGTACCTTTTAATAAATATTCCCGATTATAGTATAGTGGCAGTAAAAAAAAATGACACAATGCAATCACAACGTGTTGTAGTTGGCAGAGATACTAGGAAGACACCTATTTTATATTCAAAAATATCAAGTATCAATTTAAATCCAAATTGGACAGTTCCTCCGACTATTCTTAAGGAAGATATTTATCCTGACGCTATTAAAAACAAAGGGGTTTTTAAGAAAAAAGGATTAGTAATCTTAGATTTAAAAAACAATGAAGTAGATCCTAATACTTGGAAAATAGAAGATGCCAATAAATATAAATATATTCAAACCCCAAGTAGAAATAACTCCTTAGGATCAATGAAAATAAATTTTCCTAATAAATTTTCTGTTTACTTACATGACACCAACCATAGGAATTTCTTTTCTTTCAATTATCGTTCCTTAAGTTCGGGATGTGTAAGATTAGAAAAGCCTCTTGAAATGGCGGCTTATATTTTGAATGATTCTATTAAATGGTCGTTACAAAAAATTAAAGATACAACAGACATAAATCATTATTATAAGTTACAAAAGAAAAAACAATTTGAAATTGATAAAAAGAATGCAAAACTTATTGCTAAAAATCCAAAACTACTAATTGAGAAAAAAGTTTTCCCGAAACCTAAATTAAAAACTATTGCTATAAAAGTCAATGAAACTATATTAATTCATCAACTTTATTGGACAGCTTGGGAAACTAAAGGGATCTTAAACTTTAGAGAAGATATTTATTGTTTGGATGCTGATTTATATTCTAAGTTAAGATATTAATTTAGAGTATAAATCATACTTTGAAGGATGATAAATGAACAAACATGATTTATCTTTTATTATTTCAATAATTTTTTTACTCAACTCAACTGGAACTGCAGGACATCCTTGACTTCTTCCTAATCTTTTGTGATTTTTAATAAAATTTTCTGAAACATAGTCTGCCCCATGAACTACCACCTCTCTTTTTCGGGCATTATCATTAATTCCTTTTTCTAAACCATCTAGTTTTAAAGATAATCCGTGTTTACCTTGATAGACTTCTCCAGTTGCAAAAAAACCTAAACTACTTTTATTGGATTGATTTTTATTAGAGAATTCTTTCGCATACTCTTGTCCTGAGTTTTTACCATGAGCTACAAGCGAATTCAAAATAATTTTATTCTGGTTCATGTCAATTATCCACATTCTTTTGATTCTAGAACTCAAACTAAAATCAATAATTGTGAGGAATTCTTTCTTTATTAGTCCTTTGCTTTTCAATAAATAATATCCTTCTAAAGCTTTTGAAAAACTTTCTTCTTTTGGAAGTTGAAAATTATTAGGATCTAATGTATTGTAAACATTAGTATTGTTTTTAACATACGAAAAAGCATATTTTTTTGGATGTTTTTCTTTTGATAAATTTAAAGCAAAAGACATTAAAGCAAAAAAGAGGATGCAAAAAAAGTTTAATTTTTTCATTTATTAGATTTATGTTATCAGGTAAAATCGGGATTACAAATATACTTGATACTTTTTTAAAAGTCATTTATTCATCAATAGAAACAGTCTTCAAAACGACTAATTCAAAGATATATTATATTTTAACTTTTTTTTACAATTATTTTTACTGACTTTTACTGACCTCTTTTAAGTAATTCTTTTTTATAGTGAGAATACTATTACAATAAATATTGAGTTATAATTATAAAGAATTATATTTGCCTAACAAAAAATTTGCAGATGACTAAAATAAATTCACTTTTTTCTGTTTCCTTTTTTCTGTTTCCTTTTTTGGTTTTTTCACAAGCTCCAAAAAAGAAACTCGTTACAAAATTTACTAACGAAAAAATCGTTATTGATGGTAAATTAAATGAAGAGGTATGGAAAACTGCTGAAGTTGCTAAAGATTTTCAGATGATTGCTCCTGACAATGGAAAACCAGAAGAAAAAACTAAAAGAACTGAAGTTAAAGTTGTTTATGACAATGATGCTATTTATGTAGGTGCTGTGTTATATGATGATGAACCGACCAAAATTAGACGCGAATTAACTACTCGTGACAACTCAGTTCAAGCGGATCACTTTATGGTTCAATTGAATGGCTATAATGATGGACAACAAGAATTCCGTTTTATAGTAAGTGCCGCTGGAGTGCAATTAGACGATTTATATACTCCTTCTTATGGGGAAGATTTAACGTGGAATGCCATTTGGGACAGTCATGTTGAAATAACCGATTATGGTTGGGTAGTTGAAATGAAAATTCCTTATGCTGCAATTCGTTTTTCATCTGAAAAAAAACAAACTTGGGGAATAAATTTTTATAGAGAAATAAAACGTGACCG
Organism: uncultured Bacteroidota bacterium; assembly: GCA_903913315.1. GTDB lineage: Bacteria > Bacteroidota > Bacteroidia > Flavobacteriales > Flavobacteriaceae > Flavobacterium. The sequence continues at coordinate 5,728 of CAIWKX010000018.1, read as the reverse complement.
ACAGCAGTTTACCTGGAATTTATTAGACAATAAAGTTACTAATGAAAGTGCTCAAGCTGGAATTCTTGAGGGGATTGAAAATATCGAAACCCCAACTCGATTATTCCTCATTCCTTATTCATCTTATTATTTAAGTGCTAATGCCAATCAAAAACCTCAAGGAATATTTAAAGGTGGTTTGGATATTAAATATGGAATAAATGATGCCTTTACTTTTGATGCTATTTTAGTGCCCGATTTTGGACAAACAGTTTATGATAATGTGATACTAAATTTAAGTCCGTTTGAGCAACAATTTGCTGAAAATCGTCCTTTCTTTACGGAAGGAACTGACTTATTTAACAAAGGTGGTATCTTTTATTCAAGACGTATTGGTGGAGCTCCACTTATAACTAAAGACGATGTTACTGCTAATTTAGCATCAAACGAAATAATAAGTAAATACCCTTCCACAGTAAACTTATTGAATGCTTTGAAAATTTCTGGCCGTACAAAAAGTGGATTGGGAATTGGCGTACTCAATGCTGTTACTGAAAACACATACGCTGATATCGTAAATACTGATACGGGAGAATCACGAAAAGAATTAATTTCACCTCTATCCAATTATAATATTTTTGTGTTAGACCAACGTTTTAGAAAAACCTCATCAGTATCATTAGTTAATACTAATGTTATGAGAGAAGGAAGTTATAGAGATGCCAACGTTTCAGCTCTAGTTTGGGATTTAAACACAAAGAAAAACACTTATAACTTAAATGGTGACTTTAAATACAGCTTTCTTAATGATGGTATGGATAACATTGGTAAAAAAACAGGTTATACTTCTGATCTTTATTTTGGTGACAATAGCGGTAAATATCGTTATGGCATAGGTGGACAATTCGTTTCTAAAGATTATGACCCTAACGATTTTGGAATTAATTACCAAACTCATTACCAAGCTTATTATGCAAATGCAAGTTACAGAATATTAAAGCCTTCAAAAAGATATAATTATTTTAATACAAGTATCTATTATTATTCTGAGTTCGATAATGCAACTGGAAGAATTCAAAATCATAATATCAATTTAAATGTAAATCCTACTAATAAGAAAAATGATTATTTAGGTTTTTCTATAAACATAAGACCTACAACTATTTCAGATTTTTATGAGCCTCGTACTGTATATCAAGACCGCTATTTTACTCGCCCTAGAAACTTACAAATAACCCCCTATTTATCAACAAACTATGCTAAAAAATTTGCTGTAGATTTAAAACCTTCTTATTGGTTTATTGATGAATATAACAGACGTAATTATGAGCTATACATAAGTCCTCGATATCGTTTTTCTGATAAATTTTCTTTGATTTATGCTTTTGACTTTTTGAGACAAAATAACGATAAAGGTTATGTAGCAAATGACAACAACAACATCTATTTTGGAAGAAGAAACGTAATCACTTATAGCAATACCTTAACAGGGAAATATTCTATCAACAATGTGATGAACTTTAATTTGTCTGTTAGACATTACTGGTCATTTGACATCAACAAAGAATATTATACTTTGCAAAATGATGGGAGTTTATTGTCTGACCCAACTTATACTAACAATAATGACCAAAATTTCAGTACTTGGAATCTAGATTTAACCTATTCTTGGTGGTTTGCACCTGGTAGTCAGTTAACCGTTTTGTATAGAAATAATGCTTTAAATAGCGATTATGGAACCGATTTTAGTCATCGATTAAATGATAATGTAAACAACCTATTGAACTATCAAGGACTAAATCATGTTTTCTCCATCAGTGTTCGTTATTTTATTGATTATAATTATGCTAAACATTGGTTTTTTAAAAATCAATAGCTTTTCTATATCCTTTAAAACTAAAACGTTTTCGCTTATTTTAGTTAAATTTTAGCATCTTCTTTTCATTTGAGCTTTTGCAAATGTTTATCTTTGTGTAAAACAATTCATGATGAATAAGAAAGTAATTTTAATGATATTAGATGGTTGGGGTAAATCACCTGATCCAAAAGTCTCGGCTATAGATAATGCCAACATCCCTTTTATAAATAGTTTATATACAAAATATCCCAGTGCACAATTGCGTACTGACGGATTAAACGTAGGTCTCCCAGAAGGACAGATGGGAAATTCTGAAGTAGGTCACATGAATCTTGGTGCAGGTAGAATTGTCTACCAAGATTTAGTGAAAATTAATTTGGCTGTTAAGAACAAAACATTACACAACGAACCAGAATTGGTTGCAGCTCTAAAGTATGCCAAAGACAATAACAAAGCTGTTCATTTATTAGGATTACTCTCTGATGGTGGTGTACATTCACATACTTCGCATTTAAGAGGATTAATTGATGCTTCGCAAGAATATGGGCTAGAAAAAGTTTTTGTTCATGCGTTCACCGATGGTAGAGATGTGGATCCAAAATCGGGTGCTTTGTATCTTGAAGATTTGAATAATTATATTTATGATAAATCAGCTAAATTAGCTTCGGTTGTTGGTCGCTATTATGCAATGGATAGAGACAAACGTTGGGAACGAGTGAAAATCGCTTATGATTTATTAGTAAACGGAACAGGAACTCATTCAAAAGATGCTGTTTTAAGTGTTTTAGACAGTTATAAAAACAATATCACTGATGAGTTTATTGATCCAATCGTAATGGTTGATACCACTGATAATCCAGTTGCGACGATTGAAAATGATGATGTAGTGATTTTCTTCAACTTTAGAACTGATAGAGGACGAGAATTAACTGAAGTACTTTCTCAAAAAGATTTCCATGAACAAAACATGCATAAATTAAATTTGTATTATGTGACCATGACCAATTATGATGACACTTACAAAAACGTTCATGTGATTTATGACAAAGATAATCTGACAGAAACCCTTGGAGAAGTATTAGAAAAAGCAGGTAAAAAACAAATTCGTATTGCCGAAACTGAAAAATATCCTCATGTTACATTTTTCTTTTCGGGAGGTAGAGAAGTTCCTTTTGTGGGAGAAACTAGAATTTTAAGAAATTCTCCTAAAGTAGCTACCTACGATTTACAACCCGAGATGAGCGCCTATGAATTAAAAGACGCTTTGGTTCCTGAATTGAATAAAGGCGAAGTAGATTTTGTATGTTTGAATTTTGCCAATGGAGACATGGTAGGTCACACTGGTGTTATGGCAGCTGCAATTAAAGCTTGTGAAGCCGTTGATACTTGTGTAAAAGAAGTAGTTGAAGCAGCTTTGGCAAACAACTACACTACAATTATAATTGCCGACCATGGAAATTGCGAAACGATGATTAATCCAGATGGTTCGCCAAACACAGCACATACTACCAACCCAGTACCAATTATTTTAATTGATAATGAATTAAAAACCATACATGATGGAGTTTTGGGCGACATTGCTCCTACCATATTAGATTTAATGGGAATTGAAAAACCAGCAGTAATGACGCAACATTCACTGTTATAGTTCTACTTTTATATAAAGTAAAACCGCCATTCTCTTGAGTGGCGGTTTTTTTGGACGAAAACAACCATCTCATTTTATAATTGATTAATAATCAACAACTTTATTGTGCTTATTCGAGGAAATGTTAATATAAATAAGAGTGACATGGGCTACTACAAGTTGTCTTAATCAACTTTTTTAACACTCTCGCGTTCTATTATATCTTTTTAAGTACAATTTTTTCGTTTTCTTTTTCGATAACCTTCTTAAAGAATTCTTTTAAAACTTCGTATTGATTTGAAGGCAAAACTGCAGTATTTATTTCTAAATTTATTGCAATGGTAATTTTATTCTCCAAAGTCGATATCAAAAAATTGAATGCGGCATATTTATTATCAATACTTAAAGCCATTGGTTTTGGCAAACTTTCAACTTGATATCCATCAGGAATAGTAATTACAAAAGCATATTTATCTTTATATGGAAAAGCAAAATCAACAGGGTATTGCCTATTCTCTTGCTTAAATGGGTTTAGTTGAGATGCTAAATATAGCTTTGGTGAAAAGAACATTTTATCTCCAATTTTTTCAATTACATTTTTATTTTTTATAAAATAAGATTCAATGATTGGTTCTTCGACGATTTTATCATTCCTTAATTCATAATTTTCAACTTCAAGACCAGGGTGTGCTTTTTCAAGTTTTTCTATATAACTATCCTTAGCAATGCTAGAATAATTTTCTCTAAATCTCAATCCATTATAACCAAAATACTGTTCTCTAACTTGACCTGAAACATCTCCATTAGCATCAATATTTGCAAAAAAATTCATATTGTATAATGAAATAAAATTTGGCATTAAATTAATTTCTACAGAACTACCATCTTTATTTATCTGTCTTCCTTTATCATTCAAATCTCTAATTGGAAGGTTACCTATAGAACAAAATTTATCTGTTGCATCAAGTAAAATCTGTTTTCCTTCTAAATTAACTGTAACAATAACATAATTAAATTTAGATCTATTTGGAAATAATGGAACACCATTATCTCGAGTACTTAATAAAACTGGACTAGCATCTAACCCACCCATTTTCAACATCGAAGTTAAGATAATGTTTATTTCTGCTACATTTCCTGAAGTCTCTTTATAAGCTAATTCAACACCTTTTTTTGTATAGTATCCAAATTTTCCGTTCCAAGTCATTTTCTCTTTTACAAATTCATAGATTGCTTTTAAGCGATCCTCTTTGGATACAATTTTATCCGTCATTTTCTTTAAATCTGATAAGAAGTAACCATTTTTACTTAGCTCATCTCCAAAATCTTTTTCTTCATAGATTGACTTTGCAACACTTTCCCATGTGGTTGCTATTTGTTTTGGTTCTTCATTTGGAAATCGAATAATTTGCAATTCATGCTCAATTTTACCATAAAAATTATTTATATTACTTACATAATCTTCCTCTTTTAACGCAGGAACATTGGACACATCATATATTGTCTTAATTTGTTGATAATTCAAATAATTTGTTTGTTGATATTGATTAACGTATCCTTGAGAAGTATTTTCTAAAACATCATTAATATTTATGTCAATATATCCTATTTTAATTCCTTTGTAAATATAAAAAGCAGGAATCTCTGTTATGTATTGAGCATAATTAACTGGTATTTTATATTGAAATTGAAAACCTGGCAATTCCGATAAGTTTTGAGTGTTAAGTTCATAACTCAACTCAATTATTGAACCTTCTTTTACATTTGGAAAGGTTATTAGTTTAGTTTCCCAAAATTCATTAATTTTTTCTTTAAATTTACCTTCACTTGAAACTTTTTCTCTTTCAATTTTACCATTAACCAAATTATAGGTATACGCTTTTAAAATAACTACAGCTTCTTTATCTAATGTTTCATATCCCACATAATATGGGATTTCAAAATTTGCCCACTTTAATCCTTCCTTTTTATAGATTTTTATCTTTATACTGAACTCCGTTTTAGATTCAAAACCTTTTTTATCACTATAAATGAATCTTGTTTTAGCTTTTTTTAATAGAATTGCTGCAGGCGCAGACGAGTCGTTAGGATGAACTTTTTCTTCTAGCTCATCTTTAGTGACCTTTCCTAATTCATATTTTTGCGCAGAAGCTTTTACAATTATTAAAAAACAAAAAAAGAGAATAACTTTTTTCATAAACTATATTTTTTTAAGTACAATTTTTTCGTTTTCTTTTTCAATAACTTTCTTAAAGAATTCTTTT
>CAIWKX010000017.1 GCA_903913315.1 uncultured Bacteroidota bacterium | reverse complement strand
TGTGCAAGAAATACCCCACCTTACTACAAAAAGTAGCACAAAAACACTTGGCTTCTTACATTGGCGTAACACCGGAGTTTTTTAGTAAAATGAAAAGCAGGTTGTTGAAGAAGTAAAGGTTTATTAAATAAAATAATAAAAATTATTTTATTATTTTATTTTTCTGGGAATTACCAATCTTTTGTTAAAAAATAAGCGCCAACAATCAATGCTAATCCAATTAAAATAGCTGTAGGTTCTTTTTCAATGATACCACCTATAAATAATATAGGTCCAAAAACTAACGAAAACCCACCTGGTTTTGACTGTCGAAATTTCATTTTAATAATATTCAAACATAAAAATTAATTTAGCTCACTAAAACTAATTGTTTAAAAACTCATTAATTTCGATTTCGATTTTTTTTAACTCATCATAATTCTTTTTTGATTTAGTTATTCGTGCTGAAATTTCTGTAGCTATTTCTTTTCTTTCATCTAAAAATTTATCAGGATGAATCTTTACAATTAGTTCTTTATATAATTCTCTGCTTTTTGAAATACTCATAGCTATGTTTGTTGCTACACCTTTATAATCGGATGTAGCATCAGCCATAACTTTACGTTTTAATTTTAATTTCTTACTTCTTTTTTTGTAAATATAAATTGAGATTGGAATTAATAAAGTCGCAGATAAAATTGAAATTATTATAATATTATTTTTCATATTTACTGATTTAACATATAGTTATGAAAATTAGCAATTTCTTTTAATGGTAATTGTAATCCCATATAACTGTTTTTCCCTTTTATTATTAAGGTATCATATCCCAACACCATTAATTGACGCACAAACGGCGCACTTTCTATTACATATTTTGAAATTTCTATATAATCACTTTGAGTTAAATTATTATCATTTTCAATAGTAATTTTAAAACCACTTCTTAAATAAAAAGTACTCAATTCATGTTTGAACTCTGGATTACCTGATGAAGTTGTAACAACACATAGTCTGTCAAGTTCTCCTTGCATAAAAACTTCTTTGAATACTATATTGAACTCTCGCAAAATTCTTACACGTTCTAAATTTCCTTGCGATACTACATCTACAACTCTATTTAGAAAAGTTGTGATCATTGAAAATATGTTTGAGGCCATGTTTTAATTAAATTTAAAAAAAATATTATCATAATTTCAAATATATAAAATAAAACCATATAGTAGACTTTTATAATGTTACTTTTTAGTTTTATTTTAATTGTCGGTTCATATTACGACTTTTTAGATTTGGGAGTTTTTTAGTAAAATGAAAAGCAGGTTGTTGAAGAAGTAGTGGATTTTATCGGCAACTTGTTGAATGTAATTGACCATCTTTCTCGTGGTTCATTGTTTGGCTTGCAGCCGCAACGAACCCCTAGCTATTAGCAGCAGTTTATTTTACTGTCCACATAATCGGTCCAATTCTAATTGATCCAAAAATATTTTTTCCAATTCTCTGTAATCGTGACTCAAAACTCTACATGTGAGTCTGGATTCTCCATTAAAAAACTGAGTATTATAATCTATTATGATGATTCCATATATAGGAAGTTTTTCCATTTTGTCTTCGAAATCACAGCTAACAAATATTGGCCAATCTATTGGATGCATATTAAGGGATTTTCCAACTTCTCTACAGAAGAAATTACCCTTGCTTGTCTGATGAGCTTCAACTATGCATGTAATATATGGTTCCATAGCAGTTTATTTGTTTTTTTGATAAAAGTCATTCAATTCTAATCTAAAATTCCGCAACGATTTTAAATTTTCTATTTTGAAATTTTTTGCCTTAACAATTTTTAAATATTCGATGTAGTATGTTACAAATGTTTCGAGCGGCGGAATGACAGCATTTGCTCTTGTCTTTCCGACTTCTACTAAAGTTTCATACTCTTTTAAACCCATTTCAAAAGCAATTCTTGTTAAGTCTCTATTTACCTGACTTTTTTGTTGAAGCCAAGTTGTTATTATAGATATTGAGCCACCAATTAATGCACCCAAAATTACCGCTACTTCTGTTGAGATTTCCATTTTTTATAGAGAGTTGTTTATAAATTGCTCACAACTATCTTATACACGCATGTTTTATACCACTTTTACCCCAATTTGGAATGATAGGCGCATGTTTGTTTTCATTTCTCAAATATACAAAATAAACCTATCCCGGCTTTACCCATTAATAACTACTAGTACCTTCCCAATCATCGCTAGTAAGCTCTTCTGAAAAATCAACACCACTATATTGTTGTAACAAAACCGCATAACTGACTCTTCTCACTTCTAACTCCGATTGAATCGCAATTCGTATCATAAACGCACTTTTTTAAGATAATCCCACTTTGCTGACGTTTTGGTATCACAAAAGAGGGTTTTTTGAAAATAAATATGCAATTTAAGACAATTTCTTTTACTATAATAAAAAAAGTGAGTGTTTATAAAGGATTGCGAAAATAAACACTTCTTTTTTTAACTAGTAAAAACAAGCGGAATTACTATTTTATTACTTTTTTGCACCCTTTTTCTACCCCTTTTTCGGTAGAAAATTATTTTTTTTTCTAACGAAATAGCGTTAGAAATTTATTCAATTGTTCCTTTTAAATTTGCTTCAATCACGTTCTTAATCAGTTGCGGTAAAAATTGTTCTTTTTTCTAAGAAATGAAATAAGAGTAGGCTAAAGGGATAGTAATTGAAGTCAAAAGGAGTTTTTTTGAGATTGAGGAAGCTTTTTTATCTCTAGATGATATATCATCAAGACAAAAAGATATATCATCAAGACAAAAAGATATGTCATCAAGACAAAAAGATATGTCATCAAGACAAAAAAATATATCATTAAGACCAAAAGATATGTCATCAAGACAAAAAAATATATCATCAAGACCAAAAGATATGTCATCAAGACCAAAAGATATGTCATCAAGAAAAAAAAATATGTCATCAAGACCAAAAAATATATCATCAAGTCCCTAAAACATCATTTTGAAAGCTTTTTAAAGGTCGAAAAAGAGAATATAGATAATTTATAATGTTGAAAATGAGTCAATAGCAATAGAATAGTAATAAAAACGAGGGTTATTTTTTGTTATACGATGTTTTTTAGACTCGCTTAGAAAAGTAAAATAAATAACGCAGTAAAAATTAGTAGTAATCTTAAATTTAGTAAACATGAAAAATCAAATTTGTAAATTGAATTTCCATTATTTTGGAAAAGCCGAACTAGACACTTTTGGCGATGGGATAATCAATGGCATATTTAGTAATGACACAGTTTTTGTCACACCGCCTTTAACCTCGACGGAGTTGGTGCACATTATTGCGGATTATAGCACCGCTCTAGCCGACTATAAAGCGTATGGAAAAATTAAAAAAACAGCCTATTTAAAGTCTAAAGAGAAACTTATGAATGGATTAGATACGTTAGCCACTTATGTAAACGAAATTGCCAATGGTGATCCCTCCATAATTCTTTTGGCTGGCTTTGTACCAACGGTAGATACAAAGCAAAAGTCACCAGATTTGAGTAAAATTGAAGTGATATTAGTAACGCCATCCAAAGTAAATGGGCAAGTATTTATTGAAACTCCTGCCATAACAGGCAAGGGAGTTACGGGTTATGTATTAATCTTGGTGAGTGGTGAGCCACTAAACATGGATAATTTTACGAATGGGGTCCTCAACATGGATTCTAATATTGAGCAAAAAATATTGATAGACTTTACAAAAACCAGAAGAAAAATAGTTAATAATTTGGATTCTAGTATTTTATACTATGGGTACATGTTTGCTATTAATCCTACTAGCGTATCGCCTTTGAGCAATGCTTTTATTGT
>CAIWKX010000016.1 GCA_903913315.1 uncultured Bacteroidota bacterium | reverse complement strand
CAACATTGCAGACCACTGTAGTCAAGATAGTGTTACTTCCACTTTTACGGTTACACCAAGTACACCGGTTACCGTTGGAACTCCACAAAATGCTACTGCATCAGCCTGTAGTTATGCTGATCAAGGGGCAGTAAATGCTGCCTTTACAAGTTGGTTATCAGGTTTTACAGTAAGTGGAGGATGTTCACCAGTAGGAGTAATCCAAGGACAACCAACAGCACCAACTTTATGTCAAGGAGGGACAACTACAGTAACTTATACTGTAAATGATAAATGTTATACAGGAACAAGAAGTGCTACGTTTACTATTACAACGCCTACTGTAACATTAACTTGTGGAAATGATGTTACTTTACCATCATGTAGCACACAAGCACAAATAAATTCCGCATGGACTAATTTCTTAGCATCTACAACAGTTAGTGGTGGATGTGCTAATGGTACTTTAGTAAACAATGCACCCACAACACCACCATCATCTTGTGGAGGTTATGTTGATGTAACTTGGAACTACAATGTTAGTAATCCATGTAGTCAATCTGTCGGTTGTCAAGGACAATTTAAAACATTCACTATTGGAGGTTGGGGAACTTCTTGTAATGGAAATAATCCAGGATGTTATCGTGATTCAAATTTTTCTCAAGCTTTCCCTAATGGGCTAACTATTGGTTATGGAAGTAATGTATTAAGTTTGACATCTTCATTAGCTGTTCAAGAATTCTTACCTTCAGGAGGTTCACCTGCATTACTTTCAGGGACAAGTATAAATCCAGGAAGTTCTATTAAAAATACTTTAGCGTCTCAATTAATTGCTTTAACATTAGCAGTAGGCTTTGACATCTATGATCCTAATTTTTCTGCTAGTACTGTAAATTTTGGTTCGTTACAAATCTTAAGTGGACCTTATGCAGGAATGACAGTATCTAGTTTCTTAAGTTATGCTAATAAAGTAATTGGGGGTAATGTTCAAGGATCTTTATCTGATGTTAATGCAACCGCCACTTCGATAAATGAAAATTTTGATAATGGAACTGTTGATAAACAATTTTTAAATTGTGGAGGACAATCACCTGCTAGTTCTACTGTTAGTTGCACCAAACGATTTACGATAACCGCAACACCAGCGGTAACGTTTACATGCGGAAGTGACGTAACTGTACCATCGTGTAGTTCTCAATCACAGATAAATTCAGCATGGACAGCTTTCTTAGCATCTACAAATGTAAGTGGTGGATGTAGCAATGGTATTTTAACCAACAATGCACCAACAACTCCGCCGTCAGCGTGTGGCGGTTATGTTGATGTAACTTGGACCTATCGATCAGGAAGTACTTGTGGAGCTATTACATGTGGATCACAAACTAATTATGGATCACAAAGCTGTACTAAACGATTTACAGTAGCTTCAGCTTCAGCGGTAACGTTTACATGTGGAAGTGACGTAACTGTACCATCGTGTAGTTCTCAATCACAGATAAATTCAGCATGGACAGCTTTCTTAGCATCTACAACTGTAAGTGGTGGATGTAGCAATGGTATTTTAACCAACAATGCACCAACAACTCCACCGTCAGCGTGTGGCGGTTATGTTGATGTAACTTGGACCTATCGATCAGGAAGTACTTGTGGAGCTATTACATGTGGATCACAAACTAATTATGGATCACAAAGCTGTACTAAACGATTTACTGTAGTAGGTGGAGGATTGGTTGATGTAAGTGGTCCATCTAATGTAAGTTATAATGGATGCAGTTTTACTTCTCAAAGCGCAGTTAATTGTGCGTTTGCCGATTGGTTATCACAATTTAAAACAATTAGTTCTGGTTGTAGTACAACAATTACTAGCGGTTGTGGTAGTTCTTCAGCAGTTAGCGGAGCTATTGCAGTGTTTAGTGGAGACCCAAGAGTTGCGCCAAATTTAACTCATGGTGGTAGTGTTCGAGTAACTTATAGTATAACAGGAAGTTGTAATCAAGATAGCGTATGTGCTACTTTCACATTGGCACCTAGAACATCAAGTTGTAATACTTCTTGTTTAATAAGTTCAACAGGAATGGATGTTAAAGTTTCTCCAAATCCATATTCTGAAAACTTTAAAGTTAATGTAACAACATCAAACGAAGATAAAGTCAAATTATCTGTTTATGATATGACAGGAAGGTTGGTTGAAGCGTTTGAAGTAAATCCAAGTGACTTAATTAATTTCCAAGTTGGAGATCAATATCCAAGCGGAGTTTATAATTTAATTGTCACCCAAGGAGACGAAGTAAAAACACTTAGAGTTATTAAACGTTAATTCTAATTAGAATAAATTTTAAGCCCTTCAATTTTTATTGAAGGGTTTTTTTATTAAGAGGATATTTTTTTGTCTATCCAAAAGGAATTGTTTCAATGGATTATATTGAGTGCTTTTTTAATAGATATTTGAAGCCTTGTATTATTGATTTTCTTTGGATGAAATATTTTTAAAATCCCTTGATTGATTGAAGGTAATCCATTTTAGTTTAATACTATTTAGTATTAAAACTACTATATTGAATAGTATATGATTTTTTGAGAGCGATGAAGAATAACTCGTGCTTTATTCTTTAATAAAGTAAAGTGCTCTTAAGCTATTTGAATGAAACTTTTATTCTTCCTCTTTAGATGGTTTTTCAAGTTCTTCTTTTTCAGTTTTTAGTAAAGAAACGACTATTCCTGTTAACAGCGAAATCGCTATAAAGCTGAGTGAAATCCATTCTGGGAATTTATAATAATGAATGATTAACATTTTAATTCCAACAAAAGTTAGAATGGCAATCAGGCTATATTCTAAATAACTAAATTTTTCCAACATATTTGCCAAGAAGAAATACATGGAACGCAAACCAAGTATGGCAAAAATATTAGAGCTAAACACCAAGAAAGGGTCGGAAGTAATAGCAAGAATAGCAGGAACGCTATCCATGGCAAAAACCATATCCATGACTTCAATAACAATAAGTGTTATCAATAATGGCGTAGCATAATTGCGATTGTTTTCTTTAATGATAAAATGTTCTTTGTCTCTATGATGTGTAATTGGGATTATTTTTCCAATCATCTTATAGACGAATGATTCTTTAGGGTCGAATTCGTCTTCCTCTTTTTTGAAAAGCATTTTCAGAGCTGTAAATACTAGAAATCCTCCAAAGACATAGGTAATCCAGTCGATTTGTCTAATTAGGATTACGCCAAAGAATATCATTAAGCCTCTAAAAATGATGGCGCCAATAATTCCCCAAAACAAAACACGGTGTTGGTATTTTTGTGCTATTTTAAAAGAAGCAAAGATGACCGCAATAACAAAAATATTATCAGCACTTAACGATAATTCAATCAAATAACCCGTGATAAATTTCATAGAAGCCACAGATGGTTTGAGATGGTCTGGATTACAGACATAGTTATTGTTGTACAGCCAATAAATGACTCCAGAAAAGGCAAAAGATAAAGTCACCCAAATTCCAGTCCACATACCCGCTTCTTTGGAACTTATGATATGAGGTGTTTTGTTGAAGATTCCTAAATCTAAAGCTAAAAAGAGTAAAACGGCTGCTATAAATAAAATCCAAACCATCATTTAATTATGAATTACGAATTATGAATTACAAAGGTAACCTTTATTCAGTATTAGTGAAAATTCATATTTCATATTTTAAAATCAATAATTATTGAATTAACCCCTAAAAAAATAGGGTATATTTATTTTTTAATTAAAATTGTATTATATTTGCATCAAATTATAAGGGTATAACTTTTAAAAATTAATTTTTATGTCAACTTTACGTTTCCAAGCATTAAAAGATGCATCAGGTAGAAAACCTGTAAAATTTGAAGAAGCTGGTAGAAAATCAGATCTTTTTGGTTCTAATGTGTTTAATGATAAAGCAATGAAGCAGTATTTAACTTCTGATGCTTATAAAGGAGTGAAAGATGCTGTGCAGCATGGAACTAAAATAGACAGAAAATTAGCTGATTATATTGCAATGGGTATGAAAGAGTGGGCTTTGTCTAAAGGCGTAACTCATTATACCCACTGGTTTCAACCCTTAACAGGAACAACTGCTGAAAAACATGATGCGTTTTTTGAAACCTCTTATGATGGTTCTGATCCTGTTGAAAAATTTGGAGGCGGACAATTAGTACAACAAGAGCCAGATGCCTCTTCTTTCCCAAATGGAGGCATTAGAAACACCTTTGAAGCTCGTGGATATACTGCCTGGGATCCAACTTCTCCTGCATTTATCTTCGGAACTACTTTATGCATTCCAACTGTTTTCATTTCGTATACTGGTGAAGCTTTAGATTATAAAACGCCACTTTTACGTGCGTTAAACGCTGTTGATGAAGCTGCTACTGATGTGTGTAAATATTTTGATAAAAACGTTAAGAAAGTAACCGCAACTTTAGGATGGGAGCAAGAATATTTCTTGGTAGATTCGGCTTTGGCTAATTCTCGTCCTGATATTGTAATGACCGGTAGAACTTTGTTGGGGCATACTTCTGCCAAAGGACAACAATTGGATGACCATTATTTTGGTTCTATTCCATCTCGTGCTTTAAATTATATGAGAGAATTGGAAGAAGAATGTATGTTGTTAGGGATTCCTGTAAAAACACGCCATAATGAAGTAGCTCCAAACCAATTTGAATTGGCTCCAATATTTGAAGAAACAAATTTGGCAGTGGATCACAACTCCTTGTTAATGGATGTAATGTCGAAAGTAGGAGAGCGTCATGATTTTAAAGTGTTGTTTCATGAGAAACCTTTTAAAGGAGTAAATGGTTCCGGAAAACATAACAACTGGTCAATGGCTACAGATACAGGAGTGAATTTACTTTCTCCGGGAAAAACGCCAATGAGTAATTTACAATTTTTATCGTTCTTTATCAATACGATTAAAGCGGTTCAAGACTATGAAGAATTACTTCGTGCTTCTATTGCAACGGCAAGTAATGACCACAGACTTGGTGCTAATGAAGCGCCACCAGCTATTATTTCTGTTTTCATTGGAGAACAATTGACTAAAGTTTTAGCGGAATTAGAAGGTGTTTCTAAAGGGAAACTTTCTCCAGAAGAAAAAACAGATTTGAAATTGAATGTAGTAGGTAAAATTCCAGACGTCATGCTTGACAATACCGATAGAAACAGAACGTCACCATTTGCTTTTACTGGGAATAAATTTGAATTTAGAGCGGTTGGTTCTTCTGCTAACTGTGCAAATGCTATGACTACTTTGAATTCTATTGTTGCAAAACAATTGAAAGATTTCAAAAAAGAAGTAGATGCTTTGATTGATAAAAAAGATTTAAAGAAAGATGAGGCTATTTTTAATGTATTGAGAGAATATATTAAAGGGACTAAAAAAATTCTTTTTGAAGGTGATGGTTATAGTGATGCTTGGGAAAAGGAAGCTAAGAAACGTGGATTGAGCAATCATAAAACGACACCAGCAGCTTTGAAAGCTAAAGTATCTCAAAAAGCCTTGGATTTATTTAAAGATTTGAACGTAATGAACCACGTTGAAGTGGAAGCGCGTTATGAAATTGAATTAGAAGAATACACTAAGAAAATTCAAATAGAAGGAAGAGTTTTAGGTGATATTGCAAGAAATCATGTAATTCCTACGGCTATTCGTTATCAAAATACGTTGATTGAAAACGTTCGTGGATTGAAAGAAATCTTCGGGGCAGCTTTTGAGAAAATTGCGAAAGAGCAAATTGTTTTAATTAAAGAAATTTCAGAACATATTGAAGGAATCCATACACAAGTAGAAGCTATGACTGAAGCTCGTAAAAAAGCGAATGCTTTGACCGATGCTCAAAAAATGGCAGAATCGTATTGTGATAAAGTGAAGCCTTACTTTGAAGTAATTAGAGAACATTGTGATAAATTGGAACTTTTAGTAGATAATGAAACTTGGACGTTGGTTAAATACAGAGAGTTGTTATTTACGAGATAGATTTTTGAGAGAATAGAACATAGAAAATAGAACATAGAAAATAGAACATAGAAAATAGAACATAGAAAATAGAGGATAGAATATAGAGAATAGAAACCCCGATTCAAAATCTTGAATCGGGGTTTTGTTTTTCATCTAAAGGCTTTTGATTTTCTAAAGACTTTGTGTTTTCTAAAGGCATGACTAAAGTTTCTAAAGGCATGAGCAGAATTTCCAAAGGCACGATTCAATATTCTAAAGGTGTAAATTTAATTTCTAAAGAAAAGAAAATATTTTCTAAAGGTTAGAGTTAAATTTCTAAAGGCATGACTAAAGTTTCTATAGGTTTGAATTGAATTTCTAAAGGTAAGAATCAATCTTCTAAAGATATGAATCAATCTTCTAAAGACATGAATTGAATTTCTAATACTTATTTTATTTCTTTGTTCATTTTTTTAATGATTTCGAATAAATAGCGGGCGTATTTATTGGTGGTAATTGTGCTTTTGCAAAATTTATTTTCCGTAACTTCGTTCTATGAATATGAAGAAATTATTACTCTGCACTTTGATTTTCTTTTCCTTTCAATTGTTAAAGGCACAAGAACAATTTACTGTTTTTTTTGACAGCAATAAATTTGAGGCTACCAAAACGGAAAGCAAAAGACTCCAAGATTGGATTTTGGCTAATAAAGACAGTAAAATAGTTGCTATAAACGGCTATACTGATGAGGACGGGACTAATGGTTTTAATGATACGTTGTCTAAAAAACGAGTTAATTTTATTTTTAATCAAATAAAGAATCAAGTTAAAATTCGGGAAGACTTTAAAACTAGAAGTTTTGGCGAGAATTTTAAACAATCGAAGAATAAGGCTGAGAATCGGAAAGTGACGATTTACTATATTCTATCGAAAGATTTGGCTCGTGAAGACGAGATATTGGGGATTAAGCCCAAAGAGGTCGTTCCTGAAGAAGTTGTTCCTATTGAGGAAGAAACTATGAATTTTCCTGAAAATGCTACGCTTGTAGATAAAATTAAATTGTCAAGAAAAGGAACGCTGATTCGGTTGAATGATATTAATTTTTATGTAAATACGTTTGCCATAATGCCTACTTCCAAAAGAGCGATTGATGAATTGATACTTGTGATGAATACTTTTCCGAAATTAAAAATTGAAATTCAAGGACATATTTGTTGTGTGCCTAAGGATGCAAGAAACTTATCTTTGGAAAGAGCTCGGCAAGTAAAACGAGTGTTGGTTTCAGAAAGTATTAGTGAAAAAAGAATTCAGGTAAAAGGTTTTGGGGTCACCAAACCCAAGTTTCCGATTCCTGAAAAAAGTGAGGCGGAAGCCGCTAGAAACCGACGGGTAGAGATTATGATTTTGGAAAAATAAAATCTAATGAAAAAGTTTCTGATTATCCTATTTCTGATGTCATTTTGTATTGAGGCACAAGAGAAATTCAACGTTTATTTCGATTTCGACAAATACGATTTGAATGAGACAGCGGTTAAGAAAATCAATACTTGGATTGCTGAAGGAAAGGATTATGAGGTAACTAAACTTTATGGCTTTTGTGATTGGAAAGGAACAAGTCAATACAATGATACTTTGGCTTTGAAGCGCGTTTACGTGGTTTATGATTTTTTGAAAGCCAGTAAGGTTGCTGTTAAAAAAGATATAGAAATTAGAGGCTTTGGGAAAGATTTTGAGCAATCTAAAGTGCAAGGAGAAAACCGAAGAGTGACACTTATTTTTCAAGAAAAGAAAGGAATTGCAACCGTAAAAAACGCTGATTTACAACTTAAAAAACAGGTTGATTCTTCTAAAAAAGGGGATTTAATTAGATTACCCAACTTATATTTTTATAATAATTCTGCCAAAATAGTTCCGAAATCACAATCGGTCTTATATGATTTGTTGTGTGTATTGGTGGATAATCCAAAACTTAAAATAGAAATTCAGGGGCATATTTGTTGTAAACTTCCAAATGAAGCAGAATCGGTTTCTGCTGCTAGAGCTAAAGCTATTTATAATTTTTTAATTCTTAATAAAATTGACAGAAAAAGATTGGCTTATAAAGGGTATGGAGTTACAAGAACTATTTATACGATACCCGAAAAAAATGCGTTAGAAGAAGAGGAGAACAGAAGAGTGGAGATTTTAATACTAGAAAAAGAATAGATATGAGAGTTAAATTATTGGTATTGCTAATGGTATTTGTGTCTGGTTTTTCACAAGACAAAATGGAAGTTTTTTTTGATTTTAATGTTGCAACTCCTAATCAAAGTTCGGCTGCAATCCTTCAAAAATTGATTGCCGATAATCCAAATAGTGTGGTGACAAAACTTTCGGGTTACTGCGACAATGTTGACGTTCGTGCTTATAACAAAGCGTTGTCTTTGAAACGCATCAACTCGGTACTCAATACATTAAAAGAAAGCAATATTAGTGTTAGTCCTTCAGTTTTATTAGTGCCTATGGGAGAAGATTTTAAGCAATCTAAAGTTCAGGCAGCGAATAGGAAAGTAGTTGTTTATTATCAAAAAGAGAAAGCAGAAGACAAATTAGCTAGCAAAATTAAAACTTCTAAAAAAGGAGATTTAATCAAATTAAAAAACATCTATTTCTATAATAATTCCGATAAGACGGTCCCAAAATCGGAACCTACTTTAAAAGAATTATTAGGTGTAATGAATGCTAATCCCAAATTGAAAATAGAAATTCAAGGGCATATTTGTTGTAAAAAAATTACTGATCCCGATGATGTTTCTGCCGCTAGAGCTAAAGCCATTTATACGTATCTCATTCAAAATAAAATCGATAAAAAGCGTTTGACTTATAAAGGGTATGGCGTTACAAGACCTATTCATCCAATTCCTGAAAAGAATATACAAGAAGAAGATGATAATAGAAGAGTAGAGATTATGATTGTGGAAAATTAGAGACTAAAATAATCCTAATTTCTAATTCGTAATTCGTAATTCAAATTACTATCTTTGCGCCACAACATTTACCCTGAGCTTGTCGAAGGGCAACTAACTACAACAAATGAGTTCTGACAACAGCCAACGCTACGCCATGCGCGGAGTTTCTGCCTCTAAAGAAGATGTGCACAACGCCATTAAGAATATCGATAAAGGTTTATTTCCTAAAGCGTTTTGCAAAATTGTTCCCGATTATTTAACGAATGACGAAGATTATTGTTTGATCATGCACGCCGATGGTGCGGGTACCAAATCGTCTTTGGCTTATATGTATTGGAAAGAAACAGGTGATATTTCGGTTTGGAAAGGCATTGCACAGGATGCGTTGATTATGAATATCGACGATTTATTGTGTGTGGGTGCTACCGATAATATTCTTCTCTCTTCCACTATAGGAAGAAATAAAAATCTGATTCCGGCGGAAGTAATTTCGGCCATCATTAATGGAACAGAAGAATTAATTGCCGAATTAAAAACGTTTGGTGTAACCATTCACTCTACGGGGGGTGAAACGGCTGATGTTGGTGATTTAGTGCGAACGATTATTGTAGATTCTACTGTTACGGCTCGAATGAAACGTTCAAAAGTTATAGATAATGCCAAAATCAAAGCGGGTGATGTTATTGTAGGATTGGCTTCTTTTGGTCAAGCTACTTATGAAAAAGGATATAATGGAGGCATGGGAAGTAATGGATTGACCTCGGCTCGTCATGATGTTTTTGCACATGAGTTGGCAGTGAAATTCCCAGAGAGTTTTGATAGTTCGGTTCCCAAAGAGTTAGTCTATTCAGGCAATGTAAAATTGACAGATACTGTTGCCAACGCTCCCATCGATGCAGGTAAATTAGTGTTGTCACCTACGCGTACCTATGCGCCGATTATCAAAACTATTTTAGACAAGTATACCTCAAATGAAATTCACGGAATGGTGCACTGTTCTGGCGGCGCACAAACCAAAGTATTGCATTTTGTGGATGCTGTTCATGTGATTAAAGACAACTTATTTCCGGTACCCCCTTTGTTTCAATTGATTCAAGATCAATCTAAAACCGATTGGAAAGAAATGTACCAAGTGTTCAACTGTGGTCACCGAATGGAATTGTATGTACCTCAAGAAGTAGCTCACGATATTATTGCTATCTCACACTCTTTTGGAGTGGAAGCTCAAATTGTGGGTAGAGTGGATGCGAGTGAAAACAAAAAATTGACAATAAAATCAGAATACGGAACATTTGAATATTAAATAAAACAAATGAAACTAAATCCCAAAATCGGTATTGATCAATTGCTTTTTGGCATGAAGCAAAAAGATGTTATAGGTTTATATGGAACTCCCGATAAACAATTTGAAGATGATGATAGTAATATCATTTTTTTATACAACCAAGCTAAACTCCGTCTGACCTTTTATGAAGACGAAGATTTTCGATTGGGCTACATTATTACTTCAAATCCAGCAGTGACTTTGTTGGATAAAAATGTGATAGGTAGCAACATAACAGCACTTAAGCAAGAGTTGCCATTTAAAACTTGGGAGCAAGAAGATTTTGATTCGACCGAAAATCACTTCAACGAAAGTAATTGGTTGATTTTACAATCCGAATTTGATGTCGTTATTCGTATAGAAATTGGTGCCATTATCAACGACAACGACGAATTCGCTTGGAAGTTTTTATAATGTCTTTAATTCGGTTACATTTGATACGATGAATTGGAAAACTCATATTAAAAGTTATCAGTCGTATTTAAGAATTGAAAGGGGATTATCAAAGAATACGGTAGATAATTACACTTTTGATATAGAGCGTCTTTGTTTATTTCTAGAAGAAAATAAAATGGATGTTTCTCCACTAAAAATTACGGAAGAAGCCGTTCAACAGTTTATTTATGCTGTATCGAAAGAAGTAAATGCCCGTTCACAAGCCCGGATTATATCGGGTTTAAAAAGTTTTTTTTCGTATTTAATCTTTGAAGATTATCGAACCGATAATCCTATGGAATTAATTGAAGCACCCCGATTGGGTAGAAAATTACCGGATACTTTATCTATTCAAGATATAGATGCTCTTATTGGAGCTATTGATTTGTCTAAAGAAGAAGGAGAGCGAAATCGCGCCATGTTGGAAACATTATATGGATGCGGATTGCGGGTTACAGAATTAACAACACTTAAGATTTCAGATTTATTTTTTGAAGAAGGATTTATTAAAATTACGGGTAAAGGAAACAAACAACGATTTGTACCTATAAGTGAAGTTACTAAAAAATTTATTGGTTTTTATCGACTAAAAAGAAATACCCTTCCCATACAAAAGGGACATGAAGATACTTTGTTTCTTAACCGGAGAGGAAGACAATTGACCAGAGCTATGATTTTTACCATCATAAAAGATTTAGCTGTAAAAATAAATCTTAATAAATCGATTAGTCCACACACCTTTAGACATTCTTTTGCGACTCATCTTCTAGAAAATGGTGCTGATTTAAGATCTATTCAATTAATGCTAGGTCACGAATCAATTACTACTACCGAGATTTATGTGCATTTGGATAGGAAGCATTTGACTCAGATAATGACTACTTTTCATCCTAGAAATAACGATTTATCTTA
Source organism: uncultured Bacteroidota bacterium (assembly GCA_903913315.1). Classification (GTDB taxonomy): domain Bacteria; phylum Bacteroidota; class Bacteroidia; order Flavobacteriales; family Flavobacteriaceae; genus Flavobacterium. The sequence goes on along the minus strand of CAIWKX010000016.1, from coordinate 22,112 downwards.
AAATTATAACTGAAGTAGTTTAAACTTTTTTTAATTGTCTGTAAAATTGTTTTTTATCCCATATTTCATCTTTTTTTTAATCCGTAGCGCTGCTATGCAGTAAAAAAAAGGCTAAAATTTGAAACAAAAATCCTAATTTTTCGCTTCAATCAAAAAAGTTTAAACGTCTTCACTTATCGTTTTCTATAATCACCTTTGGGAGTATGGGTAATTTTTGGAGTCACTTTTGGAAAACTGGCTTCTTCTGTTTTGCTTGAAGGTTCAATCAATTGGTTCAGTTCTTTAATTTCTTCTTCCGTAAGATTGCGAAAACGACCTAAAGGAACATCTAAGGAAATATTGATGATTCTAGTTCTTTTTAAAGCCGTAACTTCATAATCTAAAAACTCACACATTCTTCGAATTTGTCGGTTTAATCCTTGGGTAAGTATAATTCTAAAGACATATTTGCTTATTTGCTCTACCTTACATTTTTTGGTTACCGTTTCCAAAATAGGAATTCCGTTTGCCATCCTTTCAATAAATCTATCCGTAATAGGACGATTTACTGTCACAATATATTCCTTCTCGTGGTTGTTTCTCGCTCTAAGAATTTTGTTTACAATATCGCCGTCGTTGGTCATAAAAATCAGTCCTTCACTGGCTTTGTCCAATCGTCCAATAGGGAAAATACGTTCGGCATAATTAATATAATCAACAATATTATCGCGAACATCAAGATTAGTAGTACATTCTATGCCTGGGGGTTTATTAAACGCCAGATATATTCGTTTTTTATTACTTTCACGAATTAATTTTCCATCCACACGAACTTCATCATCCATACTTATTTTAGTACCCATTTCTGGAACGATACCATTAATTGTGACTCTACCTTGCTCAATCAGTTTATCTGCTTCTCGACGTGAGCAAAATCCTGTTTCAGATAAAAATTTATTAATGCGTGTGAGGTTTTCTTCCATGTTGCAAATATAGGAAATTAGATGTCAGATTATAGAAAGCAAATTTTAGATTTCAAGTTTGGAAAGATTTTTTAAGAGGAATTATTCTTCTATGAAATCAACAATACTTTGATACAGATTTTCATCGTGCATACTGTGTCCGAGGCCTTTTGTTTGCATGAATTTAGCAGCTTTCCAAGAATGGGCTATTTTTTTACCTTCTTCAAAAAGGACTACACTATCGTCAATATCGTGCGCAATAATACCTGAAATAGTATTGTTTTTTAAAAATAGTGAAGCCGAAAAATCATCAATCACAATAGCAAATCGTTTTTTAATATAAGTTAAAAATTGGTGTTGTATTTTTGAATTGAGGCCTAACATTTTGAAGTAATTTTCTAAAATTACTTTAAAATCAGACGGAGCTCCAAGCAGAATTATTTTCTCAAAATTATGATTGTATGTCGATTGAAAGTAGGCTATTGCATTTCCTCCAATGGAATGTCCAATTACTATGGTTGGGTTGTGTTTTTGAACCACTTGATCCATAAATTCGGCATAGATTGGAACGTTGAATTCTTTTCCACTACTCATTCCATGGGCAGGGCCATCAATGGCAATGATTGTTTTGTTCGTTTTTTTTAGAAAGGGCAACAATTTTTTCCAACGAGAGGCATTACTTTCCCAACCATGAACTAAAAGAATTATCTCTTCATTTCCCTTCCAAGTATACGTTTGAATTTGATGTTCCTTAAAAAAATAAGTTTGATGTTCTGCTTTTTGTAATGTTTTAGGAATTTTAACGGGGTCGATTTTTCCTTTCCTTGGTTCACTAAAGAACTTATAAGCGATGGCAAAAGCTTTTTTAGGAGCTACATAACTTAAAATGTTTATGTAAGCTCCAATACTTTTGGCTAGACAATATTGAATGATTTTTGACATAAAAAAATCCCGAGATTATCGGGATTTAAGATATTACATTTTTGCGAATATTTTTTCCATTTTTTCTCTTTCTTCCTCAGCAAGAGAAGCATCTACTAAAATCCTTCCTGAATGCTCATCAGTAATGATTTTCTTTCTCGCTGCAATTTCAACTTGAATTTGTGGAGGAATAGTAAAGAAAGAACCAGCAGATGCACCACGTTCAATAGAAACAACTGCTAAACCATTTCTTACGCTAGTACGAATTCTTTTGTAAGCAGCAAGCAATCTTTCTTCAATTAACTCTTCAAATTCAGCAGATTTAAGTGTCAAGAAAGTTTCTTCTTTTTGTGTCTCAGACATAATGTCGCTTAACTCCGCTTTTTTATGTTTTAAATGCGTTGTTTTTTGCTCTAATTTCTCTTTAGAATTAGCTACAACTTCTTTTTTGTGTTCTGTAGAAGCTTTTAACTCCTTTATTTGTTTCTCAGCTAATTGAATTTCTAGTTCTTGAAATTCAACTTCTTTTGTCAAAGAGTTAAACTCTCTATTGTTACGAACATCTTTTTGTTGTTCGGTATATTTTTTTATTGCTGATTGATGGTTTTCAATAGCATTCTTTTTGGCTTTAATACTATCTTCGATAGTTACTAAATCAAGTTGTAGTTTTTCTAAACGTGTAGTCAAACCAGCTACTTCATCTTCAAGATCTTCCACTTCTAAAGGTAGTTCACCTCTTACATTTCTAATTTCGTCAATTCTGGTATCGATAATTTGTAAATCGTAAAGCGCTCTTAATTTTTCTTCAACGCTCAATTCTTTTGTAGTAGCCATATTTTATAAGTACTTAACTGGATTTGTATTTTCTTCTGATAAAACGATTGCAAAATTAGTAATTTTTTCCTTAAGAAAATCAACAATATAATTTTTTGTATATCTTTCGCTTTCAAAGTGACCAATATCTGCTAAAACTATTTGATTTTCAGCTTCGTAAAAGTTATGGTATTTCAAATCAGCGGTTAAAAACATAGTCGCTCCCGCTTGAATTGCATTTTTAATGGCAAAGCTTCCTGACCCACCTAGAACCGCTACTTTACTAACGGATTTTCCTAATAATGCAGAATGGCGAATACCTCCACATTGCATTTTGTTTTTTACAAAGGTTAGAAATTCTGTTTCCGACATTGGATTTTCGAGTTCTCCAATCATTCCTAGGCCTATATTTTGATGTGCGTTTTGTAAATCATATATTTCGTAAGCCACTTCCTCATACACATGCTTGGCAAATAATGTTTTGAGTATTTTATTTTGTAAGTGTTTCTCAAAAGTTACTTCTATTTTGATTTCAGGAGCCTCAACAAATTCAAATCGTTCACCAATTTCAGGATTGCTATTTTCATTACCCATATAGGTTCCAATACCTTGTGAATTAAAACTACAATCTTCATAATTTCCAATTTTTCCGGCACCCGCATCAAACAAAGCATTGCGAACTTGTTCTACATTTTCTGGAATCGTATAGGTTACCAATTTCTGAATGAAGTTTTGTTTGGGCACTAGTACCTTTGTTTTTTTTAATCCTAAAGCATCACAGAAAATTTTGTTGACTCCATTTTTATGATTATCCAAAGCAGTGTGTATGGCATAAATAGCAATATCATTTTTTATCGCTTTTAAAATGGAACGCTCTACATAATTCTTTCCTGTAATTTTTTTTATTCCTGAAAAGAGAATGGGATGAAAGCAAACCACTAGATTACATTTTTTAGTTATTGCTTCTTCTATAACGCTTTCCAAAGCATCATGACAAACTATTACGCCTGTAGCTTCGTTTTCTTGGTCTCCCACTAATAATCCTACATTGTCAAAATCTTCAGCGTAAGCTAAAGGAGCCATTTCTTCTAGGATGGTAAGGATTTGTTTTATTTTCATAAAATAAAATTTAATATCTAAAATTTAGGTTTCCCATTCGTTTAAAGTGTCTTTAATTACCCAATCATTATTTACTTTTTCAAATAAGAAATAGCACCCATAATTGTGTTCTATATTTCGGTAAAAGGCGACTTTTACTAAGCAATATTTTTGCGCAAAATACATGGGCTTGCTTACAATCATTAACCGTTGATTATTGTCGTTAAAGCGTTTAGAAACTTTATGAAATTCATCGTACGATAAGCAAGAGTTGACTTTGCTTTTTAAATATTGATTTTGATTATTAAAAATGATGTTTAATTCTTTAGACCAATCTTCATTGAGTTGGTTGTTGATTTGCTTTTTAATTTCAATAGAATTCTGTTTTAATAAAGGACTTTTATTAATGACTTCAAAAGTCTCTTCATTATTTGGTGCTTTGTTACAATAAAAACTTAAGAACTGTAAACGATTTTTTACTATAACTTTTTCGTTTTGATAATATTTGCTCAATAAAATTTTAAGTATGGGAGTGTCCTGATTTTCTTGAGCGTAGCCTAGGTTAGCACACCAAATTAAGATAAAAAGAATTTTAAAATCAAACTTCATTTGTAAAATATTTTCTATCCAAAGATAAAAAAATGTTACTTTCGTACTATGATTATTTTAAGGTATTTACTTTTTCCTTTTGCAATTTTATTTGGAATGATAACTTCCATTAGAAATATTCTTTTTGATAAAGGAATTTTAAAGTCCTATCTATTTGATATCCCTATTATAGCTGTTGGTAATTTAAGCGTTGGAGGCACAGGCAAGACTCCTCAAATAGAATATTTAATTCGTTTACTCTCTCCAAAGTATAATGTTGCTACTTTAAGTCGTGGGTATAAAAGAAAATCAGAAGGTTTTATTTTGGCAGATGTACATTCCAATGCTGAAATTCTAGGTGATGAACCCTTTCAAATGCATCAGAAATTTCCAAATATAAAAGTGGCTGTTGATGCTGATCGAAAAAATGGAATTGAGCAATTATTGTCTTTAGCTGAAAAACCAAATGTAATTTTGCTTGATGATGCCTTTCAACATAGAAAAGTGAAAGCAGGGTTTTATATTTTGCTTTCGGCTTTCGACGATTTATTTTGCAATGATGTGCTGTTACCTACAGGAAACCTTCGAGAAAGTAGGAGCGGAGCCAAAAGAGCAGATGTGATAATTATCACCAAATGTCCCAAAGATTTATCAGAAATTGCACAAGAAAATATTACCAAAAAGTTAGGGTTAAATAGTCCCATTTTTTTTAGTAGTATCGACTACGATGAAAAGGTTTATAACAAAAAAGAAAGTAAAAGTTTGACTGAAATAAAGAACTTAGATAAATTACTTTTAGCCGGAATAGCAAAGCCAGAGCCCTTTTTCTCCTATTTGCAAAACGGAAAAGATGTAAAAATGGTGTATTCTGATCATCATAATTTTACAGAAAATGATATAAAAGAAATAGAGAATAAAGCAAAAAACAAGTTAATTATCACCACCGAAAAAGATTATGTGCGATTAGAAAAGAAAGATTTGAAATCACTTTTTTATTTGCCTATTGCAAGTAGTTTTCTTTCAAATGGTGATAATTTCGATAAAACAATTTTAAATTATGTGGGAACAAGTTCAAGAAACAGTTAATTATATAAAAGAGAAAACAAATTTTACGCCTGAATATGGTGTGATTTTAGGTTCTGGATTAGGAAGTTTTACTGATGATATTCTTATTGAATATACGTTGCCTTACACCGAAATCCCTAACTTTCCTGTTTCAACGGTTCAAGGACACAAAGGTGCTTTAGTTTTCGGAACTATTGGAGATAAAAAAGTGGTTGCCATGCAAGGACGCTTTCATTATTATGAAGGCTATGATATGAAGCAAGTTACTTTTCCAGTAAGAGTGATGAAATATTTAGGTGTTACGAAACTAGTAGTCTCTAATGCTTCTGGAGGGGTGAATCCTAATTACGAAGTAGGCTCAATAGTTTTGATTACTGATCATATTAATATGATGCCAGAGCATCCACTTCGAGGGAAAAATGAGGATCGTTTCGGACCACGTTTTGTCAACATGAGTGAGCCTTATAGTAAAGCTATGATTGCCAAAGCAAAAACTATTGCAAAGGATAACAATATCATTGTACAAGACGGAGTCTATATGGGTTTACAAGGGCCAACTTTTGAAACTTTGTCAGAATACCGTATGGTAAAAAACATTGGAGCAGATTGTGTTGGAATGTCTACAGTGCCTGAAGTTATTGTGGCGCGTCACATGGACTTAGAAACTTTCGGATTGTCTGTTATTACTGATATGGGTGATGAAGCAAATATTGAAGAAGTCAACCATGCTGAGGTATTAAAGGCAGCAGAAAAAGCAGAGCCTCATGTTAGAAAGTTGATAAAAGAATTAATACAACAATACTAAGCAAGTATTTCTTATAGTAGATTATCCGCTATTATTTTATAGAATTTTTCAGGCTCAAATGGTTTGGTTAACACATCAGTCATACCATAAGACAGCAGTAAATCCCGATTTTCATTTAGAGAAATTGCGGTCAATGCAATTATTGGAATAGTTTTGTTGAATTCTCTAATTTGTTGGGTGGCTATGGTTCCATTAATACCAGGTAAATGAACATCCATCAATACTAAATCAAAATTGTGTTCTCTTTTCAATAAGGTAACACAATCTTCACCATTATCGAGAATTTTACAATTAAGACCTCTATTTTCTAACATTCTTTTGGTAATCATTTGATTGATTTTATTGTCTTCCACAATAAGAATGTTTTTGTCTTGAGCTAGAATCTGATTTGTTTTTATATCTTCAATAGCAATCGTTGGAGCGATATTACTTACTTCAAAAGGCAAAGTAAAAAAGAATGTAGTTCCCAATCCAACCTTACTATTTAATTGAATGTCTCCGCCTAGAAGTTCTACCAATCTTTTTACAATCGCTAAACCAAGTCCAGTGCCACCATATTTTCTATTAATTTCAATAGAACCTTGCGAAAAGCTATCAAAGATTTCATCTTGTTTGTCCTCTGGAATACCTATACCATTATCTGCTATTTGAAATAAAACATTTATATTGTTGTCTTCAATGTCAACTAGTTTAGCGGTAAGTTTTACATAGCCGTCTTTGGTAAACTTCAAAGAATTATTTACCAAATTTATGATGATTTGAGATAGTTTGGTAGGGTCAAAAATTAAATTTTCGGGAATACTTTCATCAATATTTAAAATAAAGGTATTGTTGTTTTCTTGTGCTATTTCTTTGAATGAGTTTTGAATATTCGCTAATTGTGTTTTAAAGTTACAATTAATACTTTCTATTGGAATATTCTCTGATTCAATTCGGTTAATTTCTAAAATATCATTGATAAACGTAAGTAAGTAGTTTCCTGAAAATTGCAAAGAATTCAAATAATTCAATTGGCTTTGTTTAGGATTTTCTTCCAATAATAAGTGCGTAATTCCATTGATAGCATTTAATGGAGTTCGTAACTCATGACTAACCGTTGATAAAAATTCCGAACGTGCTTTACTGGCTTTTTCAGCTTTTTCTTTAGCAATCAGCAATTCATTATTCTTTTCTTTTAATAAGTTGTTGGATTCTGTTCTTATGATATTGTTTTTATATAACGATAAACTTAAAAGCGACAAGATAGAGATTAAAGCAATGGCCAATATGCTTATCAACTTAGCGAAACTGTTGGCTTTTTGTTGACTTTTATTTTCCTTGTCTAACTGTTCAATTGTTTTTAAGCGATCAGAATTCTTGAAAGAAGCAAAGTCTTCGACACCAATTTTTTTATTATTTAATAGGGTAAGACTATCTTTTAGTTTAATATATTGTTTTAAGTAAGCATGAGATTTCTCAAAATTCATCGTTTTCTCATAGGCATCACTTAATGCAAGCGCTATGTTTGCTTTTTGATTCAAATTATTTTTATCAGAAGCCATAGCTCTGAATAAATAATTGATAGCTAAATTATATCGTTTATGATCGATTTCTATTTTACCAACTTGATATAATGCTTCCGACTTTGTTTTGTTAACATCAATAGTGTCTTGTTTGCTAATTATATTTTCAAATAATGGCATGGCTAAATCGATTCTGCCTTCTTCTTTATAGACAATTCCTTTTTGAAGATTAAGCATTTCAAGAGCACTATTTATTTTTAATTTTTGATAAATAATTCCGGCTTGATTTAAATTCTTCTCTGCCATAGTGAAGTTATTATTTTTCATATAGCAAATGCCAATGCTATAATGGGTAAAAGCTTGTTGAGAGGAGGCCGGTAAAGTGCTGTAGATGGCAATGCTTTTAACAAAGACAGCAATAGCATCATTGTATTTTTTTAATTCTAAATAGATAGTTCCTAAATTAGAATAACTATCGGCAATTGCTTTTTGATTGTTCGTTTTAATGGCATAATCAATTGCTTTTTGAGAATACTGAAGGCAGTTTTTATAGTTATTCGTCTTTTTATTGAATTTAACTAATTCTATATAGTAATTAGTACTATCAATTTTCTTAAAAGGTTTTTTTTGAGAAAAGGATGTGATTGAGAAAAAGAAAAATAAAATAAAAAAATACTTCATACTAGTAGTAAACTTATTTTTTAAAGGTCTAAAATAGGTAAATTATTTTTGAATATAAAGAATCAGGTCAATTATTCTTGAAGAATAGCCAATTTCATTATCATACCAACCTACTACCTTTACCATTTTATCAATTACTGAGGTCAGTTGAGCATCAAAAAGGCAAGAGTTTCTATTGCCTATTACATCTACAGAAACTATTGGGTCTTCCGTATAATCAAGAATTCCTTTGAGATTTGTTTCCGAGGCTTTCTTAAAAGCAACATTAATTTCTTCAATGGTCACTTCTCGTTTTACATTAAAAGTAATATCTGTTAGAGAACCATCAGGCACTGGAACACGAATCCCGCAGCCTCCAATCTTACCATCCAATTCAGGGAAAATTTTAGTCAATGCCTTGGCAGCCCCCGTTGTTGTGGGAACGATAGATTGACTGGCGCCTCGAGCACGACGCAAATCCTTATGCGGTTGATCATGCAAACTTTGGTCAGTGGTATAGGAGTGCACGGTAGTAATATAAGCTTGTTCAATGCCACACAAATCATGAATCACTTTCATCATAGGCGCCGCATTATTAGTTGTGCAACTGGCATTCGAAATGATGGTTTCAGTCCCATCAAGTATTGTTTCGTTAACACCAAGAACAATTGTTTTTATTTCAGTAACTTCCGATGGCGCGGAAAGAATTACCTTTTTGGCACTCACTTCAATATGTTTATGTATGGTTTCAAAGGTTTTGTATTTGCCAGTAGCTTCTATTACAATATCAATGGTGTTCCAATTGAGATTAGAAATCTCTTTTTCATGATAAAAGGCATACGATTTGCCGTCTACAATAATAGCCTTTTCATCATAAGAAACCACATGAGGTAAAATGCCGTGAATGCTATCGTATTTTATCAAATGTGCCATCGTGCGATTATCGGCAATATCATTGATGGCAACCACTTCAATAGAAGGATGGTTGATCAGTAATCTAAACAGATTTCTTCCAATTCTTCCAAAACCATTAATGGCAATTTTTGTTTTCAATTTTTACAGTATTTTAATTTCGTGTTCAGTACCTTTTATTTAGTACCTCGTACTTATAAAATATGTTTTTGAGCATGATAAGAAGAACGCACTAAAGCACCACTTTCTACATGAAGGAATCCCATTTCTTTGCCAATTTTCTCGTACTTCTCAAATTGCTCTGGCGTGATGTATTCCTTTACTGGTAAATGCTTTTTGCTCGGTTGTAAATATTGCCCAATGGTGATAATATCTACATTTTGATTGCGAATATCTTGCATTGTTTCAATAACTTCAGCTTCTGTTTCTCCCAAACCTAACATAATACCCGATTTGGTTCTGCGAATCCCCTGTTGTTTTAAATACCGTAATACCTCAAGACTTTTGTCATATTTTGCTTGAATTCGAACCTCACGTGTCAATCTACGAACGGTTTCCATATTATGCGAAACTACCTCTGGATTAGCTTCAATAATGCGGTCTATATTTCTAGTGTTTCCTTGAAAATCGGGAATCAATGTTTCCAAAGTAGTCTCCGGATTCATTCGGCGAATGGCTTCAACCGTTTCTTGCCAAATGATAGACCCCATATCTTTTAAATCATCTCTATCAACACTCGTAATAACCGCATGTTTGATATTCATAATTTTGATAGAACGCGCTACTTTTTCAGGTTCATCCCAATCTACATTCTCTGGACGTCCAGTTTTTACACCACAAAATCCACAAGAACGGGTACAAATATTCCCCAAAATCATAAACGTTGCAGTACCTTCACCCCAACATTCACCCATGTTTGGGCAACTTCCAGACGTACAAATAGTATTTAATTTATACTTATCTACCAAACCTCGAAGTTCTGTATATTTTTGACCAATTGGTAATTTTACTTTTAACCATTTTGGTTTTCCAACAGGGAGTGTGTTTTCAGTAACGGATTCCATTTTTCAAATTTTGAAATGCAAAGATACGAATGTAGATTTTAGATTTCCGACTTTAGATTTCGGTTTTTTATTTCTTTAAGAAATATTAAGTGAAGTCGTTTACACTTTTTTGATTGAAGCGAAAAATTAGGGTTTTTGTTTCAGATTTTAGCTTTTTTTCATTGCATAGTGGTGCTACGGAATTAAAAAAAAGCTGAAATAACTTCAATATAAAAAAACCTGCCTCCAAAATACAGAGACAGGTAACATTTAGTAATAAAAGAATGGAAAATTACTCTTTATTCTGCTGCTACTACAATCGGTAAGGTATATCTAGTTCGAACCGCTTCACCATCTTTATACCCAGGTTCCCATTTGGTTTTTAATGATTTCAATACGCGAATAGCTTCTTTATCAACATCAGGATTCGTTTTTTGAACCACATCAATATCCGTCATCGCCCCATTTTTCTCAATCACAAAAGAAACCAAAACCCGTATAGTTTCTCCTTCTACCACCTCTTGTTTGTCAAAATGATTCCCCACGTACTCATAAAATCCTTTCAATCCCCCCGGAAAATTAGGTTGTCTATCGAGTTCAGAAGTTTTGTGTGTTCCAGTATCAGGAGCTTTTGCTACTACTATGGTTCCTCCTCCAGTAGAAGGGCCTGTACTTGGTGTTCCTGTTCCACCCGCATTCGCATTTGTCGGACCATTTGGAATAGGATTTTCAGTATTCGTAGCGATGGGAACTACGGCTTGTGATTCTGGAGCTACTCTATAATTCCGGTTATCCACAGGTGGTTTAACGGTTGCCGTACTTGTTTTAGGCTGTTCTGTTTTCGGTTTAGGTTCAGCTTTTGGATGATGATAACCATCAAAGTGAACAACAACAATTGGAGGGTCATTTGGAATTATTACTGGAGCTTTGGTAAACGAACTCAATAAAAACACACCACCACCCAAGAATACAATCCCAAATAAAAAGGCAAATAAAGTTGTTTTAGAGCTATCACGGCGCAATTGATACGCACCATACTTTTGGTTTCTGCCTTCAAAGACAAGGTCTAACCACTTTTTTTCAAAGATACTAACGTTTGACATAATTTATAATTTTAAGTGTTAAGTATCGATGTTACATAAGCGAATTTTTTTAAAGAGAATAGAAAATAGAATATAGAAAATTGATTTGACGATTGCATTTATTTTAATAACGCAACACCTAATCCAATATTGTGTGATTGTGGTAATAAAAAGTAAGCTAATCTGAAGAATCTTTCGTGAAGTATTGTTTTTGTTGCAATTTTGATAATGATCTCGAAGCCACAGGCAACCGAACCCCTATGATTACCGCTTCGTTTGAATGATTTCGGCTAATAGTTTCTTAGCGCGAAGGAGTTTTATTTTAACATTACTCAAAGGCTCTTCCAATTGTTCTGCTATTTCCTGATAACTCATTTCTTGAAAATAACGCAACTGAATAACCTCTTGATAGTGGGGTTTCAGTTCCTTGATGAATTGCAACAATTGTGAAAGATTTTGCTCCGTAATAATATCATCTTCTGCCGTGGGAGAACTATCGGCAACATTATACGCTTGTTGATCCTCTTCATCCGTGATTTCTACAAAAAGAGAAGACTTCTTTTTTCTAAGCAAATCAATGTGAACATTCTTAGCAATAGCAATCAACCAGGTATTAAATTGAAATTCCGGATTATAAGTAGACAGCTTATCAAAAGCCTTCGAAAAAGTTTCTATCGAAATATCTTCCGCATCGGTTTCGTTTTCCGTACGCTTCAACATAAATCCATAGACTTCATTCCAATAGTGATCCAGCAAATAGGTAAACGCTACTTGATCTCCTTTTTTAGCTTTTTCTATATAAGGATTTATTTCCACTGCACGGGTTTTGAGAAAGTATTGGTCACAAAAACATTCAACTGCGTGAAGATAAGAATTATTTCAATAACCGGAAACCAATACATAACATCTTTCTCTTTTAATTTTCCAGCGGCAAACCCCATAGACAACCAAGCAAAAAGATAACGAAACCCAATTAAACTCGTCACCACAATCCATTGAAATTGGAAAGCTAACAAGATAATAGGTAACACAATGAATAACAATTGCGAACCATAGAAAATTGCTAATTGCGTTCTGTCAAAAGATTTATAGTGTTTTGCCGTAGCCACATGTCTTCTTTTTTGTGTAAACCAATCTTTAAAAGTAGTTTTTGGCATCGAAAACGTAAAGCTTTCAGGCGTATAGCAAATAGTAGTATTCCTAGCATTCGACGCTTCATTGATAAACAAATCATCATCACCCGAACGTATTTTCATGTGCTCAATAAACCCATTGGTTTTAAAGAACTCTTCGCGTTTGTAAGCCATATTACGACCCACACCCATATAAGGTTTTCCTAATTTCGCCCAAGAGAAATATTGTGTTGCCGTCAATAACGTTTCAAAACGGATGATTTTATTCAAAAACGAACCTTTAATTCTTTCATACGCACCATATCCTAAAACAATTGTTTTTTCTTTCGTAAAATGCGCACTCATTTCGGTAATCCACCCCGTTGTTTTCGGATAACAATCTGCGTCCGTAAACAATAAATATTCATACTTAGCCGCTTTGATACCAAGAGTCAAGGCGAATTTTTTATTGCCCCAAAAAGCTTCATTGTTTTCCACTTTCACCAATTTCACATTGGAATATTGTTTTTCAAAAGCTTCAAACAATTCTAATGTATCATCACTCGAAGCATCGTCAATCAATACAATTTCATAATCCGAATAATTTTGCTCCGCTAATAAAGGAATGAAATTAGCCACATTTTCAGCTTCATTTTTCGCACAAACAATCACTGAAATCGGCACTCTTTTAGGGGTAGCAGTTTGGGGTTTAGCAAACGAAAACTTCCCAAAAAACACCACATAATACAAGAATTGTACAGCAACAACAGCAATAAATAAACAAAGTAAAATTAGCAACATAATCAGGATATTGTCTTTTTTAAAACGTGTGCAAAAGTAGCGAATTCAATTTTGAATAACGAATTCTAAATTAGGATTTTTTAACATTTTTCCAGCTCAAATCCAATCACTTTCTCCACCTCTCATTTCAATGGGTCTTGATGAGTGTAAACAAGCACAGATTGTTTTTCACTAAAAATACCGCCTATTATTAAAATAAACCGTTTGACTAGAGTAGGAGTACGGTTTAAAAGTTTAAATTTTTATAGAATAAGTCTTACACAATGTAGGTATAATGAATGTTCAATTTATCATAATGAATGTTCAATTTATCATGATGAAAGTCCAATTTATCATAATGAATGTTCAATTGATCGTGATGAATGTTCAATTTATGATGATGAAAGTCCAATTGACTGTGATGAAAGTCCAATTTATCATAATGAAAGCCCAATTGATCGTGATGAATGTTCAATTTATCATTATGAAAGTTCAATTGACTGTGATGAATGTCCAATTTATCATAATGAAAGTCCAATTGACCGTGATGAATGTCCAATTTATCATAATGAAAGTCCAATTGACCGTGATGAATGTTCAATTGACCATGATGAATGTTCAATTGACCATAATGAATGTTCAATTTACCATGATGAAAGTCCAATTTACCATAATGAAAGCCCAATTGACCGTGATGAATGTTCAATTTACTATGATGAATGTTCAATTTACCATGATGAAAGTCCAATTGACCGTGATGAATGTTCAATTTATCATAATGAAAGGGGAGTGTTCAATAAACTGTGTCAATCCTTTATTCTATCGGGAGTAATACTTACAAACAATCTTCCCTTTTAGTTTTATGTATAGCGTGCCCCTACGGGTCGGGCTGTCCGTTCTATCTTTTCTTTTTTTAAAGAAAAAAAAGAAAAGGATGCCACTTCCATCCCTCACGCAGCCTTCTGCTAAATTCAAAATTCATTATTCAAAATTCATTATTCAAAAATCGGTAATCTTCAATCGTTAATGCCACAAAATTCATTTGACTATTTCACAATTCAAGCCCTATTTTCGAAGGTTTTCAAAAATCAAACTTCCAACCGAAACCATTTATACACAACTCATCAGAGCCATAGGCAAGACATCGCGGTAAGACAGGACTTTAGTCCAGACCAGTAGTAGTGCCGTAGGTACAACATAAAAAAAAGCCAACTCTATTAAGAATTAGCTTTGGTTGTATTTATTTTGTTGACCTATTTTATTTACAATAACTGATCTTGTTTTTACAAGCCAGATGTCGAAGATTATGACAAGGCATAAAAATTGTTGCATAAACTGGATTGATTTTTTCATATGTATATCTCCAAAGTCATGCAAAGAATTCATTTAATCTATTTATATAATGTAGTTATAAATGACAATTACTTGTATCGCATTAATGTTGCTTCTAGTTTTTTTATCATTTCGTTTTTAAGATTTTCTGGTTCTAATACTTTTACTTCAGCGCCAATAGATAATAACTCCATTACAAAATCATAAGTTGGATGCAATAATAGTTCAATTCGATATTCCTTTTCGTTGTTTACAAGCTCCTTTTGAGAATGATGTAATGGCAAAGACTTTATATATTTTCCTTGTTCATAGGAAAAAGAAAGCACAATTTTTTGCGGTTCTTTATAGTCTTCGTTAATGATGCCAAAACTATAGCGAAAAGTTTCTTCTGGATTGAAATTTTCCGGTAACTCAAACTTAGAATGCGTAATTTCCAAGTCGATTATTCTATCTAATCCAAATGTTTTTATGCGGTTGTCTTTCAAATCTTTTGCCACTAAATACCATCTATACCTTGCTTCTTTCAAGGCAAGTGGCTGTACTTTTCTTTCGGTATTAATTAATTCCTCCGTCCAATATTTTGAATAAGAAAAACCAATTTCATTTCTTGTTTTAATAGCATGAATTAAAAAATTCATATTAGTTGTTCCTAATGGTTTTCGCTTTTCTAAAATAATATGATTCGATAAATTAGTAGAGATTTTAAGAGCGTCAATTATTTCAAAACTTTCCATCAAACGCTCATTCCTGTCCTCATTACCATCATGAATAATTTCATAAACACCCTGAGAGCGATTGTAGATAATTTCAATACCGTGAGTAGAAGCGATTTCTTTTATTTCTCTTTGAAACGTACGAATAGAAATTTCGTAATTTTCCTCGTCATTGATAGATTGGTCTACTAGATATTTTTGAATTTCTTCAAAAGAACTAGCGCTTTTTCTCAGTTTGTTAATGATTAGAGAATATCGTTTCAGGAATTGTTTTTTGGACATTTATTTTAGTTTTTCTAGGATTTTAGGAAAAGCTTTTGGAAGATTATTTTCAGAAATAATTGTATTCAGATAACTATTAGTTAAAAATAAATTTCCATAATTTTCTAATTCAGGTATTGCTTTAAACCACATTTTTTTGCTTCTAGTAATTATAATAATCGCATTTCTATTTATCGCATTCTTTACCAAATGAAAATTATATTTTTGTGAGGGTAAATAATCTCCAAAACCTTCTTCTGTTAATAAATTACTGTAAATATTTTTATACTTTTCGGTATGATATGGGAAAAACTGAATTTTACATATGCTTCTTGCTACTTTTTCATTTGAAGAAACAGAAGTAAGAGGTTTTAATTTTTTTATCCAATAATCAGAAGACTTACCATATTCTTCATCCAAACAAAAAAGAGGTAAATCTGGGAATTTATGAATATGTTGTATTTCCATTTTCCACCAATCTTTATATTTGTTATAATATCCAACTCTATCTTCTTCTGTGGTATAACCAGGGTTTAACATCAAAATTACCACAGGTGCTTTATCTACATCTCCCATAAAAGGAGCAGGCATAATCTCAGTGTGAATTTTGAATAAATCGTTATTATTTTTTTGATTGAATTTTTCAACAATAGATTGCTCTTCTTTTAAGACATAGTTTTTATTAAAACCTTCTTCATTGATTTCTTCAATTAATTTTTTCCAAGGATTTTCCATTTTTATTTCATTTCGTTTTTAATTTCCAATAATTCGACAGAGTCATAACTTAAAAGAATTTTATCATCTAAATAAATTATTCTGATTAAATCTTCTGCTAATTCTTTTAAACCTTGCTTGACAAAAAGTGGGTTTGAGTTCATTAAACTTCTATTGTAACTTGGAAAATGTTTTAAGGTTAAATAATGCTCAATTTTACTCATTCCCATTTCTGGTAATGAACTATTGTCTGTTTTATAATACTTTTCTAAAATTAGTTTCAAAAAACGGTGCAATCGTGAATGGGTATACAATGGGTTTTGATTTCTATTTTTATCTCTTTCTATTAGTTTTTCTTGAATTGAGTTGTCTTCAAAATCAATTTTAAAATGCTCCGATTGTTTTCTATAATTATCTTCGGGTTGATTATCAAATTGATAATTTACAAAGCTATCAATCAATTTAGTATAAGTAAATTCTTCGGACTGCTGTACTTTATCTTTTAAATACTTTTCTAAATGAGTTGTATCTATTATTTCTTTTCCGTTTGGATAGGAAGAGGCATCTGCTTCCGCTAAAACATATTCTCTTTTGAATATTTTAATTTTATACACGAATCTACCTTTGCCACGATGCTGTAATATAAGAGCTTTTTCGTTTTCAATAAGAATTTGTAAATCACATTTTGGACATTCCAAAAATAAATGATTATTTTGTCTCATATCAACGCTGTGATTTAGTAATTGACATTGTGGACAATGTCCAGAAAACAATATAGATTTCATAAATGAAGGGTTTAATTATTTCTAAAGTTGACGTTTGATTAATTTCTTTTTACATTTCTATTCGAAATTTACCTTAATTATAGTATAAAATCACCTCTGTTAATTTTAAAATCAGACAACATTTTTTCAGATGTAGGATAGGTAAATTCCGAAATCATTTTCCATTCACATTCAATTGTATCATTGGCTTTAATTTCTAATAGTCCCCAATTTTGGTCTTTTTTGATACAAACGAATGCTGTTCCACTGTAGCTGTTTAATATAATTAAATCAGCGATTTCAAAGGCAAAGATTTTCAAATTGTAATCGGCAGCTCCCATTCCAAGCACTTCTGATATTCCATATAAATCCCAAGTGCCATTCTTATTTTGTTTAGCAATCATTGCGGCCAAACTTCCGTCATGACAATGAATTAGTTTTTTCATAGCTATTATTTATGTTATTACTTTTTATTTTAAATAGTGTAAATTTGATTATCGTCTAGTTCTAAAATAGGTTGTTCAAAAATACTTTTATAATCTTTTTTATTGTTGGTGTGTATTGGAACTAACAATTTCGGATTTATGGCATTAGCATATTCTTTTAATGTTTCTAAATCAGCATGTCCGCTAGTGTGTATTTCAATCAGCTTAAAATTATTACTCACCAATAAATCAATAAATACTTTGGTTTTAGGTTGTTCTTTATATCCTGACCACATCGAATAAATGAAATTACCATCTTTACTATTTATACTTTTTAAATCTCTTAGCATGGATGGTCTCACAAGAAGCACATAATCCGAAGGGTTATTTATGATGGCATCTTTCTCAATTTTCTTCGAGACATATTTATAAACCAATTTTTCATTTCCACCATTTATTAATTTAGTAGTGGTTGAATTATAAAAGTAAACACCCATATTGGAATATCCTTTTGATAGCGAAGGTAGCTTGGCATAATCGGAAAGTTTATCTAAGAGACATGCACCATAAACATCTACTACAAATGTTTTCCCCGATTTCAAACAGGCTTTATAAATTGAAACTAATCGGTCTATGTTTTGCGTTGAGGTAAATACATAATTTATAGCAGTTGAATTTTTGAAACATTCATAAAAATCATTTTCAATTTCCTCTTCTGTTTTTGATTTCAATGTGTTTCTGCCTATTGTAGTTCCCTCCATAATTAAACAATCGACACCTTTTGGAGGGTTTTCAATAAATTTCTTATGCACTTCTTTTTTGCGTCCATGCGATCTAAAATCTCCAGAATAGAATAACTTTTTGCCATTTGATTCTATCAAAAACGAATAAGCATCAAAGGCTGAATGATCGTTCCAATAAGGAGTAATAGTAAAATTACCTATTTGAAATTTCTTCCATCTTTCAAAAAAGTTAGGCTTTTCAATGTTGTTTTCCTGATTCAGAAAGATAGTGTTCAATTTTAAAATTTCGTGAGTTGCTTTACCAATCCAAACAGGGATATCCTTATTCAAGTAGTGCATTAAACCGTAATGGTCAGCATGAGAATGAGAAATAATCAAACCCTCTATTTTTGAATTTTCAGAATATGCTTCTTTAACATCAGGCAAAATACTTTTATTAACGAGTTCGTTTACAGAAAATTTTTCAAATTCTTTAAAGTTGAAAGCCTTGCCATTGGCATTTAGCAAAGGCATCCCAAAATCAAGCAATATTCTACTGCTCCCTGATTGAAGCTCAATACACGAACCGCCGATTTCGTTAGTTCCTCTGTGGATGGTTAGGTTCATAGAATCTTACTATTGGCATTCCATAGATTTTTTATAACTAGACCTTTAGTATTTCCTTTTGGATAAACACTCATTCCTTTATATGCCGGATTTTTTATAATTAACTCATCTATTCTTCCTGTACGTTGATTAGTATCAAATCCAAAAATCAATAACGTCACTTTAGAATCTATTTTTTCAGGAATAGGTAATGTAGTATTAAAAATATGGTTTAATGAATTGATATGTTTTTCATATCTCTTTAAAATTTCTGTTTTTTTTACCTTTATTTGTTCCTCATATCTTTTAATTTGAGAGATAACTTTAGGTGTATTTGTAGACCAAATCTCATTATTTGAAATATGTTTAGCTTCTACAAATTGTAAAGTTTTTGTTTCTTTATCAAAAAGCAGTATATCAATTCTGTCTTGCTTTTTATTTTCATTATTGGATTTAAATGATACTTCTACATCTAAAACTATTATATCTTCACCTGATAGATATGAGTGTTTATTGTAAATTTCTGAAACTCCTGTAGCCTCTACTCCGGAATATTGTTTACAATTCTCTTTGATTCTTTCATAACTATTCTCAAAATTATGTAGGAGTTTATGTGTTCTTAATTCAGTTTCCGTTAAATAATCTTTTCCTTTAGATTCAATTACTGCTGCATATTTGATGTGAGTAGAATAATCATCACCATTAAAGCTAAAAAGTTTACCTCCTTTATAATATAGTGCAATATTATTATTTCTATTCGACAGAAAAATTTTTTGGTGGTTACAATCATTCAATAATTTATTTTTCCACAAACTACTTTCTAATAAATTTTCTTCGATTTGTACTCTTGTTAAAGCCATAATTCCTTGTTTTTATATTTTCTTTAAATTTAAGTAATTTTTTTTAGTAAATTAGTTAGTAAGACTAATTTCCAAAACCCACTGCTTTTCTCAATTTAGGTTCATAATTATTACTGATTTCAAAGTTAAAAATATCCGCAACTGGGAGTGGTTGAGATACTTCAATAGAATGGCCTAATTTGTTCAATAAAGTATTAGTTCTGTCTACTGCAAGCGGTTTAAACTCATAAATAGCAGAAAGTCTTCCTTTACGCAACAAGGCTTTATCTATGTTTTTTACATCAGTATTAAAAGTAGCAATAATTTGAATTCCGAGACTTTCTCCCAATAACCCATCTGTAAGATTAAGCAACATCGAAAGATTAGAGTTTCTAACATCTTCACGTGAAGTTATTAGTTCTTCGGCATCTTCAATAACCAATACCGAATTTCTATTTTCTAATAAAAAAGGAGTCATACTAAGATTGTCTAGTTGCCCTGCCATTTTAGGAGAAATAAAAATTACCTCTTTCTTTAGTTGATGAATTAAATATTTAATATAGGTGCTTTTTCCAGTACCAGGTTGCCCATGAAAAAGATAGAGACCATTGGTATCCTTTTTATTGAGTTGTTTTACCATTGCTTTATGAATGGGTAAAAAATCCTCATTATAATGAATACTAAAATCAATTTTAGGTTTTTTGATGTGCACTTCTTTAGTCTCTAATCTGTCATTTTTAAAAATGATTAAACTAATGTCGGTTGTTCTTTTAGGAGTTTTGATAAATTTTTTAAACTCTTCAAAAAGCACATTAACTTCTGTTTCTTGTATCTCAGTATAAAGAATATAAATACTACTTCGTTCAATATTTAGCAGTATACCTGATTTTAAAAAATAAAAATGATCAATATATTTTAATTCCTTTTTTTGGGAATCAAATCGATGGTTGTAATGTTGCTTTATAATTTGGTCGTCGTACTTGTTTTCAAACCATATTTTAAAGGTATCAAGATCTATATAATTGATAGATTTGTAATTAGGTATTTTATTATAATATCCTAAATACATTCTAAAACAGTTTACATAAGTTCCTAAGTCATCAAATATTTCGAAACTGTTATTTATTAATGTTAGTTCTAATGGGTTTTCAGAATCTTTTTTTAATGGGTCCATAGTATTTGGCTTTATTATTTTCAGCAAAATTATTATGGTTAAACGCCATAGTGTGACGTTAAAAACAAATTTTGATTATTTCCCCCTTTAATTTAAGTTATTAAGAAAATGTATTAGTTCTTCCTCAAAAATACCCGCAACCCAGTTTCTTATACCCATAACCTAAAAATTGGAGTTTACACAAAATTCTGTCTTGTCTCAAGTCTTAATTGGCGCCATTAAGACTTTACCCCGAAGGTTATTTTGAGTTTACACAATCTAATGACTACTCCCCCTCCAAGCGGAGCCATCAACGTATCGCAATGAACCATCGTCGTCCCGCGATGAACTCTCGTCGTCCCGCGATGAACTCTCAACGTCCCGCGATGAACTCTCGTCATCCCGCGATGAACTCTCGTCGTCCCGCGCTGAACCATCGTCGTCCCGCGGTGAACTCTCGTCGTCCCGCGATGAACCATCGTCGTCCCGCGATGAACCATCGTCGTCCCGCGATGAACCATCGTCGTCCCGCGATGAGACATCGTTATTCCGACACAAAACATCGATTAAATACATATTTTTCTCTAGATTTTCAGCCAAAACCCAAAACTCAAAACTAAAAACAGCAAAATTTTAACATATTTTGTCTTAATTGTATTAACCAGTAGCGCTAAAAATGGAATTCTTAAACCCTAATGCGATTGCTTTGCCAGTTCGCTATTGCTCGTGCTCTCCTGCGTAGAAATGACACGGCAACCTTGTAACGGGCAGTTCTAAAAACATAAAATACCCCTTTAATGCCTTCACACACAGTCCCCCTCTCCTTCGGAGAGTGCCGGGGATAGGAATTCAAAAATCTTCAATCGTTAATCTTCAATCGTTAATCAATAAACAAAGCCTCCCCAAACTTGAAACCTGAAACTTCAAACCTAAAACCTGAAACAAAAAAAAGGATCCCTCTCGGAATCCTTTTTACTTGTATTTATTCTTTTATCGTTTCAACGAGAAATGCGCTTTAAACTGTTTCAACGCTGCGGCTTCACTATAATCAACCGTAAACCAGTAATCCGTTGATGGCATTAGGTTTCCGTTATAGGTTCCATCCCATCCCAATCCCGCCGGACTGATTTGTTTGATTAGTTTTCCGTAGCGGTCAAAGATATAAATTTTTGCACTTAAATCATTCTTTAATCCAATAATATTCCATGTATCATGTATTCCATCCCCATTAGGTGTAAAATAATGTGGATAGTCTATCGTT
>CAIWKX010000015.1 GCA_903913315.1 uncultured Bacteroidota bacterium | reverse complement strand
GTCACGATAACTGGACAACCATCAATAACGTATGCATGGACAACAAATGCTACATTAAGTGCAACCAATATTTACAACCCTGTGGCTACGCCAACAACGACTCAAACTTATACGGTGGCTACAGTATTAAACGGATGTTCTTCACTAACTGATGATGTTATTGTAACTGTAAATCCACGCCCTACAGCTGTAATTAGTGGATCACAAGCTTTATGTAGTGCTGGAACGGTGCCTATAAGTATTGCATTAACAGGTACAGCTCCTTGGAATTTGACCTATACTAATGGAACAACGCCAGTGACAGTAACAGGAATTGCAACCACGCCTTATACTTTTACAACACCAAGTATTTCAACAACAACTACCTATACCGTAACCGCTCTTAGTGATGCTAAATGTACTGCCAATGCGGGAGACATGACTGGAAGTGCCATAATTACGGTTGGGGCTGCAGGACCTACCATGACATCAACATTTGCTGTAAATGCTTTATGTGCTAGTACTAGCGCGCAATCAGCAAGTTTAAATTATTCCGCTACCACTAATACACCTACGTCCTACAGCATCGATTGGAACGCTGCGGCTAATACAGCTGGTTTTGTAGACCAAACCACCACCACTTTAGCTTTTGTTGCCGGGTCAGGTAGTATTACAGGAATAACCATTCCAGCTAATATTGCTGCCAACCAATATACAGGTAGTTTAACAATTACCAATGCAGGAGGATGTAGTTCATCCTATACTATTACCGCTAATATTGGTAAACTTTGGAACGGAACCACCTCAAACGATTGGGGATATGCCAACAACTGGACACCTTCAGGAGTTCCTACGTCGTCGGACTGTGTTGTAATACCTGCTGGAACACCAAATAGCCCAGAAATTTCAGTCAATGCGTTTGCTGGAAATCTTACTATTAATGCTACTGCATCGCTTTCTGTAGATGCAGGAGTGGCAGTAGAAGTACAAGATTTTGTGAAAACTAACGGTACGTTTACGATGAACAGTAGTGCCAGTTTGGTGCAAATTAACAATGTAGCCAATAGTGGAACAGGAAACATGGTTTACAAAAGAGATGTTTCTTCGGTGCACGGCTATGATTATATATACTGGTCTTCGCCAGTAGCAGCACAGGCGATTTCTGGTCTTTATAGCACACCAGGTATTGGATACCAATACTATTGGGATACCTTAGCCAATAATAATAATGGAGCATCAGGAAATACAGGACAAGGAAATTGGAGTCCTGCATACGGTGCCATGCAAGTAGGGAAGGGCTATATCGTCAGAGGTTCTTCTTCTTATAATTGGAGTGGAAATCTAACCGCTAACTTCACGGGAATCCCGAATAATGGCGATTTATTAATGTCGATTGCAAGAGGAAGTTATACTGGTGCGCCTTATACCGGTGCCAATGGAGTAACGATAAGCAATCAAGAAGATAATTATAACTTAATTGGAAATCCATACCCATCAGCAATTAAGGCGACCGACTTTTTAAATTGGCCATCCAATACCACTAAGATTCAAGGGGTCGTATATCTATGGACGCATAATTCAACGCCAACATCTAATGCCAATACATTTTATAGTACGGGTAATTATAATTATTTCACCAATGATTATTTAGCGTATAACAATGTGGGAGCTTCTAGTGGACCTGGTTTTAATGGCTACATTGCTGCAGGTCAAGGTTTCTTTGTGACCATGCTCGATGGAGCAGCAGATACAACGCAATCGGTGACCTTCAATAATAGTATGAGGAATAAAACGTATGCCAACACTAATTTTTTCAAAGGAACGCAACAAGCTACCCAAGCATCAAATGAGGTGGACCGAATTTGGTTGGATTTAGTGGACAACAATAACACTTCAACAAGAACATTAATTGGCTATATCGACGGTGCTACAGTAAATAAAGACCGACAGTTTGATGCCTATACGCCAGTCGGTAACAACAATATCATCTACTCATTGGTAGAAGGAGACAGTCATGTTATTCAAGGTAGACCCTTGCCATTTGATGCCAATGATCAAGTGCCTTTAGGCTACCATAGTGTAACGCAAGGAAGTTTCACGATTGCTATCGCCACACTAGATGGATTGTTTGCTCAAGGGCAACCAATCTATTTAGAAGATAAAGTGCTGAATGTAATTTATGATTTAAGACAAGCTCCTTATGTTTTCACAACAGCTGTTGGAACATTTAACGATAGATTCGTACTTCGTTATACCAATAGCAATCTGTCCAATGAGCAATTTGCAACACACAGTGTCGCTGCTTTTATTAGCAATCAAAAATTAGAAATAAAAGCATCATCTTTGATTACCACAGTGCAGCTTTATGACGTGGCAGGAAAACTAATTAAAACGTATACTCCGGCAGTAAAAGCATTGGAATTAATAGAGGATTTCCCATTCGCCAACGGCGTATACTTCGCCAAAATCAAACTAGATGATGGCAGTCAATACATCCAAAAATTAATGAACTAGTTGGGTTTAATTCAATAATAAATTGTAAAGTGTCTTGAAAAAGACACTTTTTTTATGCGCTTTAGTGAGTAGTAAATAGTGATTAGTGAGTAGTAAATAGTAATTAGTGCAGGACGGGTCAACTTGAAGAAAAGATGGAAAAATTATACTATAAACTTTAGCTACAAAAAAGCAGGTGAATAGTAAGTTTAGGATTAATAATTATAGTTGTATAGCTAAAGTAGGATTTATTTAATAACCTGTATAGTTATTTTAGGACGGGTCAGGACGGGTCATACTCCATAGATAAAGCATAGATAAAGCATGGATAAAGCATGGATAGTGCATGGATGGTGAAAGAAAGATAGCATAAGAAAGGATAAAATAGGCATCGTTTAGTGATGGATTGTAGTGCTAAAATTAATACTTCGTAAAGCCTATAAAGGGACTGAAAAACACTTTAGTAGTGATTGGTTAAAAACTTCGTGAGACTTTGAGCATACCTTTGTGTACCATTGTGCTCCAACAACCCGACACACGCAATAACCCCCATCCAATAAAGCGAAGCTTCTTTGTGTTCTTTTAAAAGTTAGTATTGTTGCTACAAGTATTTAAAATCTTAGTGCACTTCGTGGTTAAAAAAAACTTTTGAACTTAGCCTGTCGCTGAATTTTTGAAATCACTTAGCTTCCCAAAAGATCAAACCTAAAACTCCAATAAGCCTAAAAATAACATGAATTTCTTTACATAAATTTAACTACATAAAATCCTTACAATTTCCTTTCAAAATTACGTAAATTTTAAAACAAGTTTAATTTATTAAATGTAGTTCAAACTGCCGAAATACTTGTGATTCTTATTGTTTTTTGTCCGATGTAATACTAAAATCATTGCGCTTATGGTACTGAGCATTGCGAAATACGTAAGGATTTATATAATTTTAACAAATAATACGAATGTGTAGTTGGTCGATTTTTTTATGAATGTTATCGAAATGTTAAGATTTTTTTAATTTTTAAAATAAATATTAATTACTTTAACCGACTATTAATAAATGAAATCAAAAACGATAGTACATGATAAAAAATTACGCTCTAATAACTTCAAAGCTGTTTACCCCTTTTGCATCAATGTTTGACGCCAATATGGTGATGCCTTACTTGAAGCAAACAGGAACTTTCAAAGAAAGTTTTTTAACTGTTTTTTTCTGGTTTGTAGCAATGCCATCGGCAATCAAATCAAATGGTAAAAGAAAAGCTAGCAGCACTTTTATGTCTTCTATACTTTCATTTAATCACTTGCTGTTTTCTGCAGCTGTCGAAGGACGGGGCGGAGGGGGCCACGGCGGCTCCAGATTAAGGAAAATTAGAGACCATGATTCTTTTCAGGTGTTTTTCCTTCGAGATATAACTAGTAATGATTACAATTTAATTTAATTTATGAAACAATTTTATTTAACAAAAAAAATTAATGAAATAGTATCCACGATACTGATTTTATTAGGGTTAAAGGAAGAAAGTATCGGCTTGGCGACAATCCCTACGAGTAGGTCTTTAATCAACTTT
>CAIWKX010000014.1 GCA_903913315.1 uncultured Bacteroidota bacterium | reverse complement strand
ATTTACTAGCAACAGGGACTACTATTCAATGGTATGCTACTGCAACTGGTGGAACTGCATTGTCTCCAACAATTGCTTTAGTCAATGGAACGACGTATTATGCTTCACAAACGGTTAATGGATGTGAAAGTCCAACACGATTGGCTGTTACTGCAACTATTACTACTACAAATGCGCCATCAGGTTCAGCTACTCAATCTTTTTGTTCGGGTGCTGCTGTAGCCGATTTACTAGCAACAGGGACTACTATTCAATGGTATGCTACTGCAACAGGTGGAAGTGCATTGTCTCCAACAATTGCTTTAGCAAATGGAACGACGTATTATGCTTCGCAAACGGTTAATGGTTGTGAAAGTCTAACACGATTGGCTGTTACAGCAACTATTACTACTACAAATGCGCCTTCAGGTTCAGCTACTCAATCTTTTTGTTCGGGTGCTGCTGTAGTCGATTTACTAGCAACAGGGACTACTATTCAATGGTATGCTACTGCAACTGGTGGAACTGCATTGTCTTCAACAATTGCTTTAGTCAATGGAACGACGTATTATGCTTCGCAAACGGTTAATGGTTGTGAAAGTCTAACTCGTTTAGCTGTAATAGTTAGTATAACAACCGTTGCTCCTCCAACAGGAGCTGCTACTCAGAATTTTAATTCAGGAGATACATTGACTGTTTTGGTGGTTAATGGCACTAACATTCAATGGTATGCAACCGCTACTGGAGGAACTGCATTGCCATCAACAACAACTTTAGTTAATGGTACTACGTATTACGCTACACAATCCATTAACGGATGTGTAAGTCCAGTGAGATTGGCTGTGACAGTTCAAATACAATTAAGTACACCTACAGAAGATAAGATTTCGTTTAATTATTCTCCAAATCCAGTTAAAGGTATTTTGACTATACAAGCAAATGAAAACTTGAAATCGGTAAGTATTATCAACTTAATGGGACAAACAATTGCTACGCAAAATTTTGATCAAGAAATTGTTCATTTAGATATGTCTTTCCTACCTACTGGAACTTATTTTATTAAAATACAAGGAGAAATAAAACAATCTACTTTGAAAGTTATTAAAGAATAACATTCTATGAATTAATTATTTAGGAATTTTTAAAATTGATTATATAAGATAACCTCTATTTATTTGGAGGTTATTTTTTTATCTATTCTAACTAAGCAATGTGGTTATAATTTTATTTTTGCATATTTCTGCAAATGTTAGTAATCAAAGCATCAAGATATTAAAGGAGATTTATTATGTCTAATAGCACGTTTATCAATTGGTTATTTCTTTCTTTTGTCCCGTATAAGTTATAGAGGGTATTGTATGATAATTATATTTTTTCCAAAATCTTAATAAAAAATCAATATCGTCTAGATATTTATTGCCAATACCGTCTTTAAAAAAAGGCAACTTATTTTTACAATTATCGATACAATAAGCAACCAATTCTGTCGAAAAACTTTCATACATCAATAAATGCAATACATCTTCCTCACAATCTTCTTCATTAAAATAGGGATTTGAGGGCATAGGAAATGCAGAATTTATAGCCAATGCGATTTCACATCCACTTTTTGGATTAAAAAAAAGCAATCCTGTTTCTGATACATCAGAAAAGTCTATTGACTTATTATTTGTACCAAAAAATCCATCCTTTTGTGCTCTCTGTTTTGCTGCTGTAATCTCTTTTTCAGATTTATTTAATGAATTATTGTAGAATTTGATATACTCTTTGTAATAATCTTCAATACGCTCTGATGGTAAGAATACTATCTGTGATCCATTATTAAAATCTTTGAATGCTGAAAATTGCATTTTAAGCATTTCATCGGTTGCTGCTTCTTGATGATCTAAGAAGTTGACTGCCATTCTGCTTTCTAATGAATTCTTTTCCTTCAGGATAAAGTTTGCATCGAATGGCTGTTGGAAAAATACACCTGAAAACCACCATTCTTCTTTCCATTGAGTAATACCCATAAATAAGATAGTATCTACTTCCTTTAAAGTTTTTGAATGGTCAAAAGATTTCTTTGTTAAATCAAATTTTTTACCTGATGCTATATGTTCAATAAAGATATTTTTACTATCCTGTCCTTTGTACAAGAAAAACCCGCGTATTTTTTTTGAAATATTTAATAAGTCTTTATAAAGTCTATTATTACTATTTACTATTTCTGCAGCCCACTCTTTACCTTTAAGGCTATGTAATCGAGTATAAATATTTTGAAGGGAGCTATCTCTATTCTCATTCAAAAACATTTTTAAATTCTTATCATGCATACTATTTTCAATTATTTCAAATTCTTGTCTCCGTAATTTTAGTATACTATCAGGATAAAACAAGTATGTTTTAAATAACAATGTGTCAATTAATTTACGAGCAGTATAAAAGTCCTCTACATTTTCGTCTATTTGATAATACGATTTTAAATATTTATTCGCTGGGGCATTCTCCCATGCTTTATCAAATACATCCATTATTTTATTGGCTACTTCAACAATAAAATCGTTAAAAGGAGCTAAAAATTTTTCTTCTTGCAACGTATTAAGAAAATACCATATTAAAAAACTTATGTCTTGAGGATTTATTTCATCTTCAAAATAATCATCTAAATTATAAAAAGGAAGTTGCTTATTGTATAATCGTTTATGTGTTGTTATAAAGGAATTCCAAATATTTGTTTCTGAAATTAAATCTTCAAAATAGGAAGTCAAAAAACAAGACAATACATCTATCTCTTTCTTATCCAAATACATTAGTAAAACAAATGATTACCTGTTTGTTGCAAAAACTCTTTTAACCTCATTACAGATTTTGAGATAATAACTATCGGTTATTGTTTGTTTTTCGTAGGGTTTTAATTCTAACCAATCTTTAATAACAATTTTTTTATCCATGTAAATATTGCGTTGTAATTGTTTTTCACCTTATAGTAGAAGCTCATTTATAAGATTCATAAAACGGCTACTTTCTAGTCAAACTAAGTATTTTCAAACATAAATTGTTTTTATTTTCTCAAATATATTAAATAAATAGAATAAAACAAAAAATCAGAGATTGTTGGTAATCGCTTTTAGTTAAGAGGTTAATAGTTGCTAAACAAGTTCATCGCATCGTATCTAGTAATGAACAAAAAGTAAAACCTACCAGCAATTGCAAATCAGCTTTTCCACCATTCCGAAAAAAGTTGATTTGGGGTATCAAGCAGCACTGCTTCTCCTATTTTTGGTGTGATTAATGTGTAATTAAAATTGCCTTTTTTATGATGGTCTGACACTATGGATAAAGGTTCGTCCCAATTGTGTTGTGCTAATGCGAATTTTGAAGAATGTACTGGAAATATTCTTTTTGCATTGAGTTCGCTTGCGGCTTTTATAAAATGTTCAGGTAGTAAATGAATGGCTTCCCACGCCAAATTATATTGTCCATTTTCTAAAATAGCCAAATCAAATGGGCCATGTTCTTTTCCGATTTCTGAAAAATGAGAATCGTAGCCACTATCACCGCCAATAAAGATTTTACTTTCAGACGTTTGCAAAACAAATGATAGCCAAAGTGTATTGTTGCGCGTTAGCCCTCTCCCTGAAAAATGGCGAGCGGGGGTGGTATGAATTGTAATCGTATCCGATAAGATTTCGGTTTCGTACCAATCTTTTTCGATGATAATAGCAGGACTGTAACCCCAATATTCAAAATGAGAACCGACTCCTAATCCACAAATGATTTTTTTGACCTTTCCTTTTAATTCGATGATGGTTTTATAATCTAAATGATCATAATGGTCATGGGAAATAATCAAAAAATCAATCTCAGGCAAATCAGCCACTTGATAGTCGTTACTTCCTTTGAATGCCTTTATACTATTAGGAATTGGAGATGCATTACCGCTAAAAACGGGGTCAATTAAAAACTTTTTGCCGTCTATTTGCATAAAATAAGACGAATGTCCAAACCAAACTACTATATTTTCATTAGTGTTGAATTCCTTGAGGTTGGTTTTTATTGATGGGATTTCTATTTTAGGAGTTTTGTTAGGAACTCTTTTGAAGAATTGATTGTATAAAATCCCCATAAAAGAATACCCTTTTGTTAGTGTGGGTGTAAAATGGATGTTTTCAAATTTACCGTTTTTATATTGAGGTGATTTTTTAATTCGCTCTAATCGTTCTCCTGATGGCGCTTTGCCAAATAACGGAAGATTAGTATAATAAAAACCGAATAGGATAACTATTGTTATAAGGATACCTGTTATAACCATTTTGATGCAATTTTAGAAAACTAGATGGAGTTGAAAAAGCAGTAGCGATTTCAAGTTGCAAAGTTGGTGAAAAATTGTGAAGTATTGTATTTCAAAAAAAGGAGATTTTTTTGGAAATGATGGATTATGAAGGGAAAGGTTGTGGAGCTGGGTGTTTTATTTAGTTTGCGGGCACAAGCGTGACGCTTGCACTAGCGATTAGGGTTGCAAATGTTTACTTTGTGATCGTTTATTTTCCCAAATATAAAAAATAAAAGGACTAACTCAAAAGCGTGGAAACAATCATTATTGCAGTTCGGATTGAATAGCAAATAACGCATTTACGCACCGCTTTTCCCAATGCGTTTGAAAATCGAATTTAAATTGCCAGATGGCATCTATTTGTGCATTTTTATTGTTGGTTTTAAAAAGTAAGATTGACTTTTTTAAATGACGGTAAATGGTTATTAAGTCGCTAACTATGTCTCCGCGTTCTATCAAATAGTTATTTAAACTCATAGGTTCTTGAGGAATCCAATAAAACTTTCCTTCAACCAAATAATTTAATCGATTTAATTGAGATTCTATGTCTACAATAGGTTTAAAAAAACCTGAATACTTAATTTCAATTTTTGGAATTTCTAATGCTTTACTGTAAATTTCTAAAAGATGTTTACGTATTTCTGAAAGAAACTTTTTTTCTGGATAATGATGTGACTTTTCTATTAGCGAACAATAATTATATGCAGCCGCAAAAAAAGAATAAAATTCTTCTGTTTTTTTAATTTCGTTTAAGGTCATGGGGCGATTTGTAATGGCTACTATGTAAATGAAGTCATTTATTTTTTTTTCAAAATATAATTGCTACTTTATAGTATACAATGCAAATATATAAATATAAAAAATAAAATAAAAAACGGACATTGCTTGTGTTCGCTTTTTTATTTATAGGTTAGGGATTAGTACCCTTTTTTAGTATTGAACTCATTTTGCTGCTATTGTATTAAATTGTACATTGAAAATCTATTTTATTTTAAATATTACTATTTAAAAAAATAAGTACCACCCAACAAAGCAGCAAATTTAGTACCTGGAGTAAAACAAATTTCAGTGACAGGAGCTGTCTCATTAGGCAAACGAGTTGTTGTAGCAAATTGGGTCTCTTTCCACTGCGTATTAAAAATGTTGTTCACTTTTAACCCAATTTCATAACGTGGCTTTGTATACTTAACCACGGCATCGGTAACAAAATAACCTTGAGCCGTTAAGGAGTAATCTTCAATAGCCGGTCTATCGGATAAGTAACGATATCGAAGGCCTCCATTAAATCCGTTTTTGTTTTTATACATAATCCCACCTGTAGCACTCCAAACCGGAGCCAAAGGAATATAATCTTGTCCTTTTGGCAAATCAACATATCTTCCGTGAGCATAGTTCACATCAATATCAACATAAACAGATGGGATAGGCTCATAACGAATAGAACCATCCAAACCAAGACGTCGGGTAGCCCCCGTAATCTCAACTAAACCACCATCCCCACTATACACAAACTCCTGCTTCAAGCCCATATACCAAGCCGCAAGATGTAGAAGTAAATGATTCGTTGGTTTGAATATGGTTCCTAAATCAACGCCATAAGCAGGTGGTAATATCTGCTTTCCATCAGTAGCCACAACAGCACGGGTATCGTTAGAATGAAATCCGCGACCAGAAGCAAGATACAACTGCGTATTTTTATTAGCTTGGTAATATATACTGAACTTAGGGCTTATTATATTAGCATTTGCTTTATACAACCCTACTCCATTCAAAATAGGATCGGTAGCAAGTTTATTGTAATATTGATTAAAAAATTGATCAAAACGTAAACCGCCATTCAAATGCCATTTTTCATTAAACTTCAGCGTTTCACTAATATAAGCCGCTGCATTCAGTTCAGAAATATCGCCCAGCTTAATAGGATTAATCACTGTAAAACGATCAACCGTATGTGACAACTCGGAATTGTTGGTCTTATCCCAGCGCATGGTAATGCCAGCATCGGTTGTAATTTTAGTCGCGCCAAAATAACTACTATGATTGTAATTGCCATTATAACCAATTAAATTTCGATTCTCTTTTTGACGAATTTGATCGCCATTGATGGGATCGTCTAAATAAAAAGTGAAATTAGTATGTAAATCAAAACTATAATTGGTATAATATATTTGATTCTTAATAAAATCATGATTTTTTAAATTAGTAAGCAATTGCACATTACAATTAGAACGAGCCGTCACTCCCCCTTCTGTAGGGTCTAGTGCCCCATAAAAACCAATCAGCCCTTCGGCAACAGCGCGTTCAGGAATCTGTCCCGAAGCATTCCATTTTGAATATAATGTAGAAGCAGAAATTTCTAAGAAACTATTTTCAGAAACTTTTCCATGATACTTAGAAAAAAAGTTAACTCTATTAAAATGCTGTGGATTGTCAAAATACCCATCAGAATAATGATACTCAGCGGCCATATACCACGATTGTTGCTTCATTTTTTGGGTTTCACCTAATAAGTTAAAAACACCTACTAATCTAGCAGTATTAAACATGCCCCCTTCTATCTTAATCATATTTTTATCAACTGAATTGGCAGTTTTAAAATCAACGTAACCAGCAGTATCAAAATTACCTTTTTCAGCATTGTAAGTTCCCTTCTTAAAGTCAACGCTTTCAATTGTCTCAGGAATTATAAAATGAGCATCCGCATAACCTTGTCCGTGCGCATGAGAAACCATATTAATAGGCATGCCATCCACATTGAGACTAATATCAGTACCATGGTCGCAATCAAACCCACGAATAAATATTTGTTCAGCCTTACCTCCTCCTTGATGCTGTCCGATAAATAAACCAGGAACGATGCGCAAAACTTCTTGCGAATTTGTAACGCCTCGCATCTGAATATCTAGTTTACTAATTTGATTACGTTGGCTAGTCCCTGACCCGGAGTTTACAATTACCTCATCTAAAGTCGTAGCGTTTTTGGGCAGTATAGTTACCGTTTGTCCTACTATAAAATCAGAAGCGATAATCGTTTTTTTTTCATAACCAAAACCAGAAAATACCAAAGCTTGAACTTGTTCTTTGCTCTCGTTAAAAGTAAAATGTCCGTTCTGATCAGTAAGTGTGGTTTTGTTGATAGGTAAAAGTGTTACCATAATGCTTTCAACAGGAAGTTTATTATTTGCATTAATAACTTTACCCTGAATGTGAGTATGTTGCGATAAAGAAGGGAAAATTATTCCAAGACTAAAAATAAATATGAATAATTTTATTTTCATAATATAATGTTACTAAATTAAACTTTCGTGTTACTCAGCATTTCAAAAAAAACACATCGTGTTACCAATGTGTTATTTTGTGTTACAAACCTATATAAAAAAAAGCAATGGGTTTTTAAGATTGCCTTAAATCATTATTTAGTCATAGTTAATGCACCATGTGCTATTCCTTTTGTAGCAATTATTTTATCTGCTAATTCTTTTAATTGAAATGCTTTTCCTTTAAGGGCAATGATTTCCATACAATTATGATGATCAATATGAAAATGCAAACTCGATAAAATTATATCGTGATAATCATGTTGTATATCGTTTAATGTTTTTAATAAATTTCGTTTATGATGATCATATACAATCATAATCGTTCCGGCAACAACATGGTTTTTATCCCATTTTTCTTGAATAGTATTTTCACTAATCAAATGCCGAATAGCTTGAGAACGATTTGAAAATGAATTATTACTTGCATAACTATCTAATGAATCAAGTATTTCTTTGTCTAATGAAACTCCAAAACGAACAATTGCCATAATAATGATATTAACTATTTTGAGAACAAATATAAATTATAAATTGAAAACAAAATTTTATAAAATTAAAATAAAAAAGCGGACATTGATTGTATCCGCTTTTTGGTTTATAGGTTAGGGATTAGGGTTAGTTTTAATTGTGTTCTTTCGCCTGCTGTTATGGGGACTTCTATTGTTAGGGTTTTAAAGCCGGGCTTATATAAAGTTATAGTGTACACATCAGATTCGAGGTCTTGTATTTGAAAGTTCCCCAATTTTGTGGTGAACTTCGGTTTTTTGAACTTTATTTTATCACTTGTAATACGTACTTTGCCAAGAGGATTTTTATCTGGGTCGGAGATGTTTACTTTTATTGCGATAGTTCTGTGCGGTGGTCTATGGATCACTCTTAAAGAGAAATATCTGTTTGCAAATTCTTTTTGTGATACTAAGAGCATTTTTACCAATGAGTCCATTTTTAGTATTTGAACTGTACCTAAGGTGAATGTGTTTTTGATGTCGGCCGTTGCCATTTTTTTAATGTTTATGTAATCCTTAGGTAAAGGAAATATGTTGCTAAAATCATCAATTGTTGTTTTAAATTCGTTAATTATTTCGGCTGTTACATTAAAATCAGCTAATTCTGCGAGGTTTTCTTTGGCTACTTTATAAATATTTCTGCAAGCATCAATACAGTTTATTTCATTTGTTTTTGAGAGCATTGATTTATTGTATTTTACTTCTGATTTAAGCTTAATTTTGTCATTTACCTCGGCATAAGCCATTATGTTTATTTCAATAGCAATTGCTTGTTCAATCATTAGATTTTGAATGCTTGTCTTTAATTCTTTGTATCCTTTTATGGGTTGGTTTTGGATAATAGATTGCTCCAAGAGCGTGGTAATGTAATCTTTGAGTTTAGAATAAAAGATATTAAAACTAGGCATTAGAGCTAAAATTGTTGGCTCTGTATTTGCGATTAAGTTTTGAACGGCAAGAAACATTGTCAATTTTTTAATTTGATGTTTTGTCATCTATTTGTGATTTAAATTAATAATATCTCAAAATTATGAATTAAAAATATTAAAATAATCAATTTAAAAGTGTTAAAATTTTATTTTTATAAAAATATTGAAATTTACGCAAACGTTTTCGTTAATTATTGCACATTTCACAATTAAAGATGTATTTTGTCTATTTTTTCAGAATATTTAAAAAACTTTAACATGAAGACGCACTCCCGCAGTATGAAGACACACTCCTGCAATGTGAAGATAAACTCCAATACTGTGAAGACGGACTCCGATGATGTACAGACGGACTACCGAGTTGTAAAGATAGGCTCCCGAAGCATGAAGACCAACTCCAACAATGTGAAATCAGACTTCCGAGGTGTGAAGACGAATTCCTACAATGTGAGGTGAGACTCTCGAGGTGTTCAGTAGCTTCGAGAGCATTTCAAGAACCTAAATGCACACCTTAGCCACAAGGCTTGAAACAACTCATAGGCTTCAAAAAGCTCGCTCACCTGTTGAAATTACTGAGCATCAAAAACTGAATACTGAACACTTTTTTCATTAGTTTTACGCACTTAAAATAAAATCCCATGCATTCTGACTATATCGTTGACCAAGAATTTAAAGACCAAGTCTTTGATGATAACAATACCAAGTTTAAAGATTTTGAAAACTGCACGTTTATCAATTGTGATTTTAGAGATTGCACCTTTCAAACGGTTACATTTATTGATTCTAACTTTTTTGATTGCAATTTTATGCAGACTAAAATCAATTATATTTCTTTGCGAGGGGTATTTTTTACGAAGTGTAATTTTACAGGCGTGAATTTTGCTATGACCGATCAGGTGATTTATGAGTTTCACTTTAAGGACTGCTTGTTGGATTATGCACAATTCTATGCCTTGAAATTGAAGAAAATGCAGTTTATCAATTGCAGTATGATTTCGGTGGATTTTATGGGTAGTGATTTGACGGAAGTGTTGTTTGATAATTGTAATTTGAGAAAGGCAGTGTTTATTGATACTATTGCCAACAAAGCGGATTTTTATACTAGTTATGATTACAGTATCGACCCAGATAAAAACAAAATTAAGAAAGCTATTTTTTCTGTTGATGGATTGAAAGGACTGCTAGAGAAGTATGATATTGTGGTGAAGGCTTAATTGGTATTCAGTGGTCAGTGGTCAATAATCTGTGAGCAAATTGCCTAACGATACACAAAAACTTCTGTAGGACTTTGATTTTGCAGATGACCATTATCTAATAGCCCCGATTGCAGTGGAAATCCTTTTCTTATGTTGCCTTCGAGAGCATTTTGAGAGTCTTAATACATTCTGGCAACATAAGAAAAGATTGGAACGGAAAGCGGGAATTGCGCTGGCTGAAAATGCGCATGCCATTCGCTGTTAAAAAATAATAAGCTGTGCAATTGAAAATGGTTTTTGATGATTATCCGCAATGAGCGCAAGGACTCACGCAAAGTGCGCACCTTGGTTTTGAATTTAAACTATCCTTCCATCTTGCATGGTGATGATTCTGTTGGTTTTAGCGGCAAAGTCGTTGTCGTGGGTGACAATCAATAGGGTTTGTTTTTGCTCTAAGGTGAGTTTTTGGAAGATGTCAAAAACCAAATCGCTATTTTTCTTATCAAGATTTCCTGTAGGCTCGTCGCCCATGATAATCAACGGATTGTTGATTAATGCACGCGCAATAGCGACACGTTGTTTTTGGCCACCACTCAATTGGTTGGGCATTTTTAGTGCCTGTTCTTGCATGTCTAAAGTGCGCAGATGCTCCATAGCGTTGTGTTCTATTTCAGCTTCGGAAAGTTGGTTAAGTTTCATGCCGGGTAACATCACGTTTTTTAACACATTGTATTCTGACAATAAATAGTGAAATTGAAATACGAAGCCTATTTTCTCATTTCGGATTTGTGCTAAATCTTTATCGCTTTTTCCTGTAATTAGTTCGTCTTTGATAAACAATTGTCCATCATAGTCGGTGTCCATTGTGGAAAGCAAATACAATAAGGTTGATTTACCGCAACCTGATTTTCCAACAATAGAAACAAACTCTCCATGGCTGATGCTCATGTCAATTTCATTCAAGACTTGAAACTTGACTGGATCGTAAAAGTATTTTGATAACTTTTTGGTTTCTAAAACTTTGTTGCTCATAATTATTTTCCTCTAATGATCTCTACAGGGTCTATTTTACTAGCTTTCAAGGCAGGGAATAATCCTGCGATGGTGGTGGTAATCAAGGCAAAGGTGATTCCTATAACATAAAACAAGGGATTGTAATTGATGGGGAATGTCTTGACGGTGGGCAAGGCGGCGGTATTGAAAGGAATGACATCAATGATGGAGGAGAAAATGTAGCCAAAGATGAGTCCGCAGACTCCTCCTGTCAATCCGATAACTAATGACAACGAGATGAAAATCCATTTCACATCACTGCCCGAAAAGCCTGTTGCTTTTAGTATGGCGATGCTGTCCATTTTTTCAAATATCATCATGTTGAGGATGTTGTAAATTCCGAATCCCGCTACAATCAACAAAACGATTCCAACGGCATAGGATATAATGCTTCTAATGGAGCTACCTGTTTCAAACTGGGAGTTGGTGGTTTGATAATCAATGGTGTCTAAGTCAAATTTCTCTTTGAATTCTTTTGCCAAAGCGGGAGAATTGTTGATATCATAGGTTTTTACCTGAATGTCTGTAATGTAATTGGTGGGTTCTCCTAGAATTTTTTGTGCTGTGATTAATGAGGTATAGCACATGGTATTATCAATATCTGCAATACCGATTTGTGATATTCCAACCACTTTGAGCGATGCTAAATTGCCTTTTGATGTAGTAACCTTGATAATATCTCCTTTTGATAAAAGCATTTTATCGGCCAAGCCTTTTCCGATGATGATGCTATTGTTTTGCAATAAATCGGGGACTTTCCCGTCGATGATGT
This sequence comes from uncultured Bacteroidota bacterium, assembly GCA_903913315.1. GTDB lineage: Bacteria > Bacteroidota > Bacteroidia > Flavobacteriales > Flavobacteriaceae > Flavobacterium. The sequence goes on along the minus strand of CAIWKX010000014.1, from coordinate 25,712 downwards.
ACTCGCTGATTTTGAATAGTTTTTCTTCTGCTAGCACATCGATACCATTGATAACTCCAGAAATCTCTATCGTACCTGAATTAAAAAAAACAGGTTCTGTTACCTTGGGCGCCACATCGATAATTCGTTTGTCTTGCTTTAACGTATGAATAATAGACTTGCAATTGTAGATGGCTTTCCCTCTATCTTTTGGTTTGACCGAGGAAATAAAGTTGGTGTTATTTTTGTATTTATCAGCATAAGAAATAGGCTGATTTTCAGAAGGTTTGATTTCGTTATATAAACGAACATGTGGAGTTCTGTTAAGCATCAATCCATCCAGCAAATCGTTCATTCCATTCATAAAACTCACCAAAGTAATGAACATAGCAATTCCGAAAGTAACCCCTACGGCAGCCACTACAGTTTGTTTTAACCGTGCTCGAAGTAAATGCAACGCAATATTCAAAATGAGTTTAAAGTTCATTATTTAGGCTTGTATAGGGTTTCAGTTGCTTGTAGTCCTTGTAAGATTTCAACGTTTTGATAATCGCTTAAACCAATTTTAACCTTACGTTTTTCATCTTTACCCACTAACACAAACTCTTTATCTACCAAATAGCTTTTTGGGATGGTCAAGACATTCTTTTTGGTTTGAATAATAATATTGGCTTCCGCAGTAAGATTAGGATAAAGTTTAGCCGGTGGCGTAGTAAAATGCGCTTCAATTTTAAACGTACGAGAACGAACATCCATGATAGGATATATTTTATCAACAGTGGCTTCAAAGACTTTTCCTTTGTAACTGTCCATGGTTACCTCCATCGTTTGACCTAGTTTCACATGTACCATATCGTTTTCATCGACATCTAATTCGAGTAGATAGGAATTCTTTTTACCAATCACTGCTAAAGGCGTTTGTGGTGTAACGAGTGTACCTTCTTTGACCAATAGATCGTATAATTCGCCAGAAAAGGCACTTTTAATATTGAAATCGCTTTGTGATTTCTCATTAAGTTTCAAATTGACATTACTGCGACTCTGATCGTTATTCAGTTGCGATTTCAGTTGTCCTAATTGTTTAACAGCGGCTTCATAATTGGATTTAGAATTTTTATAAGCCAACTCAAGTTTTTCATAATCGACCTCCGAAATCACATGGTATTGCTTTATGTTTTTGTTTCTTTCATAAACCGATTGATCTACTGCTAATTTATCTTTAGCGGCTTGCACTTTGGTTTCCATTTCGGCAATTTTATCCTGAATAAAGCGATTTCCTTCTTGACTTAACTGATACGTTAAACGAGCATTTTCTGTGTTTAAAGAGGCCTTATCGCTTTCTATTTGGAATAAGGATTGCCCTTGTGCAATCGACTGACCTACAACAACATTTATTTTTTGTAAAACACCATTAACAGTAGGATAAACGGTATATTGATTTTCAGATTTTACTACTCCTGAAGCATAGACACTTTCAGTAATAGTTCCTTTGGTAGGTTGAATTTCGTCTTTGTTTTTTTTAGTACACGAAGTGATTGTGAGAAAAAAAACAACAATAGGAATAATATAAGAATAGCGCATTTATGATGTATTATAATTCTTACTCAAAATTACAAAAATAGAAATGAAATGAGGGGCTTATTTTAATATATTTTAACGTCCCAATTAATAGCTGGATTATATCTTAACTGGCCTTCTTTAACTTCCAAAGGGCAATCAAAATTGTTTGTATACAACCCTCCAGTTCCGAGTCCTTGAGGCATTACATTTTGTTGTAAAAAAGTCCATTGTGCAATCGCATTTAAACCAATATTACTTTCTAAAGCGGAAGTAATCCACCACCCAATTTGATGTTTTTTAGCGAGGTCAATCCATTCTTTCGTACCGCGAAATCCACCTATAAAACTTGGTTTTAAAATGATGTATTGGGGTCTGATTTTCTCTAGAAGTTGTTCTTTTTCTTCCCATGAAAACACTCCAATTAACGCCTCGTCTAACGCAATAGGAATTGGGGTTGTTTTACACAACTCCGCCATCCTGTCAGTGTGTTTTTTTGCTATAGGCTGTTCAATACTATGCAATTCATACCCAGCTAATTGTTCTAATTTATGTAAAGCTATATTTTCAGCAAAAGCACCATTGGCATCTACTCGTATTTCAACCGTATTCGCATCAAAATTTTGACGAATAAAGCGTAATAAATTGAGTTCTTTTTGGAAATCTATAGCGCCAATTTTGAGTTTGATACAACGAAATCCTTGTGCTAGTTTTTCTTCAATTTGTTGCTTCATAAATGACTCCTCTCCCATCCAAACCAAACCATTGATATCGATATTTTTTTTGCCTTGTGTGAAAGGGGAAGGAAACAATAAAAAAGGAGTATCGGATGCAAGAGATTGGAACGCCATTTCGACTCCAAATTGGATAGAAGGAAACTCTAAAAGTGCTCCCCAAAGTTGGTCTTTTCCGAGATGAATATTAGCGCATGTCCATTGTAATTTTTCTTCATAATCGGGTCTGTCGTCTACAGACAGTCCACGAAGAATTCCACACTCTCCTATCCCTTTTTTGCCGTTCTCTTCTAAGATGATAAACCATGTTTCTTTTTCGTTTAAAATACCTCTAGATGTTCCTGAGGGTCTTTTGAAATTGAGCATGTACTTTTGATAAGAGGCTTTCATTTAAATAGAATATAGAAAATAGAAAATAGTTGCAAACTATTCTAAAACTCGAAGGATCTTTTTGAAGTTGTCTTCTGGCAAACGACATTTCTTGAACAAATCGAAGTCTTTTATGGTTTGCTGTACCCAAGTGGTTTTGGCGTTAATGTTTTGTGTTTTATACTTTTTATGAATCTCTTTGGATTCTGAAATCCTATCGGTAAACATGTATAAATAGGCTAATTGCAATTGCAAATCAATATCTGTAGCATCTTTTGCAATTGCATTATTTAATGTTTTTTCAGCTTTATCGTATTGTTTAGACAAAATGAAATACTTCCCTAATGTTGCATAATCAATAGATTCTGCCCTATTTTTTGCGATAAGTTCCGATTGAATAATAGTTATGGCATCTTCAAAATTACCTTTGTTAATCGCCGTATTTGCGCGATCTCTAAAAAGACTATAATACTTTTTGGTTTCGCCTGTTTTCTTTAACGCCTCTTCTGTAGCCGTCTCTATAGCTGTACTTTTTTCAATGGAAAGCAAATTAGAAAACTCTTTATAAGAATATTTTTGTGCAATTTTCTCAAGAAATGCTGCAGAAAAAGTATCTTTCCCTGTCAGAGAATTGTACACTTTAAGTGTTTTGCTCAAGGAAAGTATTTCATTTTTAGTATCGGAATCCCAACCTCGACTAGCTTTATTATCTACCCATGGCACCACTTCTAGAATAATTTTTTCTTTCATCACCCAATTGTCGCTTTGGAACGCAAAATATAAGTTGTGAGTTTTAGAAGTAAAACATTCGGAACCTTTATTTTTTAAAAGACGAGCTTCCTTGTTGATAGGAGTATCTTGTACCAAGCAGGCCTTGTCTTTTTTGGCTGTAGTAAGAAACGAATCGGCTTCTTTGGCATCTGAAAAAATTGCGTATTTACATTTGTCAACTCCTGAAATTGTTGATACTAAAAAAACAGCACCGGCAGTTCCCTGACTAATTCCGGTAGGATCTGGAATGGCTTTTAGGACTGAAACCAAACTTGAAGAAAGTTTTTGATTGTCGTCGAGAATAGTTATTCTGTATACAATTTCTGTAGTTCCATCAGGAAAGTCAGCTGATTTAATAACTTTCTTTTCACCCGCGCGTAGGGAAATTGTTTCGTTGGTGGTTCTGATATTGTCCCAATAGCCGTCTTTGGATTGTGCAAAAGTAACTGTAGTCACTAACAGAAAAATTAGTGTTTTTATTTTTGGAACCATTAAGGAATTAAGTTTCATTAAGTTTTTCTTGAGTGTAAAATTAAAGGGCAATACTTTCTCCAATTTCTAACAGCATCAAGTCTTTTCCTGCATCAAAGAATTTCTTTTTGGCTTCGTCGTGGTTGATTACGATGTAACCAAAAGTGTCGAAATGCACTCCTAGTACTTTGTCGCACTCCACAAAATCGGCTGCGATAATAGCATCATCGACATCCATAGTGAAATTATTACCAAGCGATAAAATTGCTAAATCGAGTTTAGTGCGCATGGGAATCAATTTCATATCCATTGTAAGAGCTGTATCTCCAGAAATATAGATGTTTTTGTGCTCGCCTTCAATAACGAATCCTGCAGGGTTTCCTCCATACGAACCGTCAGGAAATGAACTGGAATGAACGGCATTCACTAGTTTTACTTTTCCAAAATCAAATTGCCAACTACCTCCGTGATTCATTGGGTGGTATTTTAAGCCTTTGTTTCCGAAATGGACTGCTACTTCATAGTTCGATACAATTATGGCGTCTGTGCGCTTTGCAATAGCTTCAACATCGAGTATATGATCGTTGTGAGCATGTGTTAACAGAATATAATCAGCTTGCAGCGTATTGACATCAATATGAGTCGCTTTAGGATTTCCGGTAATGAAAGGGTCAACCAGTATGTGTTTACCACTTACTTCTATTGCGATACATGCGTGACCGTAAAATGTGATTTTCATAGTATTAGTTGGTGTAATAAATTATAATATCTGAAAGAAAATAAATCAACGATAATGATAATAAAATTGACAATAAGAAGGTGCTTAAAGCTAATTTCTTTAATTCAGGGTCTAATAGTTTTGGCTCTTCGTTTTTGGCAACCCTCTTTAAATGTGCTATAAGCGGGATATAGGCTATTAAAAAGAAATAGATGTCAAAATTGAAACTCTCTGGGTTTGGGTCTCTGTAACTGAAATCAAAAATTACTGCAAAAAGTAACATTAAAACCATTGCTGATATAACTAAGAAGAAATGGTATTTCTTTGCCCAAGCGCCTCCATTTTTAACTACAATCGTGTTTTTACCTGATTTTCTATCTGATTCCTCATCACGCATGTTGTTAAGGTTTAATACGCCAACACTTAAAAATCCAATTGCTGTTGCAGGCAGTAACAACAACCAATCCATTTGCTTAGAAAACATAAAATAAATTCCGAACGTACTCACTATTCCAAAAAAAGTGAATACAAACACATCGCCATATCCTCTGTAACCATAAGGGTTTTTACCCACAGTATAACGAATAGCAGAAGCAATTGCTAAAATTCCCAAAACAAAAAAGATAATGGAGTACATTAAATATTTCCCTTTGAAAGAGAAATAAATCAATAACATTGCTGAAACTAAGGTTAAAAATGCGGTGATGAAAATCGCGTAACGCATAGCGCCAGGAGTTATAGCACCGCTTTGAATTGCGCGTTTTGGACCTACCCTATCTTCGTTGTCAGTTCCTTTCATTCCATCACCATAATCGTTGGCGAAGTTGGAAAGGATTTGTAATCCTAAAGTAGTTGAAAGTGCCAAAATCACAATTTTCCAATTGAAAATTCCTTGTGACATCGCATAAAAACTACCTACCAAAATTCCTGAAACAGAAAGTGGTAAGGTTCTAACTCGTGCGGCTTCAATCCAGTGTTTCATTTTATATTAGATATTAGATTTAAAATTTTAGATATCGTTTCATGTAAATTAGATATTAGATATTTAAAATCTAATATCTAATATTTTAAAATTATGGCAACCATTTTTTATCAAAGTTGGGTTTGCGTTTTTCCAAGAAAGCATCTCTTCCTTCTTTGGCTTCATCAGTCATATAGGCTAAACGAGTGGCTTCTCCTGCAAAAACTTGTTGCCCTACCATTCCGTCGTCTGTCAAATTCATCGCGAATTTAAGCATTTTAATGGATGTTGGTGATTTGGCTAGTATTTCTTGAGCCCATTCATAGGCCGTATCTTCTAATTCATCATGAGGTATTACGGCATTGACCATCCCCATTTCAAAAGCTTCTTGCGCAGAGTAGTTTCTTCCTAAAAAGAAGATTTCACGGGCTTTCTTTTGCCCTACCATTTTGGCTAAATACGCAGAGCCATAACCCCCATCGAAACTAGTTACATCGGCATCGGTTTGTTTAAAAATGGCATGCTCTTTACTCGCTAAAGTCAAATCGCACACTACATGCAGACTGTGACCGCCACCTACTGCCCATCCGGGAACAACACAAATTACGGCTTTTGGCATAAATCGAATCAATCGCTGCACATCTAAAATATTCAGTCGATGGTATCCATCATCGCCGACATAACCTTGATGCCCTCTTGCTTTTTGATCTCCTCCACTACAAAATGACCAGATACCGTCTTTAGCACTTGGTCCTTCCGCTGAAAGCAATACGACTCCTATCGAAGTATCTTCTTGCGCATCGTGAAAGGCTTTTAATAATTCTGCTGTAGTTTTTGGGCGAAAAGCATTACGTACTTCTGGACGATTGAAAGCTATTCTGGCTACACCATTGCATTTTTTATAAGTTATATCTTCAAATTCCCATACGGTTACCCAATTGATTGCATTCATTCTATATTAATTTAAAATACAAAAGTAACAAATTCAATATTTATGTAATGCTATTAATTTTTTAATAATAATAATAAGGTAATTCTAATGCGATAAAGAAATTATCAAAAAGGAATAATTTTGAAAGACAAAACGTCTAAATACACCCTGTTTTTTTATTTATATTCTTAAAACAATTAAATTAGCGCCACAAATTATAAAAACAACCATGAAAAAAATACTTTTCTCTATCGGTCTACTTTCCATTATGTATGGAAGTTACGCCCAAACTTATGAATTTAAAGCCATCAAAGACATTGAAGCCAATCCTGTAATTTCTCAGGATAATACTGGAACTTGTTGGAGCTTTGCAACTACATCCTTTTTAGAAGCTGAAATAATTCGATTAACTGGAAAACACATTGATTTATCTGAAATGTACAATGTAAGAAATACATACCCAAAAAAGGCATGGAATTATGTAATGCGACAAGGAAAAGCTCAGTTTGGGGAAGGGGCTCTTGCTCATGATGTAATCAATAGTGCTAGAGATTTTGGAGTTGTGCCACAAAGTGTTTACACTGGAAAATTGAATTCTGACGAAAAATACAATCATGCTGAAATGACTGCGGTTCTTGAAGCCATGTTAAAAACGTATGTTTCTAATCCTGGAAAGAAATTGTCACCACAATGGAAAGACGCCATCAATGCTGTTTTAGATGTGTATATGGGAAAAAATGTAACTGAGTTTACTTATGAAGGAAAAAAATACACTCCAAAAACATTTATGGAAATGACAAAATTGAATCCTAATGATTATGTGACGATTTCTTCTTATACCAATGAGCCATACTACAAACCATTTCTATTGGACATTCCAGATAATTTTTCAAATGGAACTTTTTACAATTTGCCTTTAGATGAATTTATTCAAAATATTGATAATGCAATTGACAATGGCTATACGGTTGCCTTAGATAGTGATGTTTCAGAAGTTAGCTTCTCTGGGAAAGTTGGCGTTGCTGCTATTCCTGAAAAAGAGGAAGATGCTAAATTAATTTTAACAGAAATCAAACCTGAAAAAAACATAACTGCCGAATACCGACAAGCTGAGTTTGAAAATATGGATACTCAAGATGATCATTTAATGCACATTGTTGGAAAAGTGAAAGACCAAACTGGAAAAGTATACTATAAAGTAAAAAATTCTTGGGGTGCAAAAAATGGTAAAGATGGTTTTGTATATATGAGCGTTTCTTATTTGAAATTGAAAAGTATATCCGTACTTTTGCACAAGGATGGTTTAATTAAAACCTCTAAAACAAAATTAGGTCTATAAGTTTATGAATCGATTTCTATCATCTAAAAACACTTTTACTATTGTAATCCTTTGGGGCATTGTTTTGTTTTTTATAGTTATGCTAGTCATTAACTACGAAAAAGGAAACTTTCCTCTGATTCCAATGATTATTATTTCTTTGGTAACTGCATTTGTACTTTGGGTTTTGTTAGATACTCGATATGTAATTAAAAATAACTTTTTGTTGTATCGTTCAGGACCAATTCGTGGTAGAATTGATATTACTAAAATAAAATCAATTAAGCGTTTTTCTGGATTGAATGTTCCTGTAATGTTGAAACCTGCTTTAGACACTAAAGGTTTCATAGTAACCTATAATCAATTTGATGATTTGTTTATATCCCCAAAGATGAGTGATATTTTCATCGAAGAAATTAAAAAGATAAATCCACAAATTGAAGTCATTTAAATTAAAAAGGTAAGCGTGATGCTTACCTTTTTAACTATCCAATTTTTACCGACGTCATTGTGAGCGAACCACCAACTGGCTTATCGTTAAAAAAACGTATTGTATCTGTATTGTCTTGCAAAGCTATATTGTATATCAAAGGATAATAATGATCAGGAGTTGGAATAGCAAGTTTGGCTGCGCTTCCTAATTTTTCATAATCAATAAGCGATTTGAAATCGTTGTTTCCTATTTTTTCTTTGAAAATAGCATTCATTTCGATAGTCCAATCGAATCCATATTCTGGTTCTTGCAACTTATCCCAAGCTACCATTCGAAGATTGTGTACCATATTACCACTTCCAATAATCAACACCCCTTTTTTACGCAAAGAAGCTAACTGTTTAGCCAAATCATAATGATATTGTGCGGGTTTGTTATAATCAATACTCAATTGTAATACAGGAATATCAGCATTAGGATACATGCGACGCACCACAGTCCAAGTACCGTGGTCTAACCCCCAATCGTGATCTAACCCTACTCGAGTAGATGTAATTAATTCTGATGTTGTTTTCGCTAGCTCTGGGCTCCCTTTCGCTGGATACTGAACATCAAATAATTCTTGTGGGAAGCCTCCAAAATCGTGAATGGTTTTTGGATTTTCCATTGCTGTAATATGTGTCCCAGTAGTCAACCAATGGGCTGATATTACTAAAACAGCTTTAGGTTTTGGAATTTCATTTCCAAATTTTGCCCAAGTTCTAGAAAACTCATTATCTTCTATTCCGTTCATAGGTGAACCATGTCCTATGAATAATACGGGAAGTTTAATATCTTCTTCTTTTAAATCTTTAGTCCAACTGTACAAAGGCTGTAGTGATGCCATAGCTGCTCCTCCTATTAGTGTTTTTATGAATGTTTTTCGTTTCAACTTGTTGACATTTGTATATACAAATATACATCAATTTGTAAAACAAAAAATACCGAATAAGAAAATATTAACATTAAAAAACCGCAAAATAGCAGATTAAAATTTGTTATTTTGCGGTATATACAATAATTTAAATTTCTATTTTACTAGATAAATTCCATCCTCTTTAATCTCAATCAGTTTTTCTTTATATAAAAGTCCTATGGCTTTCTTAAATGTTTTCTTGCTCATTTTAAGAACTGTTTTAATATCTTCTGGATTGGAATTATCATTCAGTCTTAAAAAACCACGACTAGCTCGTAATTCATTCATAATAATTTCCGAATTAGGCTCAATATTTTCAAAACCTTGCTTGTGTAATGACACATCAATTTTTCCATCTGGGCGAATGGTTTTAATGTAACCTTTCATTTTATCTCCAGTTCGAATAGCATCATCATACACCTCATCTTTATAGACCAAGCCTTTATGTTTTTGATTGATAATGACATTAATTCCAATATCTGTAATGTGAGAAATAATCAAATCTACTTCTTCCCCTTTTTCAACAGTAATCACATCGTTATTCAAGAACTGATTGCTTTTACTAGAAGCTACTAACCTATTAGTTTTTTCATCCATATAAAGATAAACTAAATACCGCTTACCTTTTTCCATAGGACGCGCTTGTTCTTTAAATGGAACTAGAATATCTTTTTCCATTCCCCAATCCATAAATGCACCAATTTGATTGATATAATTCACCCGTAATAATGCAAATTCATTTAGAAAAATATAGGGAACTAAGGTTGTTGCAACTGGACGTTCTTCATGGTCTAGATAAACAAAAACGGTAATTTCTTCTCCAATTTCAAATACTTTTGGAACATATTTGTTAGGCAATAAAACATCTTCTTTGCCATCCGTTAGGAACAACCCTACTTTGGTATCTCTATCTATCGTTAACGTATTGAACTGACCAATTTTCATAATATGCTTATCATTTGGGCAAATGTACGAAATGAATCAGGAAGTTTAGAATTTTGAATTTCCTAAAAAAACTTATATTTGATTAAAAAAGATGGACAATAATACCATTGATGCTCTAGAATCTGACTATCTTTATATAGCAACATCGCAACTACCTAATTCTGGCAATGGATTATTTACTGCTATTACCATTTATAAAGATGAAATTATTTCAATTTTCAAAGGAGAAGTCTTATCAACTGATGAAGCAACCATTAGAATAAATAATGGCACCGATCAGTATTTTATGAATTTAATTAACGGAAGTATTTTGGATTGTAAGACTACTGATTGTTTTGCAAAATATGCGAATGATGCCAATGGTTTTTCAAAATCTACTTTTAAGAATAATGCCAAAATAACTTTGGACGAAAACAATAATGTATGCCTAATTGCTCTGCGAAAAATAAAATCTGGGGAAGAAATTTTCTGTGATTATGGAAAAAAGTATTGGAAGAAACATGGCTAAACCAATTCCTTAAAATACTGCAACAACACCTTATCATTTTCTAATGTTGGTGTGAAAACTTCTAATAAAATTGGTTTTTCATCATTTGAAAATAAAACCTTTAAACTCTCATCCAAAGTAGTTTCGCTACTAGCCGTTAGGTAATTCAATCCATACATTTTAGCCAAATATTCAGCTGTCAAACAATGTGATGTTTCAAAAAAAGTATTGAAAAGTGGAGTTTCATCATGACCGGGTAAAATTCTAAAGATACCTCCACCTCCATTATTAATCAAAATAATCTTAAAGTTTTTCGGAATGTAATTGTTCCAAAGTGCGTTGCTATCGTATAAAAACCCGATGTCGCCAGCAATAAATACATTGGGCTTTTTACTTCCAACTGCGGCTCCAATTGCGGTTGAAGTGCTACCATCAATTCCGCTTGTACCTCTGTTACTAAAAACCTCTATGCTTTTTTCAATATCAAACAATTGTGCATAGCGTATCGATGAACTATTACTAATTTGCAATTGTGAATTCTTTGGCAAAGCAGGAATTACTTTTTCAAAAACTTTAAAATCTGTAAATGGAATTTTAGCAAGATATTCAATGCTTTTTTGTTGACGCAATGCTTTTACGCTTTGCAAATACTTATTGTAATTACTTTCAACCGTTTCAGTCAACATAAAAAAGGATTGAAAAAACAAATTGGGTTGCACTTCAAAATGTTTGGTCAAACAACTAAAAGTATCGTAGGCTCTTAAATCATCAATATGCCAATGGTGGCGGGGTTGGTATTTTCTTAAAAAGGCTTTGATTCTTTTTGAAACTATCATTCCTCCAAAAGTCACTACGATTTCGGGTTGAAAATCAATAAAATCTTCATGAGTGAAAGGTGTAATTATACTATCAATAGTATTGATAAACTGTGGATGATGTAAATTGGACGTGGTTTCATTCATTACCACAACTGATGGATCGTTGGCTAAAATATCAAGAAACCTTTGTTCAATTGCATTAGGTTCATTAACTCCAACTAAAACTAATTTCTTTTTTGATTGATTCCAAATGGATGCGTATTCGGAAATGGGTTCGTCGAAAATAAAATCTTTTGAAAGGGCAGCAATCACTTTTGGTTCAACTGACAACTCGGAAACGGTTTCATATAAGGGTTCTTCAAAAGGAGCATTAATATGCACTGGCCCTCTTTTGGCGAAAGCTCTATCGATAGCTTCATTGATTAAAAAATCATTTTCATCTGATGCGTTTTCGGTAAGATTAGCATTGAATAATGAATGATTAGCAAATACATTTTCTTGTCGAATAGTTTGTCCATCACCAATATCAATTTTACTCTGTGGTCGGTCAGCAGAAATTACAATAAATGGAATCTGACTGTAAAATGCTTCTGCAAATGCTGGATAATAATTAAGCAAAGCCGAACCAGAGGTACAAACTACAGCAACTGGTTTTTTTATTTGTTGGGCCATTCCTACAGCAAAAAAAGCTGCCGAACGCTCATCTGCAATACTATAACATTTAAAATCAGGATTACTAGCAAGCCCAATAGTTAAAGGTGCATTTCTAGAACCGGGAGAAATAACTATATTGGTTATTCCTTTAGCACGAAGTATTTCTATTATGGATTGTGCTAAAGGTATTTTTGGGTATATCATTTTATCTACTGGAAACAAAGTAGTGCTTTGTCTTACATTTATTTTAGAAGTACAAAGTTACAAAGTTGCAAATAAAATTCAAGAGGTTGAATAAGATTTATTATTTTTGAGGTCAATTCTCTTACTATGGAAATCAGACTCTATCAAATTGAAGATGCATTAGCAATTTTAGATATTATCAATTACAACATTCTAAACTCAACCGCCTTATATGATTATAAACCTCGGACTTTAGAAAATCAGATTGCCATTTTTGAAGAAAAACTAAAAAAAGGATTTCCAATAATTGTAGCTATTGATAATGAAACTTTAGTTGGGTTTGGTTATTATAGTGAATTTCGATTTCGAGAAGCCTATAAGTTTACAGTTGAACATTCAGTATATGCACATCCTAATTATATTGGAAAAGGCATTGGTAAATTGATTCTTGAAAACTTAATCAAATTAGCAAAATTGCAAAAACTACATACTATGATTGGCGTTATCGATGCTGAAAACCAAAGCAGTATTGAATTTCACAAGAAATTTGGGTTTGAAATTGCAGGCACAATAAAAGACTCTGGATTCAAGTTTGACCGTTGGCTACACAGTGTCTTTATGCAAAAGATTTTGTAACCTACTTTAAAATCTCTTCGAAATTGGGCTTGAAGTAATTTGGCCCCTTCATAACTTTTCCGTCTTCTCTATAAATAGGCTGCCCATCTTCTCCTAGTTTACTCATGTTGCTTCTTTGAATTTCATTAAATACATCTTCTATTTTATGTTGTAATCCGTGTTCTATTATTGTTCCACACAAAATATAGAGCATATCGCCCAAGGCATCTGCAATTTCAACAATATCATCATTTTGAGCAGCTTCCAGATATTCTTCGTTTTCTTCTTTCATTAAATTAAAGCGAAGTAGATTTTTATTTTCGCCCAAACTAGCTTTCAAAGTATCACTAAATCCAATTTTGAAAGCGGTATGAAATTCTTTTACTGCGTTAAGTTTGTCTTGCATTTTAAATAAATTAATTAGGAAGCCAAAATACAAATTATGAATTCAATTGTTTAATTTTGTTGAAAAAATATACAATATGTTTACAAGTGGTCAATTGATATTTGCAGGATTGTTTTTTGTTGCTTTTATAATTGCAATGATATATGCTTATGGAAAAGATAAAGCATTACACAATCAATTTTATAAAGGGAATTATAAAATATTATTAGGCTTTTTCGGATTCATAATCATTCTTTTTTTAATAAAAATATTTTTCAGACATTAATCAAACACTAAAATATATTTTTTATTAATTTCATTGCAATATAATATCTAGATTTCTAATCGTTCAACGGTAGATTTATTTTAATATATTTACGTCGCAATTTTTAACTTCTAATGAGAATCATAAAATATATATTTCTTTTACTATTCCTTATCTTCATAGGGTTGACAGTATTTGTTTCTACACAAAAAGCAAATTATGACGTAACGAGAGGTAAAGTAATTAAAAACCCTAGGGCTGTTGTGTTTAATTATATTAATGATTTTAGAAATTGGGAGACTTTTGCTTCTTGGATTAAAAATGACGAATCAATTAAATTCAATTATCCAGAACTTACTATGGGTATAGGAGCTTCATGCTCATGGATTAGCAATAATGGAACAGGAAACTTAAAAACCTTCTTTGTAAAAGATAATGATAGTATTGTTCAAAAAATGATTCAAAATGGAGAACAATCTACTATTTATTGGAAATTCAAAGACACCACCGGTGGTACTAAAGTTACTTGGAGAAGCAAAGGTAAATTAGATTTTAAATCTAAAGTAATGGCTTTTTTTAAAGGAGGCATAAACTCAGTTGTTGGTGATTCTTATGAAAAAAGTTTAGAAAATTTGAACAAAACCTTAGATCATGAAATCAATACTTACAACATAAAAGTAAATGGAATTGTAAATCGTCCTGGTGGATTTTATTTAAAACAATTTATACATTGCAAACAAAAAGAAGTAGATAGATATATCAAGATTCTAGTGCCTAGAATGGAACACTTCTTTAAAAAAAACAAAATTATTATTTCTGGCAAACCTTTTATTATTTATCATAAATACGACAGAGCTAATGATGATATAGGCTTTTCAGTATGCATGCCTGTAAGAGATTCTATCCACATAATGCCTGGCAGTGATATTCAATCTAGTAACCTAGCAAATTATACCTCCTTAAAAACAACCTTAATTGGAGATTATTCACATACCCAAACAGCTTGGAAAAAGGCATTTGATTATATTTCTGACAATCATCTTGAACGCAATAGATCTGGTCAAGTGATTGAAGTGTATGTTAGAGGCAGAAACGATGGTAATAGCCCTTCAAAATGGATTACAGAAATTTATATTCCAGTTTATCCTAAAGCTTTGCCAAAGCCTGTAAACCGCAAACCAACTGATTCTACCAAAGTTTCGTCGACTAAACCTAAAGAGACGTCCATTCCCTAAAAAAATCATAAAAAAGAATCTGAAACAAGTTCAGATTAAACCTTTTCTATTATCTTTATTCCTATAGTTAAATTTTGCGCATTGCAAGAAGAAAAGGATTTTATAAAAGAACTTTTAGACCCGAAAACGCAAAATATTGCGTTTCAAAAACTCTTGCGTACCTATCAAAAACCTTTGTATAATCACATTCGAAATATTGTTTTAAATCATGACGACACTGATGATGTATTGCAAAATACATTTATTAAAGTATTTCAACATTTAAAAAATTTCAAAGGTGATAGTAAACTATTCTCATGGATGTATCGGATCGCAACTAATGAAGCTATAACTTTTATTAACAATAAATCCAAGCGCAACGGTACAACAAGTGAGGCCATGCAAACAAAAATTGTAGAAAATTTACAATCGGATGTTTATTTTGACGGAAATGAAATTCAGTCAAAACTTCAAAAAGCAATAACTCAATTACCTGAAAAACAACAATTAGTTTTCAAAATGAAATATTTCGAAGAAATTAAATATGAAAACATGTCAGAGATTCTAGGAACATCAGTTGGAGCATTAAAAGCTTCATATCATCACGCAGTGAAAAAAATTGAAGAATTTATGAATACAGATTAAACCTTTTAAAGCAAATAATGTCATATAGATATGAAAAAAATTGAATTAGATACAAACAAAAAAATAATTTCAGGCTTTACAATTCCTGATAATTATTTTGATGATTTTTCTGAAAGAGTATTACAAAAACTACCTAAAGAAGAGACAAAGATAATCACATTTTATTCTAGAAATAAACGTTGGTTATATTCTGTAGCAGCAGTTTTAGTAATTAGTTTAGCTGTTCCTATAGTTTATCAGATACAAAATAAAAAACAAGAAACAACCTCTAATGAAGTAGAAAGTTATTTAGTAAATCATACCTCTTTATCAGATGATGATGTTGTTAATTTATTAGATCAAGAAGATATTGAAAAACTAAAAGATGTAAATGCCCCAATTGAAAAGGAAGCTCTTGAAGATGTTCTTTCAAATAATGCTGAAATTGAACAATATATTACAACCCAAAACTAAATAAAATGAAAAATTATAAATTCCTAACTATTGCTTTTTTCTTTATTTCCATTGCAAATTTCGCACAAGATGGGCCTTTGAGAGAACGATTTAGAGAAAAAAAAGAACAAATAAAATCTTTAAAAGTGGCTTTTATAACTAACCAACTAAATTTAACTCCAGATGAAGCCGAAAAATTTTGGCCTTTATTTAATGCTTTTGAAGGCAAACAACAAGAAATTAGAAAGCAAAAACTAAAAGCTTATTTTGGTAGATCAGAAAATAATTCAATTGATAAATTATCAGAAAAAGATGCCTCTGCCGTCTTATCTCAGATGGAAAATACCGAAGATGAATTATATCAATTGAAAAAGAAATTTGTTGCTAATTTAAAAGGTGTACTTCCTGCTACTAAAATTCTAAAACTTAAAAAAGCAGAAGAAGAATTTAGTAAAAAATTATTACAACAATATCGTGATAAAAAAATTGGACGTTAATTTTTAGAAAAAAATTATTCTAATTATTTTGTCTTTACCTGCAGCAATTGCAGTTTTATTATCGATAAATCGAATCGTAAATAAGGAATTATCTGAACTTAATTGTTTCCAGGTAGTTCCTTTATCTTTTGAATAAAACAAACCGCTCGTTCCAACTGAAACTATTTGTTCACCACTGCTATTTGGCACAAATTGAACACAAGAGGCATAACCAAACCCTACATTCTCTCCAACTAATTTCCATGTTTTTCCTCCGTCTATTGTTAGTGCTTTATTTTGAAAATTTTGACTTTGTTTTTCATAATTACCTCCAGCTATAAATCCGATTTTATCATTATAAAAATCAGCAGTAAAAATTCCTGTCATTGCTTCTCCTTGAATTATAGGTGTATCATAAACGTTCCATGAATTTCCTTTATTTGGTGAATAAAAAACTCTTGATTTCTTTCCCCCTGAAACAATCCAAGTTAAGTTTCCTCTAATTACAATATTGGTATTGCTTGCTGCAAAAGCAGCTTCCCCTTCTACTACTTTAGGAAGCTTATCACACTGAATTTTAGTCCAAGTTAAACCTCCATCATGTGTAATTAGTAGTGACAAACAATTTTCAATCGGATCACCAATTGCAATTCCTTCTTTATCATTCCAAAATTGCAAACTATCGTAAAACACTTTATCATTATGCTCTTCATACACTATACTTTTTTCATTTATATTTTTAGAAAACTTATACAAAAAAGCAGGATTTCCAACATTCAATATAAAAATAGAATTAATGGTTTGAGCAATGCTTCTAAATTCTAATTTCAAGGAATCTTTATTGATTGTCCTTTCAAACTTATTATCATCTATTAGGCTTACAAATCCAACTCTATTTTTATCGGCACCATACCAAACTTTATCAGATGAAACCGTTATTGACCTAACACTAATTTTTTCTCTTAATAGTGTATCAATTTTAACATTGGTAAAAAACTTACGTTCTGAAACCTGAATGGGTTTACAAGAAAATAATAAAATAGAGAAAATCAATAACATCAATTTTTTTTTCATAACTTCGCACATAAGGATGATGCTAAAATACAACTTAAAAAAATCTTAATAATCATTATCAATTATTTCTTGGCATAGATATTGAATTATTGAATTAATTGTTATTAAAAACCAATAATACAAATTATTATGAAAACTAAAATATTTCTTACTTCGCTGATGAGTTTGCTATTTGCAACTTTATCAGCACAAGACAGAACAACAGTAAATGCTATGAGTTCTGATATTAGTGATAACCTCGACCTCAAAGCTGTAGCCTCTATATTTGGTGAGTCTAAAGATTTAGCCGATTTTGAACAAAGACTTAACGATCCAAAAGCACAAATTTCTAATTTAGATCTTAATAACGATAATCAAGTTGATTATTTACGTGTTATAGAATCTACCGAAAAAACAGAAACCAATACTCATTTAGTTATTATCCAGGCTGTTTTAGGTCAAAATCAATATCAAGATGTAGCAACTGTTGAAGTACAAAAAGACCCTACAAATCAAGTTCACGTGCAAGTTGTCGGAGACACTTATTTATATGGAAATAATTACATTTATGAACCAGAATATGCTTATGCTCCAGTAATTTTCAATTGGTTTTGGTCACCATTTTATAGACCTTATTATTCCTCTTGGTATTGGGGTTACTATCCAAGTTACTATTATGCGTGGAATCCATTTCCATTATTTAGATACAGACATAATATTGGATTATTCATAAATTACAATAACCACTATAATTATGCTAACTATAGAAGATGTGAGTCTGCATACAACAATTATTATGGTAGAAGAGGAAACTATTATGAAAGACAATATCCAAATCGTTCATTTGCTTCAAGGAATGCTGGAATAGGAAACAGACATGATTTAGAACAATCAAGACCAAGACATGATGTAGCTTACAATCAATCTGGAAGAAATTATAATAATGCAAGAGGAAATTCTAGTGAAAATACTAGAAATAATATGAATTCACCTAGAAACAATTCAGTTAATCAAACCTCTAGAGGTGGCTATTCTCAAGGAAACACAAGCTATACTTCAAATTCTGCACCACGTTACAACAATAATCAGGGTAGTTACCAAGGTAACAGAGCTACACAAAACAATAGCTATTCTGCCCCAAGAAATAATGGAGGTGGTGGAAGTTATAGCGGAGGTTCCTCTCCAAGAAGCTCCGGTGGTGGTGGATATAGCGGAGGCGGAGGACATAGTTCTGGTGGTAATGGCGGAGGCGGAGGTCGAAGTTCAGGTGGAGGAAGAAGATAAATCTATAATCTAAATAAAACATAAAGGCATCGAAAATATTCGATGCTTTTTTTATAAAGTCGCTAAAACTTTTTTTAATCAAACACTAGTATTATTATCTAATAAGCTTTAAAAAAGAGGAGAAGTATACTTATTCCCATCAGCTTTTAAAGAATACTTCTTTTCTTTCTATAAAAAAGGAATACCTTTGCAGACTGATTTTTTTTAACACCATGAGATTACACCGAAATTTAGTTTATACTACTATCGATTCACTTAACGCTATTTTCAACGAAGGTGAATATGCTGATAAAGTTGTTGCAAGAGCCTTGAAGAAAGATAAACGTTGGGGAAGTTCTGACCGAAAATTTGTTGCAGAAACTATTTACGAAATTGTTCGTTGGAAACGTCTATATGCAGAAATTGCAGAAGTAAAAGAACCCTACAATCGTGAAGATTTATGGAGAATGTTTGCTGTTTGGGCGGTTTTACGTGGTTATACTATACCTGATTGGAGACAATTAGAAGGGACACCCGAACGAAAAATTAAAGGTCGTTTTGATGAATTATCAAAAATTAGAAAAATGCGTGAATCTATTCCAGACTGGATGGATGAGATTGGGATAAACGAACTTGGCGAAGAACTTTGGACTAAAGAAATTGCAGCTCAAAACAAACAAGCTCAAGTTATTCTTAGAGTAAATACCTTAAATACTACTAAAGAAAAATTACGTTCTATTTTAATGGATTTAAACATTGAAACAGATTTTTTACCAAATCAACCTGATGCATTAGTCCTTAAAGAAAGAGCTAATGTTTTTTTAACTGATGCTTTTAAGCAAGGTCTATTTGAAGTTCAAGATGCTTCATCACAATTGGTCGCAGCATTTCTTGATGTTCAGCCAGGAATGAGAGTTGTTGATACTTGTGCTGGTGCTGGAGGAAAAACGTTGCATATGGCTTCTTTAATGCAAAACAAAGGGCAATTAATTGCAATGGATTTGTATGAAAGTAAATTAAAACAATTAAAACTTAGAGCCAAAAGAAATGGGGCTTTCAATATAGAATACCGAATAATTGACACTACTAAAGTAATCAAAAAACTTCATGAAAAAGCAGATAGAGTTTTAATTGATGCACCTTGTAGTGGATTGGGGGTTTTAAAAAGAAACCCCGATGCTAAATGGAAATTACAACCTGAATTCATTGATAACATAAGAAAAGTTCAGGCAGAAGTTTTAGAAAACTATTCTAAAATAGTTAAACCTGGTGGAAAATTAGTATATGCAACTTGTTCCGTTTTACCATCTGAAAATCAAGAACAAATAAAAAAATTCTTGACAACTGAAATTGGAAAGAGTTTTACTTTCATCAAAGATTCTAAAGTACTTGCGTCTGAATCGGGATTTGACGGATTTTACATGGCATTATTAGAGCGTAAACAATAAAAAGAAATGAAAAAAATAGTCAACCTACTCTCCTTTTTATATTTAACAATAGGATTTTCACAAATTCCTGCAGGTTACTATGATACAGCTATAGGAACTGGATTTGCTTTAAAAACGCAATTATATAATAAAATAAGCCCTCACACGACGTTAACTTATTCTCCTGGATTATGGAATCTATACTATACTTCTGATGTAAGAACTGATGGAAAAGTTTGGGACATCTATTCTAATTGCAATTTTATTTTTGGAACTGCAGCAACAACAGGTGGTAATCAAGACGATGGTACTGGTGGAAGTGTTGAATGTCAAAAATACAATAGAGAACATACCTTTCCTCAAAGTTGGTTTTCAAGTACTCCTCCAATGTATTCTGATGCCTTTATTGTTATGCCTTCAGATAAAAAAGTAAATGGTCTTAGAGGAAATTTTGCTTACGGAATGGTTGGAAATCCAACTTTTACATCTGGAAATGGTAGTAAAATAGGAAATTGTGTTACTCCAAATTATCCTTACAATTTTCAAGTTTTTGAACCAGCAGATGAGTTTAAAGGAGATATAGCCCGAAATTATTTTTATATGGCAACTTGTTATGAAAACTTAATTGGTAGCTGGCAAACACTGGATCCAAACGGAGATACTGTTTTAGATGGTAGTAATGACAATGTGTTTGAACC
This sequence comes from uncultured Bacteroidota bacterium, assembly GCA_903913315.1. Lineage (GTDB taxonomy): Bacteria > Bacteroidota > Bacteroidia > Flavobacteriales > Flavobacteriaceae > Flavobacterium. Next base: position 4,955 of record CAIWKX010000014.1, on the reverse strand, counting down.
TTGGTTTTTGAATATGTTACTGATTTGGAACAATCAAGATCCTGTCAGTCAAAAAGAAATAGATCGAAATAATGCTATTTATGCCATTCAAGGAAATAGAAATCCATTCATTGATCATCCTGAATATGCTTGTCAAATTTGGACTACAGCTTGCACTAATCTTTCTATCAATACATTAGAATTAGCCAATATTGTTATTTATCCAAATCCATCTAACGAACATAAAATCAATATCGAAACCCCAATCTCTATTGATTCTATTTCATTAATTACTGTCAATGGACAATTAATAGTGGATAGCAAGAAACCTGTTTTTAACAATAATTCCTATATTCTAGACAATATTCCACAAGGATTTTACTTCTTAAAATTAAGTTCAAACAACCAAACGTTGATTAAAAAAGTAATTATCAATTAATTTCATAAACTTGCAATTAGGGTTTTCCTAATAATTAAAAAACCATTAATAATTCTCATAATTTATTATAAACTATAACGATTTCGTTAATAACCTAACTCATTTACTACCAAATCCTAATCACGTATTAAATACCTATTCACGAAATTTGCAGCTTAATTTTTAGGCAATAAAATCATGAAAAAACACAATTACAGCGCAGGACCATGCATTCTACCTCAAGAAGTATTCGAAAAATCAGCACAAGCCATTTTAAATTTTAACAATTCTGATTTATCCATTCTTGAAATATCCCATAGAAGCAAAGATTTCGTTGCAGTAATGGAGGAAGCTCGTGCTTTGGTTTTAGAACTTTTAGGCTTGGAAGGGAAAGGATACCAAGCGTTATTTTTAGCTGGTGGAGCTAGTCTAGAATTTATTATGGTTCCATACAATTTAATGAAAAAGGAAGGAAAAGCTGCTTATCTAGATACTGGAACTTGGGCCAATAATGCCATTAAAGAAGCCAAGCATTTTGGTGAAACTATAATTGTTGATTCTTCAAAAGAACAAAATTACAATCATATTCCAAAAGGTTATTCAATTCCAACTGATGCCAGTTATTTTCATTGCACTAGTAATAATACAATCTTCGGAACTCAAATGAAATCATTTCCAGAAACAAATGTTCCTGTGGTTTGTGATATGAGTTCTGATATTTTTTCAAGAACATTAGATTTTTCAAAATTTGATTTAATTTATGCCGGAGCTCAAAAAAATATGGGACCAGCAGGAACTACTTTAGTAATTGTAAAAGAAGAAATTCTTGGAAAATCAGGAAGAACTATACCGAGTATGCTAGATTATGAAAAACATATTAAAGCAGAAAGTATGTACAACACCCCTCCTGTTTTCCCTATATATGCTTCATTATTAACATTACAATGGCTAAAAAATCTTGGCGGAATTGAAACTATTGAGAAAATCAATACTGCAAAAGCAAATTTATTGTATAACGAAATTGATAGAAACCCATTATTTAAAGGAACTGCTGCTATTGAAGACCGAAGTATCATGAATGCTACTTTCTTATTAAATGATGAAAGACATGCTCCTATTTTTGATAAAATGTGGAAAGAAGCCAGAATTTCTGGATTACCAGGACATAGATCTGTTGGAGGTTACAGAGCTTCTATGTATAATGCGCTACCATTAGAAAGTGTTCAAGTTTTAGTAGATGTAATGAAAGAATTAGAAGAAGTAGTTAACAAACAAAAAGCAGAAATTGTTTAAAAATATAATAATTACAAAATGAAAGTATTAGCCAACGACGGTATATCTAAAAGCGGAATTAAAGCATTAGAAAAAGGTGGTTTTGAAGTAATCACTACAAAAGTTGCACAAGAACAAGTTGCCAATTTTATCAACAATAATGATGTGTCTGTGCTTTTAGTAAGAAGTGCCACAAAAGTTCGTCAAGATATTATTGATGCCTGTCCAGGATTAAAAGTTATTGGTCGCGGAGGTGTTGGAATGGACAACATTGATGTCGATTATGCTCGTTCCAAAGGTAAACATGTCATCAATACGCCAGCATCATCTTCCGAAAGTGTAGCAGAATTAGTTTTTGCCCATTTATTTACTGGAGTTCGTTTTTTACAAGATTCCAACAGAAATATGCCACTTGAAGGAGATACTAACTTTGAAGGTTTAAAAAAAGCGTACGCCAATGGAATCGAACTTCGTGGTAAAACTTTAGGAATTATTGGATTTGGAAGAATTGGTCAAGCAGTTGCAAAAATGGCACTTGGACTTGGAATGAAAGTAATTGCTGCGGATAAATTTGTTGGTAAAGCCGAAATTAAAGTTGATTTCTATAATGGACAATTTATCAATGTTGATATCATTACAGAACCATTAGAAGATTTATTCAAACATTCTGATTTTATCACTTTACATGTACCTGCTCAGGACGGCTACGTCATCGACTCGGAGGAAATTGGTCAAATGAAAGATAATGTTGGAATTATAAATTGTGCCCGAGGAGGAGTTATCAATGAAGTGGCTTTAGTTGAAGCCTTAGAAAGCGATAAAATTTTATTTGCAGGATTAGATGTATTTGAAAATGAACCAACTCCAGAAATTCAAATATTAATGCATCCAAGAATTTCATTAACTCCACATATTGGTGCTGCAACTTTGGAAGCACAAGATAGAATCGGTACTGAATTAGCAGAGCAAATAATAGGAATTTTAAAAGGTTAATTTCCTAACGAATAATAAAAAGTCCCTATTTAAAATAATTTAAATAGAGACTTTTTTATTTTTTGAGCTTTTTTACAACAAATAAATCATCTAATCTTCATATGTCCTATGCCAATTTTAATTAAATTTGTTACCATATTTTTATACAATGGGCAATTTAAAAAAACGTTGGAACATCAACTCTAATTGGCAATTTATTGTCATTATTTTAGTTTTTGCCATTACTGGTTCTTCTTCTGCACTACTATGTAAACCTATTTTACACAGGCTAGGAATATCAAAAGAAACTCAGCATATTTTAATTTATATCTCAATATACACTTTGGTAATTTTCCCTATTTATCAAATACTCTTAGTTGCAATTGGATTTTTATTTGGACAGTTTAAATTCTTTTGGGCTTTTGAAAAAAAAATACTTCGATTTTTGAAATTAAGTTTTATTGCCAAATTCTTCGAAAAATAAAATACAATTCTAATATTTACTTTCTAGGTCATTTTGTTTATTTTATAATAACTACTGACATATTACTATAAACACCCTTTCCATTTTTAGAACATCACTATAGTATATATTTAAAAGACATAGAGTCAAATTAGACGTATTAAGATAATTTAATCTGGAAAACATTCTTTCCAATTATTAGAAAACCTATTTTGTAATTATTTAGTGGGATTAATCAAATTAAAAAAATCATTTCTATTCTCTTTTTCATTAAAAATACCGCCATATTGAATTGTGGAAGTAAAACTTGACTCATCTTTAATTCCTCGACTTGACACGCACAAATGGGTTGCTTCCATTACAACAATAACATTTTCAGTAGCTAGAACCGTTTTCAATTCGTTGAAAATTTGCATAATCAATCGCTCTTGAACCTGCGGACGACGAGAATAATAATCTACAATTCGATTCAATTTTGACAATCCAATTACTTTTCCGCTTGAAACATAACCAATATGTGCTTTCCCAACAATTGGTAAAAAATGATGCTCACAGGTAGAATTGAAACTAATATTGGCTTCAACCAACATTTTATCGTAATTATAACTATTTTCGAAAACTGATATTTTGGGTTTATTTGCTGGATTCAATCCTGAAAATATTTCTTGAATAAACATTTTAGCCACCCTATGAGGCGTTCCACGCAAACTATCATCGGTCATATCGAGTCCCATTTCTTCCATGATTTTATGAAAATGGGCCTCAATAGTTGCCATCTTTTCTAAATCTGATTTATCAAAAGCATCTGGTCTTAAAGGTGTATCGGCAGATGTCATTTGATGATTATCTCCAATTAATTCGTAAATCTCTTTTCCGATAATAGTATTCATGTTTTTATATTTATTTTGTTCAACAAAAATAGATTAATTGTTAAACAAAATAACAAACTTGATGATATTAATAATTTACAAGTGAATAAATAAAAGCTATAGTTCATTTAATAATCAATGATTTCTTTGTTTCTTTGTAAAAACGTTTGCCATGATTCGAGCTAAAGACATTCATAAATATTACGACCAACTACATGTTTTAAAAGGCGTAGATTTACATATTGAAAAAGGCGAAATTGTCTCTATTGTTGGAGCTTCTGGTGCAGGAAAAACAACGCTATTACAAATTTTAGGAACTTTAGATAAACCTGCAACTACTGCAGGTTCCTCATTACTAATAAATGGAGAGGATATTCTAAAAATGAAGGATAAAACTTTATCAAAATTTCGAAATGAACATTTGGGATTTATTTTCCAATTTCATCAGTTATTACCCGAATTCACCGCATTGGAAAATGTTTGTATTCCTGCTTTCATTGGTGGAAAAGAAAAAAAAACAACTGAAATCGAAGCCAAACGCTTGTTAGACTATTTAGGACTTTCTCACAGAATCAATCATAAACCCAATGAACTTTCAGGCGGTGAACAACAACGTGTTGCGGTGGCAAGAGCCTTAATCAATAAACCTGCTGTTATTTTTGCCGATGAACCTTCTGGAAATTTAGATACCGCTTCCGCAGAAAATCTACACCAATTATTCTTTCAACTTCGAGATGAATTTGGGCAAACCTTTGTCATTGTTACTCACAATGAAGAATTGGCGAACATGGCTGATCGAAAGTTAGTCATGGTCGATGGAATGATTTCAAAATAACCATCAAATGCTACTAATACTTTTATCCTGGATATATATTCTCTTCACCACAATCAACCTCGGTTTTGGTTTGGATAAAATGTTTAGCTTAAAAAACAAAAACTTTGCGGTTACTTCCATTTTAGGATTGTTTATAGCAACAATTTT
>CAIWKX010000013.1 GCA_903913315.1 uncultured Bacteroidota bacterium | reverse complement strand
TTACTTTGTAAACAACTTGAATGTATCGTATGAGTGGAAACCAAAATCTATTTTCAAATCGATACTCTTCACCGGATTGTGCAATAATATGTTGGGCAAACAATATATCTCAAACGGATATATGTATGACGTTACTCCTTACTATTATCCGCAAGCCGGAAGGAATTTCATGGGCGGCATAACTTTAAAATTCTAATAAAAAATAAAAGAGGCTGGTTCAAATGATGAATCAGTCTTTTTTTATAAGATTATATAGCCTAGAAAGGAAGTAGTCATTAGATGGTGTAAACGGAGGCAAATAAACCTTTTGGAAGCTTTGCATTTATTGGCCATGGGAGTACAAAAAAAGGACACCTCTCGATGCCCTTTTTTACTTAACTAAAACCACTAACTTTTATTGCAAAAGAATCTTTTTAATATCTACAATCTGCCCTTGCGGGTTAACGATTTGAACAAAGTATAGTCCTGCACCTCCCCAAGTACTTAGCGTCATGGTTGTATTGGTACCTGTTGCAGTTATAGGGGTTGTTGCTACTTGTTGCCCAAGAGCGTTTATAATTTTTATAGTACCACCACTTAAGTCAGCTATGGTGTTGAAACTGATGTTTACTAGTGTACTAGCAGGATTTGGATAGATGGTAATATTGTTAGCATAGGTTACCGGATTGAAACCCATTTGCCCCACATTAATTACCAAAGTATCCGTAACAGTAGTGTTCGTAAAACATTGGTTTTGATTGTATAGTTGGGTAACTTCTGATGTTGTTAATGCTCTATTCCAGATTCCTACATCGTCAATAATACCATTTAAATACCAATCTGCGTTATCACCATCTCTCCCAATCGTAAATCCATTTCCAGAATTATTATAATAAATAGATCCGGCACCATTACTATTATTTTGATAAGCTAGTAATGAATCGATATAAATCTTAAAATTAAGTCCATCATAACTAAAGATTATTTGATGCCACTGTTGGTCATTTACTACATTGTTTATGATAGGATTATAATTTATAGTTGAGCTTGTATAAAGATCTGAGCTTAATTTATTTGTTGCAGTAGCACCATATTGAGCTTGCATATTATACGAAACATCAAAGCCACTAGCTCTTTGTCTTATTAATCTTTGGTTAACTTTATTAGATAAAATTTTAGCCCACAAACTTACTGTAATATTTGCTGGTGTAATACTAGAATTGTTAGGGAGTTGAATATAGTTACTTGTTCCATCAAAACTATAAGCTGCATTAGTATTTCCAAATCTATCAGTAGTTAATGTAGCTCCGTTTACAGTTCCATCATATCCATGGCCGCTTTGGTCATTAGCATTACCGCAAAAAGGATAATAAGCTACTAAACCATTAACTAAAGAACCGCTTACAGCATTACAATTGTCGCTGTATAAGAAACCATTATACATAGTCGTTATTTCAGTTTGAGTTAAAGCACGATTCCAAATGCCTATATCGTCAATCAAACCATTGAAATAACTGCCAATATTTGTGTTTCTTCCAATATTTAAAATAGGGTTAGTAGATTTATATAAAGTTGCAGTAGTTGAATTTACTAATGTTCCATTTACATAAAAGGAACTTACATTATTTACGAAATCATATACAATCACAAAAAAATACCATTGATTATTTTGTATTGGTTTTGAATCACTATAATGAGGATTTTGATTTAGCCACCAATTATTTACATTTAAATTACCAGCGTTTGTGTAAACTTCATATCCGATACCTCCAGTAGTTAAGTTTTGATTTCCTAATCTTACAACAAATCCACCACCAGATCCGGATGAAATATTATTAAACCAACCGCTAATTGAAAGTTGATTCATGTTAGCAGTATTTAAACTTGAAGAACTATTAACATTTATATAGTTACTTGAACCATTAAAACTATAAGCACTATTGACATTACCCAATCTGTCTGTTGTTAAAGTTGCACCATTATTTGTTCCATTGTTTGCATTGCCACTAGCATCGTTAGCATTACCATTAAAGGGCCAATAACCAACTAAGCCAGTAGTTGGAACATAATTTGGCACTTGTGCCGTAATAAATTGTGCTGTGCATACTAACACTAAAAGTATAGCTTTTTTAAAGTAAATTTTTGTTTTCATTGTATTTAAGTTTAGATAATTATCATATTGTCATTGAAATTTTTCTTTGAGAATTTCTTGGAACTAGTTTAACTTTTACTTTTTGAGCATTTTGGTTTTCAATACTGCCATTTGCACCAATACCCATAATACCAACTCCTATTCTTCCTGCATTTATTTCAGTCAACACTAATTCAAACTCTAACTCCTCAACTAAATACCCTGTCTTTAATGGGTCGTTCTTTAAATCTCTCATCTCAAGCATTACATTGCTTATAAATTCTTTTAATTCCATATCATTAATTTTTTAATTATCCTACTCATAAAGCTTTTCGGTTCCGCTCCGTTTGTTTGGTTACCAGCTCCAATTTATTGTCCTATAAAACAAAGTTTACACTCGGTTTCATATAAATAGGTTTCTAATTTTCGATCATAAATAATAGGCGATTTTAACTCATTACGCATAAAAGCGATATAGTAATTGACACTGCGTTCTGAAATTTCTAATTTTTGAGCCAATTGCTTGAGATTTCCAGTTTGTTTGTTCTTGATTAATTCGTGCAATCGTATAAAAACGCGTATATCCATAATTCACCATACAATTTTACAACCACTCGTCGCAACCTCCTTGCGGTCAAGGTTTTTTTGTTAAAATTTATTACATCTCTATAACGATTATCTAAATAAATCTTCCCGAACTAATAATGAAAAATATATATTTGTGCTCTATAAAAACCCAAACTATATTTTTTTGAAGCCTGCGCATTCCATAACTACACTAGCACTCCAGCAATTTTGCAAGGGAGAAAACCAAGCTTTAAGCCTTCTTTATAAAGCATGGTTGCCTGAATTGTATTTAGTAGCTTATCGGTATGTTCAATCGCCACAAGAAGCCGAAGATGTAGTTGCCGATTGCTTTGAAAAAATTTTCACTATGCCAACAAAAAAAAGGCGGCAAAAATTTATTGAAGAAGAAATCAACCTCAAAGCCTTACTGTTAGTAATGGCAAAAAATAAAAGCCTTGATGTTATCAAAACCAAAAACAATCGAAACAGGATTGTTGATGGGATTAAAAAATTACTGCCGTCTTTAGGGGTTAATGAGGTGACACAAACCCTTACTAACGATAATTTTAAAGCATTACTATCCTGCCTTCCTGAAAAAGAAAGACAAATTATAACCCTAAGCACAGAAGGATTTTCTACTAAAGAAATTGGGGAACAACTCAACCTTTCGGAAAAAACAATTGCCAACTTGCTTTCAATGGCACGAAAAAAAGTCAAGAATTTATGGGAAACGTTTATGGAATAATTCGTTAAAAATAAATTACTTTTGGGAATAAATTACAACTGAATCGTTTTAAGCTTACTATGAACCGTGAAAACCAAAATATGACATTAGCACTCCTGTTGCAATCATTAGAAAATGATTTCAACCCACAGGAGCGTATGCGTATTTTGGAAACACTAAAAATCGATACTCCTACTGACGAGGCACTGCTTGGAGCAAAAATGTTGTTGGAAGAAAACAATTGGGATTACACGGTGCTGAAAAAAGCATTAGCTACAACGGAAAATAGAATAGACATACTAGCTTCAAACACTAAAAAGAAAAACAACAGCAAGTACCTTAAATATGCTGCTGTTTTACTTCCTATTGCTTTTGTTTTAGGATATTTTGTAAATCAATCCTTAAGTAACAAACCAAACATAGAGCAATTCTACACCAAAGAAGAAGGGCTACCCAACTATATGGGAACAGAAAAAACCAACTGGGACCCTTTAATGGAACTCTACCGAGCTAATAAAATGAAAGAGGCTTTTACTATTTCACAACAGATACTAACTCAAAAACCTCAAAATGATACTGCGATTTATTTTCACGGAGTAATCAGTTACGAATTGAAAAACTACAAAACAGCCAAAACCGACTACAACAAAATAACTCAAAATAAAGAAAGCGTTTTTTATTATGACGCCACTTTTAGATTGGGTTTTACCTTAAAGAATTTGCAAGAACTGAAAATAGCTAAACAACAATTTGAAAAGGTTGCTAATGATGCTAATAATCCTTTCGATAAAAAGGCAAAAGTGGTATTAGAACATTTTTAAGAAGTTCGTTTTTTTCTTCTTTTTCTATAAAATAAACCTACACCCATAATTGGAAGTAAAACTAATCCCCACCACCAATAATTACGTTGACGCAATTGAATCGTTTCATTATTACCAGTAATATTTAACCCCGCCCAATATAATGGATTTGCCATTCTTGGTGAAGCTGTTGCAAGATAATCCAACTTTGACTTTTGTAATGCTTCTGACTTAGTGTAGCCTCCATCTAAATACTTTAAAAATGATGTAATAATTTGAGTAGAACTCTTTTCGTCTATTTTCCAAGAAGCTAGCATCATGCTTTTGACACCAATGGCAGTAAAAGCTCTAGCTAAGTTGATGTTACCTTCTCTGTTTTTATAACCCACTTCTGATTCACAAGTGCCTAAAAGAAGAAAATCACAATGAGCTTTTAAATTATACACATCATTTAAACTTAAAAAATCATCTGATAAATAAATTCCTTTATCAGTTTCAATTTCATCAATAGTTGCGCTTCCGTGAGATAATAAGGCAACGATTTGGTCTCTTTCTAAATGTTTTTGAAATGTTTTTTTAGTAGCATCACATCCTTGGATAAGTTTAGCATCATATATTTTTGATAGCTCTTTTGATTTATAATCTGAAATTCTCAATTCTGTTAATTTCTTGTTATAAAAAGAAGGGCAAAATATTGAAAAGGTATTGGATTGTGGCTCTTCCTTGTTAACAATATTTGAAATAGAAGCAGATAACTCGTAGCTGAATTGATATTTTTTACCCAAATAAGGTAGTGAGCTATAGCTATTGGAAGAAGAAGGCGATGTTAACAACATGTCGAATGGTAGATTTCCAAAAAAAATATTTGGAATAATTTTAACATGTGTAACCTCTTTAGGGATATATTGAGCTATAGGTTGAAAATAATCTTGATAGTATTTAAAAGCTATTTTTTTATATTCTATAATGTTATTTTGTTTGAGAGCTTTAAGTATAGCAAGTACTTTTGGATGTTGGTCATTAAAATCTCCTTTTTCAGATTGTAGTTCAACAAGTCTGATATTTCTTTTTGAAATAACTAAAATAAAAGGAAAGAAATGTGCTTGAAATGCAGAAACGTTATAACTCACAATAACCTCATTGTCTTTGAGTTCGTTTTGTACCTCGATTAATGAAGCTATTTTTTCTTTATTAAAAAAAGCAGTACGATTTAGTTCTCTATTATATATGCCATACTGTTTTTGAAATGGTACTATAGAGTTTCTATAAGAATTAATTTTATCGTTTTTTATTAGTAATACATTTTCAAAAGCTTCATAAGTTTGTTCTAAAATAGATGTTGAAATAATGGTTTTATGAGTATTTTGCTCTTTATATAAGTTTTCGAGTAAAGAGGTATACTTAGATTTTTCATCATATTCAAAATACAAATCTATATACTTTGAATCATTTGTAACCTTATATAGTTTAAAATAATTTTTCGCTAAATCATTATAAGGCGAACTAATATATCCATTGGTATTAATTTTTTGTTTGTTTATATATACAGCATTAGAATACTGTAGCCAATACTTTTCTTCTAAACGTAATATTTTATCTATTTCAAATAATAATTTTGTATCTTTTTTTTGACTATACATATCGTCTAAACACCAAGCTTTCCATTTTAATAAATCAAACAATAATGCTGAATTATTAGAAAAAACATAAGGTGAAATGATTAATCGTTTAATACCTATTTCATAATTTTCTAAAGCAGCTTTATAATCTTTTTTATAAAAAAACATCAACCCTTTCAAAGAATTTAAAAACGCAGCATTCGGATGATAAAACCCAGCCAACTTATCGTTCATTGAGATGGCCTCGTTATAATATTGGATAGCAATGTTTGCAGAGGTTATTGACTGTTTATAATCTCCAAAATTATAATATAAATTAGCTGCAACTTCTATATTTGGAGCCGCTATTGAAACCAATAATCTAGCTTTTTTTAAATTATCATATGGATAGCGTTTGTTAATAAAATAGCGAAGACTATCTACATACTGATACTTAATGGCTAAATTAGGTTCGTGATTTCTTTCTGTGAATAGATGTGCATTATAAAAAATATAAGGGTCCACTTCTTTTTCGCCAGGATACCTGTGGTAAATCTTTAAGGCAGTATTTGTATAAACAAAAGCTTTGTCTACTATAAACCTCATATTGTAATACCTGCCAACATAAGCATAATAAAGCGCTTTGTATATTTCTTTTTTGGGCGCTGCTTTTTTGTAATAACTATAAAAAAGGTTGCATTCCTTTAAATAATCTTCAATTAAGTTTAATTTATCATAAGCAATGGCAAATAGCTGATGAGTTTTAGCCAATAGTAAAAAGTTTTTAGGGTTTTGTTTGTTCAACACAACAATATTCTGTTTCAATATCGCCATGGCTTTATAGGTAGCACCCAAATCTAAATAACAGTCGGCAAGACCATTTTGAGCAGTAACTTGAAGGTCTATAGCATGGGTTTGCTTTGCCTCTTCGGTTATTTTGTTATACAAGGGCACAGCATGGCGATAATCTGAACGGTCCAAATAGTTTTGTGCCACTTGAAGGGTTTGTCCTGTCAATGCACTAGCCATCAAACTTAAAATAGTTATAAATATAAACCTCACTTTTCTGCTAATTGGCTACAATTATACTACATATATTTTAAAAACAATCATAGATTATAATTATTGAATTTCCTTTTTAGATTTTGAGGATAAAAGCATGAAAATTCAGCCTCTAAGGGTGAATTTTGAGGCTTTTAGCGTGAAAATTCAGGCTAAAAGGGTGAAAATTCAGGCTTTTTGCATGAAAATTGAACCTCAAAGGGTGAAAATTCAGGCTATTTGCGTGAAAATTGAACCTCAAAGGGTGAAATTTCAGCCTCAGAGGGTGAAATTTGAGTTTACACAATTTAACACAATTTAATGTTCTTAAAAAAGTGACTGCTTTTACCAAGAAAAAATATTGTAACACTCCCCAATTAAATGAACAACCGCTTTTTTAATTATAAACCCGCAACACACTTCCATTAACATCAACTTTATATTGTTTTAAAGGATATTGTTTCCCTGGACATTGACCAGTAAATAAGCTATAGGTGGCACTTTCACAACTACAAGTTGCCGTTCCGCCACTAATGGTAAGAGTAGAGCAGCTCGTTATGGTTTGATTTGGACATGATCCATCAAAAGCCATGTAGCCACTTCCTGTATTAAAGACAATAATTCCTTTTAAGGGCCCGTTGGCTGGATACGCTTTTATCGCATTACCAGAAAAATCTAGACCACTATAACTTGGAAGACTTGTATTGATGTCAATAGAAAAACTATAATTGGGTAAATAAGGATTACTATTATTAAACTTGTCTTTACTGCATCCAAAAATAAACAATGAGAAAGAAAGTAGGAGAAGTAGTTTTTTCATTTTAAAAAAATTATCAAAAGAGTAGTTCAAAAAAATTAAATTCATTATTTTTGTCTTGCATTAGAAAACAAAAGTAGGAATTTAATAAACATTATATATCTTTGAAAAAAGAAATCCCGTCTTGATGGGATTTTTTCTGTTTTATAATAACGACAAAAAGGTAGTTTTAATATGCTACAAACGAAATAATAACTTCTTTTTAACAATCAAAAGAAACTAGAAGTAAAATAAAGAAATGAAATTATGAGCACTGTATCTTATTACACCGCAGACGGGTTAAAAAAATTAAAAGAAGAATTAGATTATTTAAAAAGTGTGATGCGACCAAAAGCATCAGCAGATATTGCAGAGGCAAGAGACAAAGGAGATTTGTCTGAAAATGCAGAATATGATGCTGCTAAAGAAGCACAAGGAATGTTGGAAATGAGAATTTCTAAATTGGAAGAAGTATATTCTAATGCGCGATTAATAGACGAAAGCTCTTTGGATCTTTCTAAAGCATTGGTTTTATCAAATGTGAAAATTAAAAATCAAGCCAACGGAATGGAATTAAAATATACGTTAGTTGCCGAAAGTGAAGCCGATTTAAAAACAGGAAAGATATCAGTAACTTCCCCAATTGGTAGAGGATTACTTGGAAAGTCGGTTGGGGAAATTGCAGAAATAACAGTTCCTAATGGAACTTTAAAATTTGAAGTTTTAGAAATTTCAAGAGACTAAATTATGTCGAGTATTTTTACCAAAATAGTAAAAGGAGAAATTCCATGTTATAAAATAGCTGAGGATGACAACTTTTTAGCATTTTTAGATGTTAATCCCAATGCAAAAGGGCATACTTTGTGTATTCCAAAACAAGAAATCAATAAGATTTTTGATATTGAAGACGATTTATATATAGGATTAATGCAATTCTCCAAAAAAATTGCCATTGCTCTTGAAAAAACTATCCCTTGTAAACGCATTGGAATGGCCGTTATTGGATTGGAAGTTCCACATGCTCACGTGCATTTGATTCCACTTAACGAAATGGATGAAATGCGTTTTCAAAATAAAGTGTCTTTAGCTAAAGAAGAATTTGAAGATTTAGTAAAAGCAATTCAAGCTAATTTATAGTACCTTAAATTCCATAAAAATTCCATTAATTAAAAATAAATTAGTGGAATTTCTTTTTTATATCCCTTTTAAAATGAGAAATTTTCTATTGATAGCGGTTCTTTTTATGTCAAGCTTTAGCTTTGGACAATTTGAAACCATAGATGCTAAAATGGATGCCATGCCTGATAGCCTTGAATCGTCTACAACAACTATAGCCCACTATATTTCTGAAAACTTTTCTACTGATGATGCTAAAATTAGGGCCGTATTTTATTGGACAGCATCTACAATTAGTTATGATGTTGAAAATATGTTTAAACAAAAACCAAATCAAACATCGGAATATAAAATAAAAACAACTTTAGCGACCAAAAAGGGAGTTTGCATGCATTATGCAGAAGTATTTAAAGATATTGCTACCAAAGTGGGGATAAAAACGGTGGTCATAGAAGGATATACTAAACAAGATGGGAAGATTGCAACGATAGGACACTCATGGAATGCTTCCAAAATAAACGGAATTTGGTATTTATTCGATCCTACATGGGGCTCAGGCTATGTTAATGACCAGCATTATTATAGAAAATTAAATAATATCTATTTTAAATCAGATGCTCTTTCATTTGGTGAAGCCCACATGCCTTTTGATTATTTGTGGGAGCTAAAAGAATATCCTATTACCAATCAAGAGTTTTATGATGGCAAAACTTCTTCATCCACTAACACTACAAAATTTGATTTTAATTTAGAAATTGACAAAAATGAGGCGCTTTCCAACCTTGATAGAGCCATAGTTGTAGCCAATAGAATAGAAAAAAACGGTGTTGTCAACAATTTAATTTCCGATAGAATTGTGGTGGCTAAAAAAGAAATCGATTATTATAAAGAAACGGGAACAATTGTGCAATTGGAAACAATTGTAGCAGGTTTTAATACGGCTACCAATCAATTAAATAGTTTTATTGCTTTTAGAAATAATAAATTTCAACCAGCAATAGAAGATGATGCACTTAAAACCAAACTTCAAATACCTTTTGATTTAATTACAAAATATCAAGAGCAGGTAAATAACATAACGGTCAGCAAAGAAAACACAGCGAACTTAATTTCTTTAAAGAAAGCTATAGCTGCTGCTAAAGAAATTGCCGATACGCAGATGATTTTCTTAAATGATTATTTGACACAAGACAAAGATTCGAGAATAAAGATGTTTTTTAAAATAAAAAAGGTGGCTAAACACTAATTTTCTTATATAGAATTTGAATAGTGGTGCCTTTTCCAACCTCGGAATGCAAGACTTTAATTTTACCTTTGTGGTATTCTTCAACAATTCTTTTGGTAAGTGATAATCCTAAGCCCCATCCTCTTTTTTTTGTTGTAAATCCGGGTTCAAAAACACGATTAAATTGATTTTTTGGAATTCCCTTTCCGGTATCGGTCACATTAATTTTTATATGAGATCCATCATTTTCTATAGCTATCTTCAAGGTTCCTCTGCCTTTCATTGCATCAATAGCATTTTTCATTAAATTCTCAATAGTCCAACTGTGGAGTTCAGGATTTAGAGAAATTGAAATAGGATCTTCGGGAGCAATAAATTCAAACGCCACTTGATGTGAAAAACGAGATTTTAAATAATCAAAAGACTTGTGAGTTTCTTCAATGATATCTTTTTTTTCTAAAATTGGCTCCGAACCAATCTTTGAAAATCTATCTGTTATAATTTGTAATCGATTAATATCTTTTTCAATTTCACTAATGGTCGTTTCATCAACATTATCGGCTTTCATAATTTCAAGCCAACCAATTAAAGACGATAATGGAGTGCCTATTTGATGCGCTGTTTCCTTTGCCATTCCTGCCCAAAGTTTATTTTGGGTTGCCATTTTGGTGCTTTTATAAAAGTTATAAACCAAGGCACCAAATAGAAAAATAATAAGCAGTAACGCAATTGGATAATATTTTAATTTATTTAATAAAGAAGAATCTCCATAATATAAATATTGAATTTCTCCGGGAAGATATTCCATTTTTATCGCTTCATTTTGCGACTTTAACTTCTCTAGAAGGTTTTTTAATTTTACAGAATCTTTTTTTACGCTTTCATCAATATTATTATCGTTGATGATTTTATTGTTTTGTGTAACAATAATAGGAATATTAGCATTTTGAATAATTTTCAACGGCAAAGATATGTCGGCATTGATATCAGAATTAATTAATGTTTTTTGAGCTTGTGCCCAAAGTTCCATTTTGTTGCGTTCTGCTGTTTTAAAAATTTGAAAAAACGAATAGGTGTTCCAAAGAATGAGAGAAACTATAACAAAAGAGGTTGCTATAATTATCCATCGGGTCATGTTTCTTCTGTCGGAAAATTGCATTGAAAAATTTTTGTTTAAAAGTAAGGATTTTTTTCAAATTGAAATTGAATATTGAAATTGCCAAAGCTATTTCATTTCTTATCTTTGTGAAAATTCAATTTCTATGTTAACACTTGATCCTAAAGAACTATCGGCAGCCAAATTGCAAGGCTATTTGCAAAGTGCGATTGCCCCTAGGCCAATTGCATTTGCAAGCACAATAGATAAAAACGGGAAACCTAATTTGTCACCTTTCAGTTTCTTTAATATTTTCAGTTCCAATCCGCCAATTTTGGTTTTTTCACCGGCACGAAGAGTTCGCGATAATTCTATTAAACACACTTTAATTAATTGTCAAGACACAAAACAAGTTGTGATTAATGTTGTGAATTATGATATTGTACAACAAATGTCATTATCGAGCACCGAATATCCGGATGGCGTAAATGAATTTTCAAAATCAGGATTGACAGCCGTTCCATCGGATATTGTTAAACCTTATCGCGTAGCAGAAAGTCCGGTACAATTGGAATGTAAAGTAAATGAAATCATTGCTCTAGGAACAGGCGGAGGTGCGGGCAATATGATTATCTGTGAGGTAGTAAAAATCCATATCAATGAAGCTGTTTTAGATGAAAATGGAATTATAGATCCGATGAAAATCGATTTGGTTTCAAGATTAGGGGGAAATTGGTATTCAAGAGCCAATCAAGGACTATTTGAAGTCGAAAAACCTTTGGCTACCTTAGGAATTGGAGTTGATGCCATTCCTGATTTTATTAAAGAAAGTGCTATTTTTAATGGTAATGATTTAGGGAAACTTGGTAATGTAGAATCTTTGCCAACTGAAGAAGAAATTACTATATTTGTAAAAGAAAATTTTGAAATAAAAGGTGTTTTGAGTGCTGATGATGAAGTTAAAAAATACCAATTAGCAAAATTATATTTAGATAAAAACGAAGTACTAACCGCATGGAAAGTGCTTTTAGCAAAAAAATAAAACAATTATATTATGGAAGTTACAGGAAAAGTAAAAGTGATTAATGCAGAGCAACAAATAAGTGCTACTTTTAAAAAAAGAGAATTAGTGGTAACCACTGATGAGCAGTATCCACAAACAATAATGATTGAGTTTACTCAAGACAAATGTGATTTATTAAATAATTATACTCCAGGTGAAGCTGTAAAAGTTTCTATCAATTTAAGAGGAAGAGAATGGGTTAATCCACAAGGAGAAACTAAATATTTCAACTCTATTCAAGGTTGGAGAATTGAAAAAATACAAGCGGAAGCTCCAGTAGCACAACAAATGCCTCCAATGCCAGCGGCAGAAGCATTTGCACCAGCAACAAACTTTAAAGAAGAAGAACACGACGATTTACCTTTTTAATTAAAAGAACAGAAAATAGAGAATAAAAAATAGACTGTCATTCTAAATAGATAACTTGTGTTAGATGTTTAGAGTGGCTTTCCTTTTTTAGTGTTCTATATTCTGTACTCTATTTTCTATTTTCTATATTCTAATAAAATGTATTTCCTAACCAAAGAACTTTACTTTCCTCCTGTTGAAGAAGCCTCCTATGAAGGTGTTTTAGCTGTTGGTGGCGATTTATCAGTAAACCGATTGCTATTAGCATACAACAATGGGATTTTCCCTTGGTTTAGTGAAGATGAACCTATTTTGTGGTGGTCGCCAAGCGAAAGAATGGTGGTGAGTCCAAGCCACTATAAAGTTTCTAAAAGCCTTCGAAATATTATCAATAG
>CAIWKX010000012.1 GCA_903913315.1 uncultured Bacteroidota bacterium | reverse complement strand
AACATTATGAAAAAATTAGAAGTATTACCCAAACCAAATCAACGCTATCAGCAGTAATAGAAATTATGCATCAGACAACAAATATGGCAAAAAAATGGGGCTTCAAATGTTTTTTAATATTGTTTTTACTTTGCAACAGCGCTGATTTTTCGGATGATAACTCTTTCGAAGATTCGGAAAGTGGTGCTAGCTATGAATGCATAAAAGCGGGGTGATGAGTGGTCTGTTTTCTGTTGGCTGTTTTCAGTTTTCAGTTATGAATTTTATTTTTTGTTTTTAGCAGTTCGTCAGTTCGAGTGTTTTTAATTAAATCGTGATAGGCATTTAAAAAGAATGATGTAACTTTCAATTTGCAACAGCAGAACATCTGATTAAAAAAAACTGCTGCTTAGTACTTTTCCTTTGATTTGTAGCCTTTTGTATCTCTAGTATGTAGGTATAAATTGTTACATTTGTTGGCAGCAATGGAAATTACAAAATGTAACTTACCCAATCGATTTTGTTAGCTATCAAATAAATGAATATCAATACGTTTAGAGCCTTTCGGAGCCGCAATTACAGATTATATTTTACTGGGCAATCCATTTCACTTATTGGCACGTGGATGCAACGAACCACAGTATATTGGTTAATATATACTCAAACACATTCTGCTTTTATGTTGGGTTTAATTGTGTTTGCTGCACAATTCCCTTCCTTTTTACTTTCTCCTTTAGGAGGTGTGATTTCTGATAGATACAACCGTTATCGTGTTATGCTTGTTACACAAGTTGCTTCCCTCCTGCAAGCGGTTGCATTGGTTGTTGTAATTATGTTTACGCATTATGCCCTCTGGGAAATATTTGCTTTAAGTGTTATTTTAGGTACTATCAATGCCTTTGATGTGCCAGCGAGACAAGCTATGGTCAATGAAATAATCAAACACAAAGAAGATTTACCAAATGCTATAGCGCTCAACTCTTCTATGGTCAATATTGCGAGGTTAATAGGTCCTGCTATTTCTGGAATTATATTAGAAAAGATGGGGGCAGGCACTTGTTTCCTAATTAATGCGTTAAGTTTTATTGTTGTAATTGTCTGTTTATTGCTAATGACATTCCCCAACTATATTCCTCAAAAGCATACTAAAAAAGTAATCCATGAATTTAAAGAAGGTTGGGTCTATCTAAAAAATACGCCAGCCATCGGTCTTGTCATATTACTAATTGCTAGTATTAGTATTACCGTACTTCCATTTACCACATTACTTCCTGTTTTTGCTAAAGTAATATTTAAAGGAAATGCGGCTACATTTGGATATCTAAACAGTGCCATAGGATTTGGAGCGGTAATAGGTACAGTTTTTTTAGCTTCCATTAAATCTGGAGTTAATTTAAAAAAGATTTTATTCTTTTCGATTTTAATTTTAGGTGTAGGATTAATAATTTTCTCCCATATCACTAGCTTTTACGTGGCTTTAGTATTCGCAACACTATCCGGATTTGGAATGATGACACAAACAACAGTTTCCAATACAATTATCCAAACCAGTGTATCCCAAGAAATGAGAGGTAGAATAATAAGTTATTTTGCTATGGCATATTTTGGTATGTTACCCTTAGGTGGACTATTAATTGGTATTGTATCTCAATTTATAGGTGCACCAAATACTATTTTAGCAGAAGGAATTGTTGCCATACTCATTGCATTTGTATTTTTGCCTTACTTAAAGAAAGATGTTTTAAAAGAAAAAGATAAAATTACATTACTAGAATTGGAAGACCCAACGGTAACCACCACCCAATAATTAAATAATTAAAAAAACAACATAGATATGGAACCAAACACAACTAAGAATACAGCATTATTAGTAATGGATTTTGAAGGAGCTATAGTAAAAATGTTAGACGAAGATTCCACTGTTCTTACGTCAGTTGCAAAAGCAATTCAATCGGCTCGTAACAAAGGAATACCAGTAATTTATGTGGTTGTAGGATTTAGAAAAGGGTATCCTGAAGTGAGTCCAAATAATAGTTCATTCTCACAAATAAAAAATGCTGGAATGAATTTGGATACAGTAGAAGGATATGCAGTTCATCCCTCAATTGCACCACATGAAAAAGATATTATTATAATAAAAAAAAGAATTAGTGCCTTTACGGGTAGTGATTTGGAGGTAGTATTACGATCGTTCGGGATTCAACATATTGTTCTAACAGGAATTGCGACAGGAGGAGTTGTTTTATCGACGTTGAGAGAAGCAGCGGATAAAGATTATATTATTACTGTACTTGCCGATTGTTGTGCAGATAGAGATGAAGAAATTCATCGCGTATTGATAACTAAAATTTTTCCAAGACAAGCTGAAGTTCTGAATTCGGAGGAATGGATTGCTAAAAACAATTAGGTTTCTCTAAACTATTATAAATTAGAAGTCCGTTAATTTAATAGCCATCTTAATCTATATTGATCCTAAAATAAAAAAAAGAAATAAAAACCTATAAAACCAAAAAAAGCCACCGTAAACAGTGACTTTATATTGTGATCCCAGAAGGATTCGAACCTTCGACCTACTGCTTAGAAGGCAGTTGCTCTATCCAGCTGAGCTATGGAACCATTTTCATAAATAATATCATGAAAGTCGGGGTGGCAGGATTCGAACCTGCGGCCTCCTGCTCCCAAAGCAGGCGCGATAACCGGGCTACGCTACACCCCGAAGAAAAAAAAGCGGAGAGTAAGGGATTCGAACCCTTGGTACAGTTTCCCATACGCATGTTTAGCAAACATGTCCTTTCGGCCACTCAGGCAACTCTCCAAATTCAATATAATAGTATAAGAACTTTTCTCTTTAAGCGGTTGCAAATGTAACGTATGATTCTATTATTTACAACATTTTAAACCATTTTTTTAAATATAAATTTTACATTTTTATAAAAGGATTAAAAATCAATTAAATAGGAATAAATATTTTTTGAAATTAAATAATTTAAGGGATTTATTGGGTGTAAAAATAAATTTTCCCTAAAAAATAGTAGATTTGCATAACAAACTAACAAACACAATTCAATACAAAATATTATGAATAAAAAAATAGTTATCGTTTCAGCAGTGAGAACTCCAATTGGAAGTTTTATGGGAGCTTTATCTACTGTACCTGCGCCACATCTTGGGGCTGCAGCGATTAAAGGTGCTTTAAGCAAAATCAATTTAGACCCTAATTTGGTCGATGAAGTTTTTATGGGTAATGTTGTTCAAGCGGGTGTTGGTCAAGCCCCTGCTAGACAAGCGGCTATCTTTGCTGGATTATCAAATGAAGTAGCCTGTACCACTGTAAATAAAGTATGTGCCTCTGGAATGAAAGCAATTATGTTTGGAGCACAAGCAATCATGGCTGGTGATGCTGAAATTGTAGTGGCTGGAGGTATGGAAAACATGAGTTTGATTCCACATTATGTTCACATGAGAAATGGTGTTAAATTTGGATCCGTATCTATGCAAGACGGAATGCAAAAAGATGGATTAGTAGATGCCTACGACAATAATGCTATGGGAGTTTCTGCGGACTTATGTGCTTCTGAATATAAAATTACTCGCGAAGAACAAGATGCTTTCGCTATTCAATCGTATGAACGTTCCGCAAAGGCTTGGGAAGCTGGGAAATTTGATTCTGAAATTGTTCCTGTAGCAGTTCCTCAAAGAAAAGGAGATCCTATTATGGTTACTAAAGATGAAGAATTCACTAATGTTCGATTAGATAAAATTCCAACACTAAATGCTGTTTTCACAAAAGACGGAACAGTAACTGCAGCAAACGCTTCAACTATTAATGATGGGGCTGCAGCAGTAATTTTAATGAGTGAAGAAAAAGCAATAGCTATGGGATTAAAGCCATTGGCGTACATAAAATCGTATGCTGATGCTGCTCAAGAACCAAAATGGTTTACGACTACTCCAGCAAAAGCAATTCCTAAGGCTTTAACTAAAGCGGGATTGTCAATTTCAGATGTTGATTATTTTGAATTTAACGAAGCTTTTTCAGTAGTAGGTTTAGCCAATGCAAAAATATTAGGATTGGATAATAATAAAATAAATGTAAATGGTGGAGCTGTATCTTTGGGTCATCCACTAGGGTGTTCTGGAGCAAGAATTGTAGTTACTCTAATTAACGTTTTACAACAAAATAATGCTAAAATTGGAGCAGCAGCTATCTGTAATGGTGGTGGTGGTGCTTCTGCTATTGTGATTGAAAAAGCATAAATAAAATCAATTCTAAATCAGATAAATGTTTGCCATTTGTAATTTATCATCTATTCCTTTGCGAATAGAACCCAATGATAGAAGCGAAATAGTTTCTCAAGTACTTTTTGGCGAACATTTTGAAGTTGTAGAAAAAGACAATCAATGGTCTAAAATTAAACTGCATTATGACAATTATGAAGGCTGGGTGGATAGCAAACAATATCAAATAATTTCCAACGAAAATTATGATACACTTTGTAAAGAAGCTATCATTTTAAATTCAGATTTGGTTGAATATATTTCGGCTGCCAATAACATCTTAATTCCAATTACATTAGGTGCTTCTTTATCTTTTTTAAATCATAATGATATCAATATTCATAATTATGAATTTGAAGGATTAAAAACAAGCGGTATAAAACCAAAATCAAGTCTAGTTGATACTTCCTTTATGTATTTGAATGCTCCTTATCTTTGGGGTGGCAAAACTCCTTTCGGAATTGATTGTTCTGGATTTACACAAATGGTTTATAAACTTAATGGATATAAACTACTTCGTGATGCCTCACAACAAGCAATGCAAGGAGAAGTATTGAGTTTTATTGAAGAAAGTGAACCCGGGGATTTAGCATTCTTTGACAATGAAGAAGGTAAAATAATTCATGTTGGGATTATGCTAAAAGACAATTATATTATTCATGCTAGTGGAAAAGTACGTATTGATAGATTAGACCATTTAGGAATATATAATTCCGAAATAAATAGGCATACGCATCGTCTTCGTGTCATAAAGAAGATCATATAAATACAAAACGTCTCAAGAAATTGAGACGTTTTGTATTTATAAAATAAAACGATTATTGTTCAGCTTTTAAGGCCTTTACTTTATCTGTTAATTCTAGAAAATTATAAACCGATTTTAGATTACTTTTTACTACATCGTTTTTCGGATCTAATTCATGTGCTTTTTCCAATATTGGCATAACTTTATTAAATAACTTTTGTCTTTCCACTGTTAAAACATCAAATTGTTTCATGTCTTTTGCAGAATTTGTAAGTTTTTGTATTTGCTCAACTAATTTAGCATCTGGTTTTAGTATCAAATCAGCTAGATTCAAATATGCATCAGAATAGTTTGGTTTTAATTCTATCGCTTTTCGATAATATTTTTCAGCTTCCTCAAGTCGACCAGAAGCAGCACTAGTCACAGCAAGATTAAATACTAATTCCGCGTTATTAGGATCTTTTGCTAAGGCTTCATTAATCAATCTTTG
Organism: uncultured Bacteroidota bacterium; assembly: GCA_903913315.1. Classification (GTDB taxonomy): domain Bacteria; phylum Bacteroidota; class Bacteroidia; order Flavobacteriales; family Flavobacteriaceae; genus Flavobacterium. The sequence goes on along the minus strand of CAIWKX010000012.1, from coordinate 8,206 downwards.
ATAGTTAACAAGGTCATTTGCTTTATAATAAATATCTGCTTCCGAAGTTATTAAACTTACATCGTCTGGATTTTCTTTTCTTGCTTCAGCAATTGCCGTTTTTGCTTCATCTGTTTTACCTTGTTGCAATAGAATAAGCGCAATATTTCTTATGATTTCACCTTTTTTAGAAGGAAGTTTTTCTTCTCTAGGTAAAATGTGCGTCCCAAGTGTAACCATATTATCTCTTTCTGCTTTAGTTGCAAATGTTTCGTCAGCATTAGAAGCTTTGTTTTTAGCTAAATAATTTGTTACTTCACCTGTATAATTTAACGCTTTTAATTCTTTAAAATGCTTTAATGCATTATCATAATCTTGAGCATTCAAATCATAATTTGCAGCCAAATATAATTTTTCTTTATCTGTTTTATCCAGTTGATAAATAGCATAAAGAACTTCAGAAGTTTGTTTGTATTTTATTGTTTTATCTAATGTTTTGTTCGCATCAAGAGCAACAACAATCTGCCATAAAACAGGCTTCATCTCAGTTACGTCTTTATTGATATCATTTGTAAAAATCTTTTTACCTGTTTTTTTCTCATAGTCTAAAGTAGCATTATAAGCATTAGCCAATTCTGTAATTGCTTTTGGCGTTAACAGTTTTGATACTTGTTCGGGTTTAGCATTGGCACCTAACACACTTATTTCAAGTTGAGGTATAACTGCTTTATAAAAATTAAGATACACCTTATCACCTTCTTCAGTAGCTACTGTTTCTAACTTTTTCAAATTCGCTTTATAAGAATCTAAATCTTCAGCTGAGGGAGTATCCCTATCATATATTTTTTTTAATGCTTTCAATTCATCCTTTTGGGCGAAAGTTGCAACAGAAACTAATAATGCTCCTGCTATTATTATTTGTTTGATTTTCATAATGTAAATTTAATTGTTGGTTTTTGTTATTAATGAATAAAAGCTATGTTACCAAATAAAGAATAAGGAAACATAGCTTTTACATTTTATTTTAAATTAAAAATTTATTCTTCAGAATCGTCATCTGCTTCTTCTGCATCATCACCTATATTTTCTTCTGCTTCATCTTCAACTTCATCTTCGATGATTTCGCTTGGGTCAACAATTAATTCTTCTCCATCAATAGCTATAGCTTCTTCTTCTTCGTCTTTCATCACTTTGGTTACAGCAGCAATAGAATCACTTCCTTTCAAATTAATCAAACGAACACCTTGCGTCGCTCTTCCCATTACACGAAGTGTGGAAACATCCATTCTGATGGTTAAACCAGACTTATTGATAATCATTAAATCATCAGCATCTGTCACTGTATTAATAGAAACCAATGCTCCTGTTTTTTCAGTGATATTTAAAGTTTTTACTCCTTTTCCTCCACGATTAGTAATTCTGTAAATGGCTTCTCCTTCATCTTCCAATTTGGTTCTTTTTCCATAACCATTTTCAGTTACAACTAACAATTGGGTTTCATTAATATTGTTTTCATCAACTGAAACCATTCCAATTACTTCATCTTGATCATCTCGTAATGTAATTCCTCTAACACCTGATGCGGTTCTACCCATCGGACGCGTTTTAGCTTCCTCAAAACGAACTAATTTACCTGATTTAACAGCTATTAAAACTTGGCTTTTTCCGTTAGTTAACTCTGCTCCTAATAATTCATCCCCCTCTTTAATTGTAATTGCAGCTACACCATTAACCCTAGGTTTAGAATATTTCTCTAACGAAGTTTTTTTCACCTGACCTTTTTTAGTTGCCATAATGATGTAATGATCTTTAATGTATTCTTGATTTTTCAAATCTTGAGTACAAATAAAAGCTTTCACTTTATCATCACTTTCAATGTTGATAAGGTTTTGTAATGCTCTACCTTTACTTTGTTTGTTTCCTTCTGGAATTTCGTAAACGCGCATCCAATAACATTTACCTTTTTGTGTAAATATCAATAAGTAATTATGGTTTGTTGCTACAAATAGATGCTCTAAGAAATCTTGATCTCTTGTTCCTGCACTTTTTTGTCCAACTCCTCCTCTATTTTGTGTTTTGTATTCTGTTAACGAAGTACGTTTAATATAACCCGCGTGAGAAATTGTGATTACTACATTTTCATCCGCAATTAAATCTTCTATGCTTACATCACCACCCGCATATTCAATAGTCGAACGGCGAGCATCACCATATTTATCTCTGATTTCAACCAGTTCTTCTTTAATTAAAGCCATACGCAAGTCTTTGCTAGCTAATAATTCTTTCAAGTGATTGATTAATTTCATTATTTCTTCATATTCAGCGCGAAGTTTATCTTGTTCAAGACCGGTTAATTGTCTTAAACGCATTTCAACAATGGCACGAGCTTGAATGTCAGACAAATTAAATCTTTCAATTAATTTACCTCTAGCTTCTTCACCATCTTTTGAAGAACGAATCAAAGCAATTACTTCATCTATATTATCAGAAGCAATAATTAATCCTTCTAAAATGTGGGCTCTTTCTTCCGCTTTTCTTAATTCAAATTGTGTTCTTCTAACGACAACATCATGACGATGTTCTACAAAATAATGAATCAAATCTTTTAGATTCAACATTTGTGGTCTTCCTTTTACCAATGCAATATTATTAACACTAAAAGACGATTGTAATTGCGTATATTTATACAAGGTATTTAATACTACATTGGCAACTGCATCACGTTTCAAAATATAAACGATACGCATACCATTTCGATCTGATTCATCACGAATATTAGCAATACCTTCTATTTTTTTATCATTAACCAAGTCAGCTGTTTTCTTAATCATTTCAGCTTTATTAACTTGGTAAGGAATTTCGGTAACAATAATCGATTCTCTTCCGTCAACTTCTTCAAAGCCAACTTTAGCACGCATTACAATTCTACCTCTGCCCGTTTTAAACGCTTCACGCACACCTTCATAACCGTATATTATTCCACCAGTTGGAAAATCTGGAGCTTTAATATGCGTCATTAATTCGTCAATTTCTATTTCTTCATTATCAATATAGGCTAAGGTTCCATCAATAACTTCGGTTAAATTATGAGGCGCCATATTAGTAGCCATACCTACTGCAATCCCCGAAGCTCCGTTTATCAACAAATTAGGAACACGAGTAGGCATTACTGTTGGCTCATATAAGGTGTCGTCAAAGTTTAATTTAAAATCAACAGTTTCTTTATCGATATCTGCCATAATGTCTTCCGACATTTTTTTCATTCTTGCTTCAGTATAACGCATTGCTGCTGGACTATCGCCATCAACCGAACCAAAGTTACCTTGACCATCAATTAATAAATATCGTAAGCTCCATTCTTGTGCCATACGAACCATCGCATCATAAACAGAAGTATCTCCGTGAGGGTGATACTTACCTAAAACTTCTCCAACAATTCTTGCGGATTTCTTGTGAGCTCTATTAGAAAAAACTCCTAAATCATACATTCCATATAATACTCTTCTGTGTACTGGCTTTAAACCATCTCGTACATCTGGCAATGCTCTTGATACAATAACTGACATCGAATAATCGATGTAAGCTGACTTCATTTCGTCTTCAATGTTAATTGGAATTAACTTTTCTCCGTCAGACATATTTATAAATTTTTAAAATAAATTAATTTAGAATTCAAACGTGCAATATACATCTTTTAAGTTTTTTTGAAAGCGTTTTTAAATACTAATTTCAATGATTTATTAACAAAATAGGCTCTTGAAATGGTTAATAAAATTAACGCAACGTCGTTTTTATATATAACTATTTTTTGTCAATTTACTGACAAGTGATTTACTGGGAATGATTTTTGAATCAATTCAAATAATTCACTAAATTTACATTAAATAAATTGCTATTACAATGGATGATAATTTTTCTCCTAGAGTAAAAGATGTAATCACTTACAGTAAAGAAGAGGCCTTACGATTAGGTCACGACTTTATTGGAACGGAACACCTTATGCTTGGAATTTTAAGAGACGGGAATGGAAAAGCAATAACTATTCTAAACAATCTTTCGATAGATTTGGACCACTTAAGAAAGAAAGTTGAAATATTAAGCCCCCCAAACCCTAATATTGAAACGAGTTTAGAAAAAAAGAATTTACACTTAACTCGTCAAGCCGAAAGAGCTTTGAAGACCACTTTTCTAGAGGCCAAAGTTTTTCAAAGTACTTCAATTAGTACTGCACATTTATTGTTGTGCATACTACGAAATGAAAATGATCCGACAACAAAGCTATTAAACAAGTTAAAAATTGACTATGAAGTAGCTAAAGAACAATACTTGAATATGACACCACAAGAAGATGATTTTTTAGAAAATCTACCCAAAAACGAATCTTACAATGAAGATTCAGGACAAGATGACAGTTTAAAAGGAGAGAATTTCAATACTCCATCCAATAAATCCAACAAAAAATCTAAAACACCAGTTCTAGATAATTTTGGTCGTGATTTAACTGAAATGGCTGAAGAAGGAAAGTTAGACCCTGTAGTAGGCCGCGAAAAAGAAATCGAAAGAGTCTCTCAAATTTTAAGCCGTAGAAAGAAAAACAATCCTTTATTAATAGGAGAGCCAGGCGTTGGAAAGTCTGCTATTGCTGAAGGGCTGGCGTTGCGAATTATCCAAAAGAAAGTATCTCGTATTCTTTTTAACAAAAGAGTGGTAACACTAGACTTAGCTAGCTTAGTAGCGGGTACTAAATACCGTGGGCAATTTGAAGAAAGAATGAAAGCTGTAATGAATGAGTTAGAAAAAAATGACGATATCATTCTGTTTATTGACGAGATTCATACAATTGTTGGTGCGGGTGGAGCAACCGGTTCATTGGATGCTTCCAACATGTTCAAACCTGCATTAGCAAGAGGAGAAATACAATGTATTGGTGCGACAACTCTGGATGAGTACAGACAATATATTGAAAAAGATGGCGCTTTAGAAAGACGTTTCCAAAAGGTAATTGTAGAGCCAACTTCGGTTGCTGAAACTATTATAATTTTGAATAACATCAAAAACAAATATGAAGATCATCACAATGTAACCTATTCACAAGAGGCTATAGAGGCTTGTGTAAAATTAACAGACCGTTATATGTCGGAACGTTTTTTACCAGACAAAGCTATTGATGCCCTTGACGAAGCGGGTTCTAGAGTTCACATTACAAACATTGATGTTCCTAAACAAATTTTGGAATTAGAACGTCAATTAGAAGAGGTTCGTGAGCTTAAAAATACCGTTGTAAAAAGACAGAAATATGAAGAAGCAGCCAAACTTCGTGATGATGAAAAGAAATTAGAAAAAGACCTTGCTATTGCACAAGAACAATGGGAAGAAGATTCTAAAAACAATCGTATTGAAGTTACAGAAGACAATGTAGCCGATGTAGTTTCTATGATGACTGGAATTCCAGTAAACAGAATTGCGCAAACAGAAAGCAATAAGTTAGCTAATTTACCAGAATTATTGGAAGGAAAAGTAATTGGTCAAAAAGAAGCAGTAATGAAAATTGCTCGTTCAATTCAAAGAAATCGCGCCGGATTGAAAGATCCAAATCGTCCAATCGGTTCGTTTATTTTCTTAGGACAAACGGGGGTTGGTAAAACGCAATTAGCCAAAGTATTAGCTAAAGAATTATTTGATTCAGAAGATGCTCTTATCCGAATTGATATGAGCGAATATATGGAAAAATTTGCAGTTTCAAGATTAATTGGTGCGCCTCCCGGATACGTTGGATATGAAGAAGGCGGACAATTAACCGAGAAAGTAAGAAGAAAACCGTATTGTGTGGTACTTCTTGATGAAATTGAAAAAGCACATCCTGATGTTTTTAATATGATGTTACAAGTTTTGGATGATGGTTATTTAACTGACAGTTTGGGTCGTAAAATAGACTTCAAAAACACTATCATTATTATGACGTCCAATGTAGGCGCTCGTCAATTGAAAGATTTCGGTCAAGGTGTTGGATTTGGTACTGCTGCCAAAGTTGCTCAAGCAGATGATAATTCAAAAGGCATTATTGAAAATGCGTTGAAGAAAACCTTTGCTCCTGAGTTCTTAAACAGAATTGACGATGTAATTGTATTCAATTCATTAGAAAAACACGATATTGACAAAATTATCGAAATTGAACTTAAAAAATTATATGCTCGTGTAGCAGATTTAGGATATACTTTATCGCTTTCTGACAAAGCGAAAGCTTATATTGCTGAAAAAGGTTTTGATAAACAATTTGGTGCACGTCCATTGAAAAGAGCTATTCAAAAATATGTTGAAGATACGCTTGCAGAAGAAATTATTACTTCAAAAATTGTGTCTGGAGATGAAATTTTTATGGATATTGAAGACGGAGCGACTGAATTGAATGTTAGCATTCAAAAAGCTGGTGAACCAACAAGTTAATCTAATTTAAAAGTTAAGATGATGAAAATTTTATTAAAAAAGGTTCAGAAAAAACATTTACCATTACTCAAAGAATTGGCTAAATCTCTTCACATAGAAATTGAAGAAGAAGTTAAAAGTCCGTACAATAAAGAATTTGTTGACAAAATATTAAAAGGCGATAAAGATTTAAAAAATGGTAAGGGTGTTATAATTGCTTTAGAGGATTTATGGAAATAAGATATTCTCCTGATGCATTACGAGACTTGGCTTTTTGGAAAAAATCAGGAAATAAAACCGTTCAAAAGAGAATAGTTTTATTAATTGAAGACATCATAAAACATCCTTATATAGGAATAGGTAATCCTGAAGCTTTAAAATATGAACTTTCTGGAAAGTGGTCTAGACGAATTAATAAAGAACATAGAATTATTTATCAAATTGTTGATGAAAATGTAATTGAAATTTTAGAAATTGTTTCCTTAAAAGGTCATTACGAATAACAGATCAACAATTCAGCCACGAAATACTTGAATTCCTCATAATAATTAGTGAAAATTCGTGTAATTCGTGGCTTAATATTTATAAAAATGCCGCTAAATAAAATCATATTAGGTTCAGAAGAATGGTGCTCTTTTCCTGAACTTGGAATTCCTGCTATCAAAGCTCGTGTAGATTCGGGTGCTAAAACATCTGCGTTACATGCTATTAACATTGCTCCTTTTCAAAAAGAAGGAGTTAGTTGGGTCAAATTTGACATCAATCCCATTCAAAATAATCTTAAAACTGTTATCCATTGCGAGGCTCTTTTAGTAGACAAACGAGTGGTAAAAAGTTCCAGTGGGTTTAGAGAACAACGTTACGTAATTCAATCTAATATTAATATTGGAACTGATATTTGGGCCATCGAGATGACTTTAACCAATCGAGATTCCATGGGTTTCAGAATGTTGTTAGGACGTGAAGCAATGAGTGGTCGAATTTTGGTAGATCCTGAACAAAAATATTTATTGGGACAAACGTCTACCGAAAATCTTAAAGATTTATACGTTAATGCCATTCCTAATAAATCGGGATTGCGAATTGGTTTATTAGCGAGTAATCCTGAATTATATAGTAACAGACGCATCATGGAAGCGGGAGAAATGCGTGGTCACGAAATGCATTTTCTAAACATCAAAGAATGTTATATGAAATTGGATGCTGACAAACCCGAAATTCATTATCGTGGTGGGAAAGTGTTGGATAACTTTGATGCGGTAATTCCGAGAATTCGTCCCAGTATTACGTTTTATGGTTGTGCTTTGACACGTCAATTTGAAGCCATGAAAGTGTATTGTTTGAATTCGGCGGCAGCTATAACACAATCTCGAGATAAATTATTTTCATTGCAATTATTATTGCGCAATGGTGTGGATATTCCGACTACGGGATTCGCAAATTCTCCTTTAGACACAGATGATTTGATTAAAATGGTGGGTGGTTCTCCTTTAATTGTAAAATTATTGGAAGGCACACAAGGAAAAGGTGTGGTATTGGCAGAAACTAAAAAAGCAGCTGAATCAGTAATTAATGCCTTCAAAAGCCTTAATGCAAACATATTAGTACAAGAATTTATTAAAGAAGCTAACGGAAAAGACTTACGCTTATTTGTTGTTGATGGAAAAGTGGTTGCTTCAATTCAGCGGGAAGCGGCTCCTGGGGAATTTAGAGCTAATATTCACATGGGCGGTACTGCATCAGTTGTCAAACCTACTGCAGATGAAAAACGAATTGCTATTAAAGCTGCTAAAGCAATGGATTT
>CAIWKX010000011.1 GCA_903913315.1 uncultured Bacteroidota bacterium | reverse complement strand
CTCTTCGTTGAAACTGTTTAGGAGGTGGATAGTTTCTTGGTTTATTTACTGGTTTTCTTGGTGGTGGTCGTTCCTCTTCACTTTCTTCTTCACTTACCTCCTGTTCTTCTTCAGGCTCAGGCTCAGGTTCTGGTTCTGGTTCAGGTTCTGGCTTGATTATTTTTGGCTTTACAACTTTTTTAACTTGTGTTTTAGGAGGTTCTTTTGGTTCTTCTCTTTGTTTTTTAATTTCCAAAACTGCATTATACGCCTCTTCACGTTTTTTCTCTTTTTCCACTTTTTCCTGTTCTTTTAGGTATTTGACATTTTCCATCTCAAATTTCTTGATTTCATAATTCTTTTTACGAGCCTCGTTTGCCTTTTCCCGCGCTCTTGCTAATTTTTCAAGTTGTTCGTCAGTCAGTTGTCGTTTTGGCTTATCCATATTCTTAATAGATAAATAGAAAAAAAAATAGAAGAATAGATAATTAATAGTGAATTCTTTTAATGAATAGTGCCGTAAGGTACTAAAGGTTTGTAAGTCCTATTTGTATCATATTTTTTTGGTAAGTTTATTGGTGGAATAAGCAGACCACTCACGTCAGTGTATTTATTTCTAACAGCATTTAAAATAGTAGGGTCAAATCTGGCATCATACCCGTAATATGGTCTTGAATGAACGTCTTTAGGTTTATATTTTAAATCACCGTGCTTTCCGTTAATCTGTGCTGCATCACAATTGAGAATCTCATTTGTTTTTGCTGGGGTTTTGTAAGACAAATCTAATGGAACACGTCCTGCTCTGTGCTCTAATTTATTGGCCATTGCTATTTTTTGGGTACTATATAGCAGATTATTGAAGTTGTTCAGTTGTCCTGCTATGGTTGTCATTTTTCTATATGGTATAAAGATTATTTTATTTCTTTAAAGCCATCAATTCGTTATGTTTTTCAGTTCGTAGATGGTTTGCTTTACCTTCTTTTTTAACCTCACATCCACATTCACAGACGAATAATGTTGTTGTTTTCCGTTCTTTTATTCGCTCTTTATTAATTTCCCGATATTCTTTGTCATAGTTCTTCTTATCTTGTTTAGTTTTAATAGCATATTGATGTTGTTTTTCTCGTATTGCTTCTCTATTTTCAATATAATGCTGTTCGCGATGTGTTTTTATTTTATCTATATTTTCAAAATAATATTGTTTTTTGTCTCGTCCTGCGACTTTTTCATTTAATGTTCCTATCAATCTGATGATTTCACCTTCTCGTTGTTCCAATTCATTTTTTGAATTACAAGGAAATAATTCATATAATTCTATGTAGAAGTTATCTATTCCCAATTCTTTCATAGTTGTGTATAATTTAGATATTCGTTTATTTGTTTCTTCTTTATGATTATACCACCTTCTTGTTAATGTATTTATAGTTGAACCGACATATATCAAGTCATCATTATTTTACATCTAATGGTATAAATTTTACCTTCATTGTAATCAATCATTATCTATATATACTACGGACATAATCTTTATATCCTTTTTTATCCTATACTAAACTTACAATGTGTCCACTTTTCACAGTTAATACTTTAGTAGATCTGCAGAAAATGACTGGCAAAATTGTTTCAGTATTGGCAGCACCACCAGTTCCATAAGAAGCAAAAGTTGCTTGATAATTGACATTGACAACGCTGCCATTGCCATTTAAGCCTGATCTCCAAAATTGACCGTCTCCAGAT
>CAIWKX010000010.1 GCA_903913315.1 uncultured Bacteroidota bacterium | reverse complement strand
GGTATTTCAAATGTTCTTCTTAAAAATTTATCTCGTAAAGCTCTGGTTTTTCTAACGTACATTTATAATTCTTGTTTAAAACTTTGTTACTTTCCCAAAATTTGGAAACACGCCATGGTTATTCCAATTCTCAAACCAGGCAAAGAGCGTTCAAATCCTTCTAGTTATCGTCCAATCAGTCTCTTAAGCACAATTAGTAAAATTTTCGAAAGAACGGTTCTAAAACGTTTAAATGATTTTATTTCTACAAACAACATAATCCCTCAACATCAATTTGGTTTTCGTCGAGCCCACTCTGCAGCCCATCAGCTAAGGCGGGTGGTGAAAAATATCAAAGAAGCGCGCGATGCCAAAATCAGAGGAACCAGTCGTGTTTCATTATCGACTGGTATGCTACTTCTAGATGTCGAAAAGGCGTTTGATTCGGTGTGGCACGAAGCTCTCCTCCACAAGCTACTACAAAGAGGCTGTGACATTTTCCTAGCAAGATTAATATTTTCATTTCTCAAAGGCAGAACTTTTCAAGTTAAAATTGGTAATATCACTTCAAATTCACATAGCATTCCTTATGGCGTTCCTCAAGGAGCCATCTTATCTCCCACTTTGTACAATATTTTCACTTCTGATGTTCCTACTTCTTCTTTTTGTAAAACGGCCACTTTTGCGGATGACACAGCCATTTTCTCCTCAAGTCAAACTCCTGATTTAGTACAAATCGATTTACAACATCATTTAGACTCTATTTCCGATTATTGCAAAGATTGGAAGATTAAAATCAATGCCACAAAGACTCAGGCCATTTATTTCTCTAGGGCTACCAAAAATGTTCCTCAATCTAATATTGTTCTTGATGGTAATAGCATCCCTTGGTCAAATGAAGTCAAGTACCTTGGTGTCCATTTGGATAAGAGACTCACATTCGCAACACAAGTCTCAAAGTCAATCGAAAAAGCTGGCTTGGCTTTTAAAATTCTCTATTCATTCCTCAACAGAAAATCGAAATTATGTATTCCAAACAAGCTGTTGCTCTATAAAACCTGCATCAGGCCAATTCTTTGCTACGGCATCGAAACTTGGTTTGACTGCGCAGCGACACATAGAAGAAAAATTCAAATAGTTCAGAACAAGCAACTAAAAATAATATTGGATCGCCATTGGCGCCATTCAACTGTAGCCTTACATGAAGAGGCAGGAGTACCATTAATCGAAGATTTTGGCAGAAAACTCACTGATAGATTTTTCCATAAAAGCCGGTTTTCTGAAAACCCTTTGATAGTGGGACTTAACAATCCCTAAGTTATTGACAGCCTAATTGCTCAGGTCGGGGTTTGGTGCAATAAATAAATGTGGAGGGTGGGATTTAAAAAAAAAAAAATGTTAATCCGAAATATGGTTTTTTGAAAATTTTCCATGAATCAAAAGTTATGTAAAAATTAAACAAAATTATTATATTATATTCCTCTTAATTAAGAATTGAAAATGAACAAATTATACTAAAGTTGTAATGCAAATCATGCAGATCTCTGGAAAACTAACCATTTACTAACATATGAAATTTTTGTGAAAATTTTGAAAAATCTTATTTCTATAAAATAAATGAACTTGAACTTGAAAAAAGTTGCTAGTCTTCAACCTGATCAAAAAACAATTGGCTAGGAAGAAGGCTCGAAACCTTTAACATAGCATAACCTCAAAAAAGTGATATAAAAAAATCAACAAGAAAATGGCTCAAAAT
>CAIWKX010000009.1 GCA_903913315.1 uncultured Bacteroidota bacterium | reverse complement strand
TTTAAAAACAATTTGAATTTGGATGAAGGATTGGCCAAGAAAAGCGTGGAAGCAAAAACCGAAGACTTTAATTGGTTGAACCAATTTGGCACGCTAGGCACGTTCTTAAAAAATGATATTAGAATGATAAAAAGAAACAAACGACCTAGAGGAACTGTGGTGGCCAGTATTGTTTTTATCTTTTATGGCTTGTTGTTTTTTACCAATAAAATTGAAGCTTACAATAATCCAACGATGCAAGTTTTTGGAGGTATCTTTGTGTCGGGTGGTTTTTTATTAAACTTCGGACAGTTTGTACCAAGTTGGGATAGCGCCTATTATCAATTGATGATGAGTCAAAATATTAGTTACAAAGAATATTTAAGTTCGAAATGGTGGTTAATGGTTATTGCCACATTAATCTCAACCTTATTGGCCTCTTTTTATTTGTATTTTGGATGGCAAGTGTATTTATTAATTGTTGTGGGAGCTATTTATAACATAGGGGTAAATTCGCATATCGTATTATTAGGAGGTGCCTTCAACAAATCGGCAATTGATTTGACCGCACGAAAAGCATTTGGCGAAAGACAAGCGTTTAGTTTTAAAAATGTTCTAATTGCTTTGCCAAAAATTCTAGTACCTATGGGGCTATACTCTTTAGGGTATTTTATTTTTAATCCAATGATAGGCTGTTTGTTTGTCGCCATAGCAGGTGTTCTGGGTTTTGCTTTTAGAAACTTTATGTTTGGTAAAATTGAGAAAATCTATAAATCAGAAAAATACGCAACGATTGCGGCTTATAAGCAGAAAAATTAATATTAGATTTTAAATATTAGATATAAAACTTCATTTCACAACAATACAATATACAGAAAACATGATACAAGTAAACAATCTTTCAAAAATATACGGAAACGGAATTAAGGTATTAAATATTGCAAATCTAGAGATTCCGAAAGGGGAGAGTTTTGGATTGGTGGGAAATAACGGCGCAGGGAAAACTACTTTTTTTAGTTTGCTTTTGGATTTGATTCAACCGAGTTCAGGGTTTATTAAAAATAATGACATTCAAGTAAATACAAGTGAAGCTTGGAAACCTTTTACAGCGGCGTTTATTGATGAAAGCTTTCTGATTGGCTATTTAACTGCGGAGGAATATTTTTATTTTATTGGCGACTTACGCCATCAAAATAAGGCAGATATTGATGCGTTATTAAAAAAACACGAAGACTTTTTTAATGGTGAAATCATTGGAAAGAAGAAGTATCTAAGAGATTTATCGAAAGGAAATATGAAAAAAGTGGGCATTATTGCTGCTTTAATAGGAAATCCAGAGGTAGTGATTTTGGATGAGCCTTTTGCGAATTTGGATCCAACGACAGTCAATAGATTAAAAAAGATAATAAAAGAATTGGCAGACAATCCAGACGTTACGGTTTTGGTTTCTAGTCATGACTTGGTGCATACGGTTGAGGTTTGTACAAGAATTGTGGCTTTACACAAAGGAGAAGTTGTAAAAGACATTCAAACATCGGAAGAAACCTTGAAAGAATTGGAAGCCTTTTTTGCGGTATAATTTCTAAGTTATAGATGATATTATCCGGAGAAGATTTAGTTCTTCTTCGGATTTCTTATTTAAAAAAAGCTATATTTTTTTTCACTTATCAAAAAGAAACGTACTTTTACCAGTTAGTTATACTAAAATTAGCTTTTTAGAGTTACTTATTAAAAACAATTTGACATTGAAAACCAGTACTATTAAATACCTATTCATAACAGCAGTAGTGATTTTTTTTGTAGCGTGTTCTACCAAGAAAAACACTTTTGTTTCGAGAAATATGAATGCTTTGGCAACAAGAGATAATATCCTATACAATGGAAATATAGCTCTTAACAAAGGAATTGTCGATTTAAAATCGCAATATATAGATAATTTTTGGGAGATATTGCCTGTTGAGCGTATGCAAATAACGCAACAACAAGAAGTGCCTGGGAAAAAGAAAAATGCCAATTTTGAAAGAGCGGAGACGAAAGCGACTATGGCTATTCAAAAACACTCGATGAATATTGGCGGAAGTGAGAAAAACCCTCAAATGGATGAAGCTCACTTACTATTAGGAGAAGCGCGTTATTATGACCAGCGTTTTGTTCCGGCTTTGGAAGCGTTTAATTATGTTTTGTATAAATACCCCAACAGTGATAAGATTTATGTAGTTAAAATTTGGAGAGAAAAAACCAACATGCGCATGGACAATGACGCAATGGCGGTTACTAATCTTCGAAAATTATTAAGTGATATAAAATTTAAAGATCAAGTTTTTGCTGATGCTAATGCGACACTTGCTCAAGCATTTTTAAATTTAAAACAA
>CAIWKX010000008.1 GCA_903913315.1 uncultured Bacteroidota bacterium | reverse complement strand
TCCAAGTTCACTTTACCTTTATCAAACAATTGCATGACATTGGGCAAAGTGGAAACCATTTTCGTCATTGAAGCCACATCATAAATATCTGTGTTTTGGACTTTAATTTGATTATCATAGGTATGATAACCGTATGATTTTTGCAAAATGACTTTTCCTCTTCTAGCAACTAATAGTTGAATTCCTGGAGTCATTTTACCATCAATAGCTTTTTGGGCAATTGCATCAATTTTAGATAATACTTTGGGACTCATTCCAACATTTTCAGGAGACGTAAAACCAAGTCGGTTTACCTTTTCTGTAGATAATCCAATTCCATCTTTAAATTCTTCATTTATAGAGACTGGTAGTTTTCCTTTGGATTCAATTGCTCCAAATACCAATTCTGCTGAAACTACTTGTGCAATATCACTATTTTGGTAGGACATAATCACTCCTTTGATATCTGCAAAATTTATGGGAGATAAAGAATAGGGTTTTGCAAAAGCATCTAAAATAACATTGTTACTTTTAGCAATTTCTTGCAACCATGTAATTTCAGCTTCAGAGAAATCGTGTTTTTTCCAGGCTTTATCTGATTTATGATAGCCTATTATGACGGTATTATATTTTTTAAGTTTCACTTTTAAGGAATCCAGATTAGTATCCGCTACTTCTGTTACTTCTGTATACTTTTTCAGGGTGGATACCAAAGACGAATTCGTATCATCACCTAGTTTAACGTAAGCTATTTTTTGGTCTAAATTACGAATGGGAAGTACATTATCCTTATTTTTTAAAACCGTAATGGCATTTTCATACAATTGATATTGCAAAGCATCTTTTGAAGTAGCGTTTAGATCATTGGCCATATTTTTGGTATCAATTGGCTTGAAATGATTTAAACCCGCTTTGAACTTATAATGCAAAATTTTCTTAACTGATTTTGCTATTCTATCCTCCGTAATTTTTCCTTCTTGATAGGATTCACATATTTTTTCATACGCCAAAGGCACATTCTCCGGAAAAAGTAAGATGTCATTACCCGCCATGAATGCTTCTAAATCAATATCACCCGGCATCATAAACTTACTTGCTGCTTTCATATTAAGAGCATCCGTAAAGATTAAACCGTCAAAACCTAAATCACCTTGAAGTAAATCAGTAACTACAGTATGTGAAACGGATGTAGGCCAATTTTCTCTATGTTCTAGACTTGGTATATTCAAATGAGCAACCATTACAGATACTAGCCCTTCATCAAACATTCGTTTATAAGGATATAACTCAACCAAGTCAATGTGTTCCTTAGAAAAATTAACTAAGGGTAAAGCATAATGAGAATCGAGTGACGTATCGCCATGTCCAGGGAAATGTTTACCTGTACAAAAAACTCCCTGCCCTTGAACACCTTTCATTAATGCAATGGCATGTTCGGTGACATTCACTTTATCTTCTCCAAAAGAACGATTGCCAATAATAGGATTTTTTGGATTCGTATTAATATCAATTACAGGAACAAAATTGAATTGAGCTCCAATACGTTTGGTTTCTTGCGCCATGTTTTCTCCTACTCTTTCTATTAGTTTTAAATCTCTAATAGCACCTAGGGTAGTATTCCATGGGTATTTATAAGTAGAATCCAATCGCATACTCAATCCCCATTCAGCATCAATCCCTATAAACAATGGTGTTTTAGATTTTGATTGAAAACGATTGGTTAAATTAGCTTGACGAACAGGACCACCTTGAAAAAATATTAATCCCCCAATTTTATTTTGGGTAATTAATTTATCGATAGCATTAAAATGAACGGTGTCTTTATTGGAGTAGGCTGCCACCATAAAGAGCTGTCCCACCTTTTCCTCAAATGACATTTGATGGTATATACTATCGACCCATTTTGTTTCAGCAGGTGTTTCTTTGAAGAAATTTTTACGTTCTGATTTTAAGATAGGCACATAGACTTCATCATCATAAATGACCTCAGGTTTTTTTATTTTTTCGACAACTGTAGGTACAGTAGGTATAACTTTTGTAGTACCACAATGGGTTACAAAAGCCAAAATCAATATTAGGGCTATTAATTTACTTAGTTGTTTCATCAAAAAATAGCGATTAAAAGAAGCGACTGTGCCAACTTTCGCTAGCTGGAATTTCCCATCCTTCGTTAAATTCTGCTACAGTGTTTACAAGATTATTGAATACTATTGTATTTTCTGAAACCGATTTATCTTTAGCCAATTTTTTAAAATCAAGTAAAGTTTTATAAGTAACAAATTCACCTTGTTTGAAAGCAACATTCATTTTATCTAATAAATCAACGCTGTATTTTTGTTCTAAATTTTGAATGAATGCCACAGAAGCATCAATAGAGCAACCCGTTGCAGGTTGCACTTCTTGATTTACTGCGATGATGATAAAACGATTGTATTTGATTTGAAAAGAGGATTCTAATAGTGTACCATGAGCGCTCCAATTCGTTAAAAATTCTGATAAATCTGTTGTGATAGCGGCAACTTCTTCCTCTGAAAATTTTCTGCTGGATTGGTATATCCAAATTTTAGATTCTTCCGGTAAATTTTCAAATGGTACAAACATTTTGATTTTTTATTTTGAATTTATTAGTTATAAATCTTGCGCATTAGCAATCAATTCGGCAATATCAAGAACTTTTATATCTGATTCTTTTTCTTTGACTTTCACACCATCGGTCATCATGGTGTTACAAAATGGACAACCTGCGGCGATAATATCGGGTTTTGTTTCTAACGCATCTTCTGTACGTTCCACATTGATTTCTTTATCCCCTTTTTCTGCATCCTTAAACATTTGAGCGCCACCAGCACCACAACACAATCCATTGGCTTTAGAGCGTTTCATTTCAATCAGTTCCGCATCTAATTTTTGAATTAATTCTCTAGGAGCTTCATATACATTATTGGCTCTTCCTAAATAACATGGGTCGTGAAAGGTAATTCGTTTTCCTTTGAATTGGCCACCCTCTATAGTCAATCTTCCTGAATCTAAAAGTGATTTTAGAAATTCAGTATGATGCACTACTTCATATTTTCCTCCTAATTCAGGGTATTCATTTTTTAAGGTATTAAAGCAATGTGGACAAGCGGTTACAATTTTTTTGGCTTCATAAGCATTCAGAACTTCAATGTTCATCATTGCTTGCATTTGAAACAAAAACTCATTTCCGGCACGCTTTGCTGGGTCACCTGTGCAACTTTCTTCAGTTCCAAGGACAGCAAATTCTACATTAGAACGATTTAAAATGCGTACAAATGCTTTTGTGATTCTTTTGGCTCTGTCATCAAAACTTCCGGCACAACCCACCCAAAATAGTACTTCAGGTTGTTTGCCTTGCGCTAACATTTCTGCCATTGTTGGCACTTTCAATACTTCTGACATCATTAATTTTAGATATTAGATATTAGATATTAGATTTTAAATTCTGATAAAAATATTTAAAATTTAATATTAAATATTATTCATGTTGTCCATCGTCAAAAACCTCGATGGTTACTTCTTTTTCAATTAAATCGGTAAATTTTCCTCTGTAACGAGTCGCTTTCACTAAATGGTTATCAATCCAATGGTAATTTCCACCTCGAGGTTTTCCAAAAAGAATTCCATGATATTTAAAACCGTGTTTTTTTAACCAAATTTCTGTGTATTCTCTATGAGCTTCTGTTCTCGAGGTAAAAAAGAATATGATATGACCTTCATCGTACCATTTATTTAAGGTAATTAACGCATCGGGATACACCTCTGCTGTTAACATTCTTTCTGGTTCTTCATTTGGGATATCATCGCAAACGGTTCCGTCAATATCAATCAAATAATTCTTTACTCCTTCAGGCAAAATTGGGCTCAAGTGTTGTCCGTTTTCAGTTACTGCTTGCAAGGTTTTGTCAATGTCTTCCGCTTTCATCTTTTTTAATTTTTAATAGTTCACATTCATTTAAACAAATTCCCAAGCCTCACAATATGGGAAAATAGTATTATTTATTTATTTTTATAGAATTTACAATTTTATCCGCTGTGTCTTCCCATGTGGATTGCAATTTTTCTACACAATCAAAGGAAAAAAATATCATTTTATCAGTATCTAAAACGAAGAAATAGTAATTGAATCTATTTTGATCCACTGCTTTAGATCTAAATTTTATATACCCTACTTTTCTATCCTCAGCAATTTTAAAACCTTCTGACAAAACAGTTACATCTGGTCGATTCTCTTTAAAATTCTTTAATTGAAATTGTTTGAAATCCATTACTTGGGTTTCTTTTACAATTCTGGGCACGATACTCGCTGTCAAATTTACATCTCCTTTAGCATCTACAAGCACCAATAAAGGTTTAGGTATAGCTGGGTTCTTTTTTTTCCATATTTCATCAGACATTTTTCCAAGTTCAGAAGGAACAAGAATTTCAATTCTATTATTCAAAAAAGAAATTTTATCCATCTTCGTTTGAGAAAAGAGCAATGTTGGCAATAAAAATAGTATCGTAAAATATTTCATATATAAGTATTTACTGTTCGTCTTTCCAATTTAATCGGTCCATCTGATTGTATTGCCATGGAGCGCCATTATTTTCAATATTTGTCATCATGGCATTTAATGATTGTGGGGCAGCACTTTGTTCCATAACCAGAAAACGGCGCATGTCCATAATGATAGATAACGGACTGATATTAACCGGACATTCTTCTACACAGGCATTACAAGAGGTACAGGCCCAAAGTTCTTCTGTTGTAATGTAATTATTTAATAATGATATATTATCAGGTATAAAAACACCTTTATTTTTATCCATGTTTCTACCCACCTCCTCTAAACGATCACGCGTATCCATCATGATTTTTCGTGGGGATAATTTTTTACCAGTTTGATTGGCTGGACAAGATGAAGTACAACGACCACACTCCGTGCATGTATATGCATTTAATAATTGCACCCAATTTAAATCCATCACATCACTAGCCCCAAATTTACTTGGAACGGAATTTTCATCAACAGGTTGCGCGGCAAAGGGATCAGCATTGGGATCCATCATCAGTTTTACCTCTTTAGTAACACTTTCTAAATTATCAAATTGACCCTTATGGTTCAAATCAGCATAAAACGTGTTAGGAAAAGCTAATAAAATATGTAGATGCTTTGAAAAATATAGATAATTTAAAAAGCATAAAATTCCAATGATATGCAACCACCAAAAAGTTCTTTCTAACATCATTACTGCACTTTCATTCATGCCATTAAAAATTGGCGAAATGAAATGACTTATTGGAAATGAACCTGCTTGAATGTAATGAGAAACGCCTGCTTGTTGCAACCAAAAATCGGAAGCGTTCATCAATAAAAATAATGACATTAAAACCATTTCAAAATATAAAATAGTATTCGCATCTTTTTTGGGATTTCCATCCAAATCTTTACTAATAAATCTTTTTAATCTAATTATGTTTCTTCTAGTCCAAAAAACTACAACAGCAACCAAAACTAGTAAAGCTAATACCTCAAAGGAGCCAATTAGAAAACTATAGCAACTTCCCATAAAAGAAAATACTCTATGTGTTCTAAAAAGTCCGTCAATGATGATTTCTAATAATTCTAGGTTAATGATAACAAAACCAACATAAACAACAATGTGAAGTAATCCAGCAATAGGTCTTTTGACCATTTTAGATTGACCCAATGCAATCATGGCCATGTTTTTCCAACGGGCAGTAGGATTATCATAACGATCAACCTCTTTTCCTAATTTAATGTTTCGAATAATTTTTTTTACATTAATAGTAAAATATCCAAAGCCTACAATTAAAAGAATGGCGAAAAAAATAGTCTCTAAAAAGTTCATATAAAATAGGTTTTACTTTTTAATAGAATCAGTAACAGGTGCAATGTAAGGTTTGTTTTTCTTTCCAAAAAGCGACACATTTACATAACGAGTAGGATGTAATCTTACGTCTTGTAAAAGCAATTCCAGCTCTTTTGAAGTTTGTTTAAAATTAGTATACAAAGCATCATCTTTCATTAATTTACCCATTGTTCCCTTACCTGCTTGAATATCTCCCAACATAGTATTAATATTCGCTAATGTTTTCTCAAGATTAGTAACTGTTTTATTGATGTTAATTTTTGCTAATGAATCTGATATCTTTGAAAAATTACCAGAAGCATTATCAATCTTATTCATCGCAAAGGCAATTTTAGATTTATTTTCACCTAGCATTGAATTCATTTCTTTTGACGACTCTTTAAATTGGGATATAGTCTCATTAAGGTTTGCTATACTATTTCTAATGTTTTCTTTAGATTTTGCATCCAAAATTTGATTGACATTAGCTAACATTACATTTCCATTGTCAAGTAACTTCGTGATTTTATCTTTCAAAGGCTCAATTTGTTTTGCCAATTCATCAGTTAATCCCAATTTACTTGAAGACACTAATGAATCTCCATCAATAGCATCTTCTCCCGTTTTAGATGGAATAATTGCAATTTGTTTACCTGCAATTAAAGTCGTAGCATAAATTTCAGCAATACTGGTTTTCTTAATTGGAAAATCAGATTTAATTTGCATCTCCACTTTAATCTTTGCCGAGTTATTGTCAATAGTAATTTTACTTACTTTGCCTACAGCTAAACCATTTATGGTAACTGGAGCAGCAACAGTTAATCCTTCAACATTGGCATATTCAACATATAAGGTTTTATAATTTACAAATAAATCTCTCCCTTTCAAATAACTATATCCCCAAATGAACAATAGGATTGAAGCAATAACTAATATGGCGGTTCTAATTTCTCTTGATAATTTCAAAATAGTAAATTTTATTTATGCAAAAATAGTTTTTTATTTGGTATTGTCTTTAATATCGACACTTTTCCCATCTTTAAAAGCTATAATATAGGCTGAATCAAATCCTTTAGACTTTGCTTCTTGCAATAATTTTTTGGCTTCTTCATAACTTGACGTTTCGCCATACATGTACTTATAGATGGAAGTATGTGTAGATGTAACATTTTTTAATCCTTTAAAGTTGCTTGGAACTAGCTCTAGTTTGGTTGTACTCGCAGAAATCTGAATTTTATAAACTAATCCTTTTCCAGTATTTTCAGTCGATTTAGAGACTTTTCTATTTGTTAGGGTATCTTTTTTAGATTCTTCTACTTTTTTTAGAGGCTTTTCTTCCACTCTTTGAGATGGTTTTTCGACTTGAACATCACCAGATTCTCCATCAAAAAATTCTTTTTTATAACTAATAATTGCTTTAGCAATAGCTTCAGCGTTTTCCTGCTGCCCTTCTTCTGAATCTAATTTTTTTCCCTCAATAGGGTTGGAAATAAACCCGTTTTCAATTAATACTCTTGGCATATACGCTTTATGTAATACCATGTAAGGCGCTTGCTTTACACCTCCTCCTCTACTTTTCTTTCCTAAATCTTGTACAAATCTGTCTTGAATTTTACCTGCAAGTGCAATGCTATTGGCTTCAAATTCTTCTTGAGCAATAGTCATAGCCAATAAAGTTTCTGGTTTATTGGGATCATAACCTTGGTATTTTTTCTTGTAATCTTTTTCCATTGTGATTACTTGATTCTCTCTTTTAGCAGCCTCAAGATTAGAAGCATTTTTGGACATCCCCATTACATAGGTCTCTGTTCCGTCTGCCGCTGTGTTTTTATTAGCATTACAATGAATAGATACAAAAATATTAGCATCAGCTCTGTTTGCTATATTAGCCCGTTCAACCAAATCAATAAAAACGTCTGTCTTTCTGGTATAGATTACTTCAATATTAGGATATTTTTCTAATATTTTACCCACTTTGAGAGTAATTCCTAAGTTGATATTTTTTTCGATATGCCCATTATACACAGCACCGAAATCATGATCTCCATGGCCTGCATCCAAAGTAACTTTGAATTTAGTAGATTGAGAAAAGGTTAATGTTGAACTAATAAAAAATCCTAATACTATTGTATATTTAAATTTATTTATAATATTCATATTGTTAAACGTTAATTTTAATTAAAACTACAAGGTTATAAAATTATTATTTCTCTATTTTTGACAAAAAATAATATGTATTTTTGGCACTTCAAAATTCTAGCCATATTTTTACAAAAATAGCATTTAAACCTTTGCGTACAAACTTATTTTATATCGTTTTATCACTATATTTTCTAACAATAGGAAGTTCTAATTTATTGGCGCAAGAAACACCTCAAAGCACAACATCTTTTCCAATTAAAAGCCAATCAGTTAAGTTAAAAAAAGATAATAAAACAGACTCAAAAAAAGATGGTACTGCTGAAAAAAAAATAGATACTCTAAAATTGGATACCGTAAAAAAAATGAAGTCTGTTTTAGAAGGAAAAGTCAAATACAGAGCTAAAAAATATGCTAAATTTGATCAAAAAAAGAAGCTTATTACCTTGTATGATAATGCAGAATTAAATTATTTAGATTATGAGTTAAAATCGGGGATTATCATTTTTGACTATCAAAAAAATGAGGTCTATGCTGGAAGACTCAAGGATTCTTTAGGTAATTACACCCAGCACCCTATTTTTAAACAAGGAAAAAGTGTTATAGAACCGGATTCAATCAGATTTAATTATAAAACTAAAAAAGCATTAGTTTGGAATTCTAGAACTACCCAACAAGAATTAAACATTAAAGCTAAAATTTCTAAAAAAGAAAACGACTCTATTTATTTTATGAAAAGCGCTCGTTTAACAACGTCTAAAGATATTGACGACCCTGAATATTATTTTTTAGTAGGCAAAATGAAATTTGTACCGGGTAAAAAAGTGGTTGTTGGCACAACCAATTTGTGGATTGAAAATGTTCCAACACCGATTGCATTGCCTTTTGCTTTTTTTCCAATCACTGAAAAAAGTCATTCCGGAATTATTCCTCCGAGTTATGGGCAAAATGCTTCCCGAGGTTATTCTTTGCAAAATGGAGGGTATTATTTTGCGTTAAGCGATAAATATGATTTGTTAGTTTCGGGAGATTATTATACAAATGGTAGTTATGCGACAAGATTTCAATCTACCTACGCCAATAAATACAAATTTAATGGGAACGTAAACATTCGATTTGAAAACACAATAAATAGTGAAAGAGGGTATCCAGATTATTCCAAGAGTAAAATATATAATATTCAATGGTCACATACTCAAGATGCAAAAGCTGATCCCAATTCCAGATTTTCAGCTTCTGTTAATTTAGGAAGTAGTCAATATTTCCAGCAATCTATCAATCTTGCTAACGTTGGTTCAACTCTAAACAATACGATGAGTTCTTCTATTTCTTATTCAAAAACATTCAATTCAATACCACAAGTTAACTTATCATTATCGGCAACTCACTCACAAAACACACAAACCAAACAAATCAATATGACACTACCAACACTGCAATTGAGTGTTGATAGAATTTATCCTTTTGCACCTAAAGATGGAATTAAAAAAGGATTTATTAAAAATATAAATTTGCAATATAATTTAAGAGGCGAAAATCAAATTCAAACCACAGATACCTTATTCTTTAAAAAACAAATGTTCAATAATGCTAAAGCGGGTATGCAACACACTATCCCTTTAAGTACTAGTTATAAGCTTTTTAAATATTTTAGTGGTTCCACATCCATTAATTATAATGAAGTATGGAGTTTGAAAACGATCAGAAAAGATTTTGAAGTTACTTCCCTTCCTCCTTTATCACCAAGTGGATCTGTTGTGTCTACAGATGTCAATGGATTTGATTCATTTAGAACCTATTCATTTTCAAATAGCTTAAGTACTACCATATATGGAACTTTCAATTTCGGAAAAGATAAAAAAATTCAATCGATCCGACATGTGATGCATCCTTCTATTTCACAAAGTTACACCCCTAGTTTTGCTAAATATTATGATACCTACGCCACTGATGCTAGTGGAAAAAGAGCGGATTATACTCGATTTGAAACAGGAATATTTGGAGCACCTACTAAAAATTATTCCAATAATATTGGCTTTAGTTTGAGTAATACTTTTGAAGCTAAAGTAAGAGATAAAGATTCTACTAAAACCGAACCTAAAAAGATAATGCTATTGAACAATTTAAACATTTCTACTAGCTATGATGCAGCTGCCGATTCTTTGCGTTGGTCTCCTGTACGTGTAAGTGGTGGGACAGCATTATTTAAGAAAAAAATGAATATTAATTTTGCATCAACTCTTGATCCTTATGCTTTAGGAAAAGATAATAAAACAAGAATAAACACCTTTAATATTGATAATGGTGGTAGTCTTTTTAGAATGACCAGCGCCAATATGACTATCAATTATGCAATTACAAGTGCCAAAGATGATAAAAAAAAGAAGAACGTCCAGGGTTCCCGGAATGGAGGTCGGGATGATGATTTGTTCGGCTCTAATACCGAAATAAATGATAGTTCTGATACCCAGAGTGAAACAAAAAAAGACGATGAAAAAGATGATGGGTTTTCAGGATTTTATAACGCCAAAATACCCTGGGATTTAAATTTAGCTTATTCTGTAACCTATACGAATTTGATGAATGACAGGAAAATTTCAAGTAATTCTGTCATGGTTTCAGCTAATACGGATTTAACTCCTAAATGGAAAATTGGAGTATCTACAGGATATGATTTTGTTCGGAAAGGTGTTACATTCACTCAAATAAGAATGAACAGAGATTTATTAAGTTGGAATATGAGTTTCAACTGGACACCTTTTGGTCAATATGCTTATTGGGGATTTTTTATAGGAATAAAAGCTGGAATTCTTAAAGATATCAAGTGGGATAAACGAACCCAACCCGATCAAGTTCTAAAATAATAGTAATTATGAAAAAAATAATTTATACAGACAAAGCTCCTGCTCCAATCGGACCCTATAATCAAGCTGTTTTAATTGGAAATACACTCTATACATCGGGTCAAATTGCTTTGAATCCTGATACAATGGAATTGGTTCTTGAAGATATCGAAACCGAAACGAAACAAGTAATGGAAAATATGAAAGCTGTCCTTAGCGCAGCTGAGATGAATTTTGATAATGTAGTGAAAACAACTATTTTCATTATGGATATAGGAGATTTCGCCCAAATAAATACTGTATATGGAAGTTATTTTGATGAGAAATCAGCACCTGCTAGAGAAACTGTTCAAGTAGCCTGCTTACCTAAAGGGGTAAATGTAGAAATTTCAATGATTGCAGTTAAATAACTACCTTTTTATTCTAAATGAGAAAAAGTTTATTATTAACTGCATTTATTTCTTCTCCTTTATTAGCAATATATGGGGTTACACCTTTATTCTCATTATACATTATTGACTTCACGTATTTTATTTACACCGTAATTGCACTAACCTTTATCATTCTTTTCTTTTGGTTAATTAATATTTTTTTAATTGACTTTTTCTCCAATAATCAACAATGGAAAAGATACGTTTCTAGCTTCACAATTATTATTTTAATTAATTTATTTTTTCTATATTACTTAAAAGATTTTAGAATAAGGCAAAATACAGAAAGTACCTTACTTTATCCCATGTTTTTAGTGGTTGAAATCAATGCCTTGATTCTAATAATATGCAACTTAATCATTCTAAAACAAAAGAAAGAAAATACAGAATTAGATTTACAAAAACTGCAATTAAATTACTTAGAAGCGCAAAAACAAGTTTTAATAAAACAATTACAACCTCACTTTTTATTTAATACCTTAAGTACTTTAAAATCATTAATTAAACAAAGCCCAAGTGAAGCGGAAGATTACTCTGTAAAATTGTCTGATTTCTTGAGATATTCTATAAAATCGTACTCTTATGATGTAGTTAGTTTAGAAGAAGAATTAAAATTCACCAAAGATTATATCGAACTTCAAAAAGTACGTTTCCAAAATGCATTTTCAGTAAATATAGCCATTTCTAAAAAAATGCTTGTCTATAAAATTCCAGTATACGCCTTGCAATCTTTAGTTGAAAATGCAATAAAACACAATGCGTTCACTGAAAAAAATCCATTGCATATCAAAATTGAATGTGCCAATTTAGTCTTGAAAGTTTCCAACAACAAACTCAAAAAACGAGCACAAGAAAATACCGGTACAGGATTAATTAATTTGAATAAAAGATACCAAATGATTACAGGAAAAGTAATTGAAATTGAAGATTCTAAAAATGAGTTCTGTGTAAGCCTAAATTTAATTGCAAATGAAAATAGTCATAATTGAAGATGAATCAATAACAGCAAAAGATTTAGCAACTACTATTCAGGAAATTGAGTCTGAATTTGAAATTGTTAGCATACTAACTTCTGTTGAAGAGGCAATCCTTTTCTTGAATAACAATAATCAAATCGACTTAATTTTTTCTGATATTCAATTAGGGGACGGACTGAGTTTTGAAATTTTTGAAAAAATCGAAAATAAAATCCCTGTAATATTTTGTACTGCTTACGATGAATATGCTTTAGAGGCTTTTAATACTTTTGGAATTTACTATTTTTTAAAACCTTTCACTAAAGAAACTGTAAAAACAGCACTTTCAAAATACCATCAATTAAAAGAAAAATTGCAGCTTTCTACTGATGAGTTTTCCAATGTGATTAAAGAAATCAAAAACAAACTCTATCCCAGTGCTACATCTTCTTTACTAATTTATGAAGGAGATAAAATTATCCCCATCAATAGTACTCAAATTGCTTTTTTTTATATTGAGAATAAATTTACTTATGCACAAAAATTTGACAATAAAAGACATATTATCTCCCAAAACATGGATTATTTAGAACGTAATCTAAGTCCACAATTCTTTAGAGCTAATCGACAATACTTACTAAACCGAAATGCAGTTAAAGATGCTTCTCAATTTTTCAATCGTAAAATAGTAGTGAATTTAACGGTTGAAAATCATGAAAAAATCATCATTGGTAAACTTAAAACGGCTTCTTTTTTAAATTGGTTGGCTCACAATTAATATTTAAGTCCAGTTCAATCTTTAATTTGTCCACTTCAGTATATTTTTTTCATTTTTTGATTTATTTTTTTACAATATTTGTCTTGTGAGAAAATAATTTTAAGTGTTCTTTAAGTTTTTAAAAAGAATACAAAGCAGGTTACAATTAAATTTGAAGAAGATTTAATTGCAATTGTCATCCAATAACCAAAAACACTTTTGCTTATGAAATTTATTCTATCTTACATCTTTGTATTTTTGTTAGGTTCAACTACTTTGTTTTCTCAAACTAAAAATGATGAGACAATTCAAAAAGCTAGAACTTTAATTAATGAAAAGCAATATGCTAAAGCTGAAAATTTACTTTCTAATTATTATCCATCCCATTCAGATGATTTAGAAACCAATTGGTTGTATGCTCAAGTATTGCATTGGAATAATAAAAATAATCTATCGGAAGAAAAATTTCAAAAAGCAATTGCATTATCTCCAAAAAACACAGCTATTCAATTAGATTATGCTCGTATGCTTTATGAGAGCGGAAGGTTTACTAAAGCGCAAGGATTATTAGTACTCTTAAAAGAAAATGAAGATACTAAAGCGGAATCATTATTAATGGAAGCCCATATCTATTTTTGGACAGGTAAAGTAAATGAGGCAAAAAGAACTATTAATGAAATTAAAAAACTATATCCAACCACAGATATAACTAACGATCTTTTTAAAAATATTGTAGAGGCTACTTCTCCGTATTTAAAAACAAATTTTGAATACCAATCGGACAATCAACCTATGAAGTTTTTTGGAGAAAAATTTGAATTAGGACAATACCGTTCATGGTTATTTAATCCAAAATTAGAAATTACTAATTATAACTTCACTCCTACTGAACAAGCGTTAACAGCAAAGTTGTGTAATCAATTGTATTTTGCATCTTTAGGATTGTCTACTAACCTTTCAGTAGGAATTTATAAAAATTTCTCTGAAAAAACCGATTGGATTGGTGGCATTGATTTCAATTTAAAAATAGTAAAAAACACTTCGCTCAAATTGGGTTACAACAAGAAACCTTATCTAGGTACTTTAACTAGTACCACCTTCAATCTTACTCAAAATACTATTTTTGGCGATTTAGATTATGAAAACAACAAGCTGTTTTCAGTTCACGCGGGTTATAACAATCAATTCTTTAGTGATAAAAATGCTATTCAATCGTTTAGCTCTTGGGTTATTTCTAAACCTTTTAAACTATCCGATTTAAAAATTCAATTTGGTTATGGTTTTAGCTATTCAGATGCGAAAAACAATTTATACACATCCAAACAAACATTGACGGATGCCATTTCTAATTTCAATCCTAATGAAACTATTGACGGCTATTACAATCCTTATTTTACTCCAAAAAATCAAATGGTAAATTCTGCTCTAGTGCTATTAGATTATCAACCCTCTAAACTTTTTGAAATTGGAATAAAAGCCAATTATGGTTTTGCTGCTAAATGCCAAAATCCTTATATTTATTTACAAAACGATGGCATTGGTAATTCTGTTTTTGCTACAAATTTCTCTTCTACTTCATTTAATCCTTATGAAGTATCAGGAACAGTTACTCATCCTATTTCCTCAAAATTTGAAATTAAAGCTAGTTTCACGCATCAAGAAACATTCTTTTATAATAGAAACAATGCCAGTCTAGGTTTGAATTATAGATTTTAATGAATACGAGACTACGAAATAATTTATTCAAGTTCAAAGGAGCTAAAAAAGTCACACAATTTGACCATTTCGTCCTATTAGTACTAACTCTTGCTGGAATTATTAGCGTAATCAATTTAGCGGAATGGTGGTTTCGTGAAGATCATATTGCCAACATGTTTCTTTTCGTAGTATTAAGTCTATTTTTTTGGTACGGGATTTTAAGAATCGTTTTAATTTGGATTAATTATTTAAGACTTAAGAAACCTATAGTTGTTCCCATACCTGATGAAGGATTAAGTGTAGCTATTTTCACTACTTCAGCACCAGGAGAGCCTATTTCGATGTTTGAAAATACATTTAAAGCATTACAAAACCTAGAGTATCCTCATACTACTTATTTATTGGATAGTACCGAAGATATTGCATTCAAAGAATTAGCAGAAAAGCACGGCATTGTATGGTTGGACCTAGCCAATTTACCAGGAGCAAAAGCAGGAAAAGTAAATGAAGCTTTGCGAAGAACCAAAGAAGAATTTATTCTCATTTTAGATCCCGATCATATTGTTTTTCCTAATTTTCTAGATCAAACCTTAGGCTTTTTTAAAAATGAAAATGTTGGTTTTGTTCAAGTAAGCCAAGGATATTACAATATGTATCGTTCTTTTACTGCTCGTGGTGCAGCCGAACAAACCTATACCTTTTATGGCCCCACTCAAATGGGTTTGTATGGTTATGGTGGTGCTGTAGCCATTGGTGCGAATTGCACTTTTAGAAGAAAAGCATTAGAAAGTATTGGTGGCCATGCCCAAGGCCTAGCGGAAGATTTACAGACTTCTATTCGAATTCATTCTAAAGGATGGAAATCAGTTTACAATCCAGTGATTGTTAGTCGAGGATTGGTTCCAGAAGACTTTGCTTCTTTTTGCAAGCAACAATTAAAGTGGGCGCGTGGCGTTTTTGAATTACTATTTGATGAAATGCCTTATGTATTAAAAGATTTGAGCTTTTGGCAGAAGATATCCTATTTATCCATTGGAACTTATTATTTATTTGGGACTATCACCGCTTTTTTTATTCTAATCCCTCTACTCTATTTCTTTACTGGAATTATTCCCGGAAGAATGGATTTTACCGAATTTTTAGTGCGTGGTTCTATCATACTATTTATATCTATTTTTATTTATGTGTATGCACAGAAATTCCTTTGCGACAAGAAAACAGAACGTGGCTTTCATTGGCGCGGCATGATATTAAAATATTCTTGTTGGCCGGTATTTTTATATGCTTTTTATTTGACTTTAATCCATAAAAAAATCCCCTATATCCCCACATCAAAAACAGCAGTTAAAGGTTTTATCAATCCTTTTGTAAAACCTTTAATAATCTATTGTATTGTTTTTTTTATAACAGTGATAGGAGTTTATATAGAACGACGTTATTTTACTCCAGAAAGCGAATTGATTTTTACGGCGCAAAGAACTTGGGGGATGATTGGTTTTTCATTAATAGCATTCATTCAATCTGTAGGTGGAATATTAGCCGCTTATGAAGCCATGCATTTAAAAGTTGAAGATGCTTGGAGTAGAATAAAAATAACATCTGATAAAAAAATTGAAGTAGAATAATAATCTGAAAATTAAAAACTATGAAAACATTATTATTAGCAGGAGGCTTTGGAACTCGATTTAGTGAAGCCACAGACATGATTCCGAAACCGATGATTCAAATTGGAGCACAACCTATTTTGTGGCATATTATGAAGATTTATTCCGAACAGGGTTACAATGATTTTGTTGTTCTTTTAGGGTATAAAGGCTATGTGATAAAAGAATATTTTGTTAATTATTTTCTTCATAATAGTGATGTCACTATTGATTTATCCAACAATGAAGTAAAAATATTAAATAATAAATCTGAACCTTGGAAGATTACATTAATTGATACCGGTTTGGATGCCATGACTGGAGGAAGAGTGTTACAAGCAAAAGATGTAGTGGGTGATGAACCTTTTATGTTGACTTATGGTGATGGGGTTGGTAATGTAAATATTAAAGAATTAGTTGCTTTCCATAAAAATCACGGAAAAGCAGTAACTATGACGACAGTGCAACCCGAAGGTCGATTTGGTGGTGTTTCGTTTGATGGTCAAAGTGGTCATGTTAGCAATTTTATCGAGAAACCTGTTGGAGATGGTGGATGGATTAATGCTGGCTTCTTTGTGTGCGAACCCAAAGCTTTCGATTACATTACGAATGGTATTCAAACGATTTGGGAAAAAGAACCTTTAGAAAATCTTGCGAAAGACGGCGAGTTATTTGCATATAAACATCATGGTTTTTGGAAACCAATGGATACTTTACGAGATAATATTCAGTTGAATGAAATGTGGAAAAACAATAAAGCATTATGGAAAACGTGGTAAACTTTCATTCGCTTTTTGGCGAAGTCTATAAAGACAAAAAAGTACTTTTAACGGGTCATACTGGTTTCAAAGGCTCTTGGTTAG
Organism: uncultured Bacteroidota bacterium; assembly: GCA_903913315.1. Taxonomy (GTDB): domain Bacteria; phylum Bacteroidota; class Bacteroidia; order Flavobacteriales; family Flavobacteriaceae; genus Flavobacterium. The sequence continues at coordinate 4,304 of CAIWKX010000008.1, read as the reverse complement.
CGCTTTGGCTAGAACAAATGGGTGCCAAAGTCTATGGATATTCCTTGGCTAATGAAGGTATCAATCATTTAAATTTGTTACCATTGAAGATGCAGCAAAATATCAATGATTTGAGGGATTTGGATGCATTGCAAAACTATTTCAATGAAGTGCAACCGGATATTGTATTTCATTTGGCCGCCCAAGCTTTGGTAAGACAATCGTATAATGATCCTATTGAAACTTTTTCTACTAACGTAATGGGGACATTAAATGTATATGAAGCTTGCAGAAAGACACCTTCCATAAAAGCAATCGTTAATGTGACCAGTGATAAATGTTACGAAAACAAAGAATGGAATTGGGGCTATCGAGAAAACGAACCTATGGGTGGTTATGACCCTTATAGCGCTTCAAAAGGTTGTGCAGAGCTACTAACTTCTTCCTATAGAAATTCTTATTTTAATGTGGATGATTATGGTGTAAAACATCAGGTATTGTTAGCCAGTGGACGTGCCGGAAATGTTATTGGCGGTGGTGATTGGGCTGGTGATCGATTGATTCCTGATATTATTAGGGCGACATCAAAACACGAAGCAGTTAAAATTAGAAATCCTAAAGCCACAAGACCTTGGCAACACGTTTTAGAACCATTAAGTGGCTATTTAACGCTGGGCTGGAAATTGTTAGAGAAAGATTTTAGTGCTGCTGAAGGTTGGAACTTTGGTCCCGACAACAATAGTAATCTTCCTGTTGGAGAGATTATTGAATTGTCAAAAAAATATTGGAATGACATTACCATTGAATTCAGTAAAGATCCTAACGACCATCACGAAGCCAATTTATTAATGTTAGATTGTTCCAAAGCGAATAAACATTTGAAGTGGAAATCCGTTTGGGGTATTGATACAACCCTAGATAAAACTATTAGTTGGTATAAAGAATACTATCTCAATAACAACGTAGTAACCTTAACTGATTTAAGTGATTATGTAACCGATGCAAAAGCAGCAAAAATACAATGGGCGCAATAACTTTAAAAAATAAAAGAATTTTAGTTACTGGGGGGAATGGCTATTTAGGTACGTTTCTAGTAAAAGCATTGGAAAAAGAAAATGCCAATGTATTTGTTGCCTCCAGAAATGCGGAATTACTTTACAATCATTTTACAGTAGATATTACTGATTTTGATGCTATACATAAAGTAGTGCAAGAAATACAGCCTGATGTTGTATTTCATTTAGCAGCCAATATTAGCAGAAGTCGCGATTTCGCCATTTATAATGATATGGCAAAAGTGAATGTAACGGGCACACTTAATGTACTGCAAGCATTGCAAAACTTGGATGCACATTTTATTTTTACTTCCTCCAGTGAAATCTATGGAAATAACACCTCGCCATTTAATGAAAATCAGCTTCCAAAACCGGTTTCACCTTATTCTTTAAGTAAAGTGAATGCCGAAATGTTAATCCAAACCTACTGTTTAAATCATAATAAAAAATTTACTAACTTGCGCATTTTCAACTTCTATGGAGAGCACATGCCGGAAGATTTCTTTATTCCTCAAATGATTAATTCATTAAAAAGAGAAGAAGATTTCCTGATGACAAAGGGAGAACAAACTAGAGATTTTCTTTATGTGGATGATGTGGTGCAAGCATTGCTTTTAACTGCAAAAAATACCAATTCCTACAATGAAACCATGAATGTTTGCAGTGGGAAAGGAACAAAGTTAAACGAATTGGCTGCTGCAGTAAATAAAAAAATGAATGCTAAAGCTAAAATTATTGTAGGCGCTATTCCCTACAGAGACAACGAAGTTTGGGAAATGATTGGCGATAAATCAAAAATAAAACAAAAATTAGGTTTTGAACCGCAAGTAAATCTAGAAAACGGTATCCAAAGAGTATTACATAATTCATAAATTATGGAAAAGATAAAAAAACTATCGAGGTTGTTCTATGTACTAATTGCATTGACGTTAGGCTTTGTCGTTGTGTATGGACTTTCTAAAGTGAGTGACAAATCTAAAGGTCCTATTGAAACAGTTTTGACTAAAGCGGGTACAACGGTTCAAGAAGTAGAAAAAACAATTATTTTAGATCAACGAGAAGGCACTCGGGAAGATAAATTGGCGTGGTTTAAAACCCAACGAAATAGCAAAGAGAAATTAATTCACTCAAAAATTATTCTTTTTGGAGCTTCTGATGATAGTAAAAAAGAATCGTACGAAAACATTATTAATCTCGAAGATTCCTTAGCCCTTTCCTTTCCAATTATTCATATTTATCAAGCTTGGGGCGAAAAGAAAGAACAAGAATTTCCAATAAAAGAAACGAATGCCATTTATGAAATAGGTTCGATACCAATGATTACATGGGAACCTTGGGTAAGTGATTTTTCTGTAGAGAATTTTCCAGGAATTGAACCGATAGAAACCAGAGATAAAAGTGCCATGGTGGCTGTTACTAATGGTTTATATGATTCTTTTTTGAAAAAATGGGCTACCGATGCTAAAAAATTTGGACATCCTATTTACTTGAGATTAGGTCACGAGATGAACGAACCGTATCGTTATCCATGGGGGCCTCAAAACAATACCCCACAAGAATTTGTTGCAGGATGGAGACATGTGCACGATGTATTTGACCAAATGGGTGCTAAAAACATTATTTGGGTATGGAGTCCGCACACCGCTTATGGCTACTTTGACGCTTATTATCCTGGAAGCGAGTATGTAGACATGATTTCTACAGGTATTCTAAACTTTGGCACTAGCATTAGTTGGAGTAAATGGTGGACCTTTGCTGAAATCTTTGGAACACACTATAAAGAATTGGCTGCTTTTAATAAACCGATGATGATTGCCGAGTTTGGTTCCTTAAAAACAGGTGGAGACAGAGCCAAATGGTTTGGTGATGCCTTACATAATTTTCAAAAGAACTATCCTTTGGTAAATTCGATTGCTTTCTTCCACTACTCTGGTGATAAAACCATAACAGACAAGTCGGTGAACTGGTATATTAAAGATGATAAAAAAGTAACCACTGAAATTAAGAAGCAATTAAAGCTTTGGGATGCATCTATCAAACAGCCTGAAGCAACAACAGTAAAGAAATAAGCAACTTTTTGTTGAATAACTTAAAAAAGACCTAAACTATATAAAAATAGTTAGGTCTTTTTTATTGCATACTATACTTTAGCTATTGCAACATCTTTAATGATGTAAACTACTCTTCTCATTATAAAAAAAAACTATATATTTTGATGCCGAAGGCCAATCAATAATATGATGTTTAAATCCATTTTTTAAAGAAATAAAATTTTTATTGTTTTGCCCTGCTTGAATTAAGGTTGGCCCTTCATTAGTTAAATCATCAATTGATTTTTCAAAAGGCATTACTAACGCAATATGCCCCGGTTTCTTAGCATCTGGATTTTTAAAAACAGCCGTAACAACAAAACCTTTGTTGGCAAGTTCTTGGGCTCTTTCATATATAGTATCTTTTATTTGACGCCACCCTTTTTGATAGGCTTCTTCCGTAAATAACCAATCAAATTGAGCGTTGGCAAGTAAACCCGTTTTATGTTTAGGCGGTCGCAAAATATAAATCTCTTTTTGCTTACATACCGAAGCGACAAAGGAACTGCAATGGGTTTTAATTCCTTTAGTGGCCAACGGATCATCCATTTCGCCCGTCTCCCAATTGATATGATGCCCTGCTATCCATAAATTTTCTACATTTTCATTCAAATAAAACTTTTGTAATTCCATTCCGTTCGAATCAATCGTTAAAGTCTTTTGCCCAGAAGCAGCAGTCAATACAAGAGTAAACAAGAAAAGCAATATTCTATTCATAATGGCAAAAAATAATCAATTAAAAATTAGTCCAACGTTGTTACAAATAATAAAGCAAAATATACAATCCTTTTTTTTATAAAATCAATAAATCACATCCCCTTAAATCTGATTGAAGTTTTATTTTGTTTTTGGTCACAAGCATGATGCTTGTGCTAGATGATGGAACAATAAAAAAATTATTAGTGTCTTTTCTTAAATTGATAATTTCTTTAGTAATACATTTTTTAAATAATCTCATTCTTATAATTTAAGATTTTTTATTGGCAAAATAATAATTTTCTTCATTTCTCAAATATATCAATTATTTAAAACACCCTTATTAAATCTTATTAACAAATCATAACAAAAAACCAACCCCCGAAAGAGTAAAACTCCTACGAGGGCCCAACAAAACAAAAATCCTCAATCATGCATTTTTTTTCTTTTATTACCAATAGTGGCTATTAGAATCATTCCGCTA
>CAIWKX010000007.1 GCA_903913315.1 uncultured Bacteroidota bacterium | reverse complement strand
TTTGATATCGGAACTAATCTAGTTGATTTAAGTTCTATTTTGGATTTCAGAGGATATTTTAAAAACTTATTCCAATTTAAACCAAAGCTTAATTTTTTAGGAGAACTGAAGACATTTGGGTTTAATCCCGAAACTTCTTTGGCAATTCATATCCGGTTGTCAGATTTTGTTGACAGAGGCACTGGGAGTCAAATTGAAGAAATTAAAACTTGGTTACGCCAAAACCTAGATAATTTCAATATAGACAATATTTGGATTCTTACGGATGATGTAAGTTGTTTGTCGGGATTTAAAGAGTTTGGAGTCAAGTCATTAAGTGACTTCAATATAAGCTACGACAGACTGACATTCTTGTATGATTGGCAATTATTGCAAAATAGTCAACACTGCATTATTAACAATAGCAGCACATTTTCCAGTACTGCGACTTATTTGTCTGGTCGTGATCCAATCATTTTCACTCAAAATAAAAATGGCGGGCTCACCCCGTTCGTTTGGTCATAAATTGCATATTCTTAAATGGATCCCGACTATAAATACGGAGTTTGAATGCTTAATTTAGTTTCCCCGATCATGCACAACCTGGGTGATTTCTCTCATTGTTTGCCCGTTATCTCCGGATTGTATAAGGTGGTTGGTGAGAAAATGCACTTCATTATTTGCGACAAATTAGAGCGTTTCAATGGAATTAAAGATTTATTGATGGCGCAGGGGATGTTTTCTCAAGTTTCATTTGTCAAGGAAATTCCTGCCACTGACATTCGAGGAATCTTAATAGACCATATTGGCTCGGAAGACGGTTGCGGAGATAGGCCGCTAGCAAGTCATAAGATGTATACCTATATTAGAGATACTTACAAGTTGAAATTTGAATACGACGATGAATTTGAAATGATTGTGCCCAAGCTTGATATAGATTATTTTGAAAAGAAGTTTTTAGTTGGGGATAGATGGGCTGCAACTGATGCACCGGATGTTGATACCAGGAAAGGATCTAATATAATAGAATCCTCAGGAGTTCTTGATGCCAACCGCGTACACTACCTGGATTATTCGAAGGATCTGATTTATAACTGTTCGCTAATAAAGTACAATCCCAACCCTTTTATAACTACTATTACTGGCGTAGCTATTTTGGCTGATATGATGAATAAAGAAGTAGTTGTGCTGTGGAATGATGAATACAAAACCCAATGGCCCAGCATTAGCGGTGAGACAATTGATAAGATTTACGAATTGCATCACTTTAAAAATCGAAAAACAAAAATGATTTTTATCGACGACTTTAGATTATGATAATAAACATTTATCCCCAAACTTTTGGAGGTGCGCTACGTAATGGAGATTTAGTAGCTGTTGGCAATGTTGTTGAGTATCTGAGGAAAACAACGAGCCCAGATATAAAATTTTACTTCTATCCTGGCGCGGTTCAATCAAATGACTATTGTCAAAAATTTTTTACTTTTTTAACTCAAAACACAGATTATTTTTCATTGGAAGAGGGCAGCACTGCACTGACTTGGGAAAATATTAATTTGTGGGACTTTAGATCAATCTCTGGCGACTTGGTCAAAATAAATAATAATAGAATTTCCGAGAAAAAAATTGTAATATTTCCACTCTTTAACGCTTCCTATAATGTGTACAGAAACTGGCCAATTGAACTTTTCAATAAAATCTTAAGCGAGTATTCCCAGGCCAAGTATGCAAGTTATAAAAAAATCATTTGTACAGAAGATACTTTACAAATTGACGGTATGGATGTGTCCACTGATTTTTTGACAAACTTAGAGCACATAATGACATCAGAGATATTCGTTGGCGGTGATACGGGTACCAGTCATTTTGTTGGAGCCCTAGATCGTGGGCCATCTGATATCACTTACCACTACTCAGGAAGAGGGTTACTTCATACCACACCTATCAACGCATTTAATGGTAAAGGTAGAGTCGCTTTCTATTGGAAGGACCCTCAGAGTTCTAAGTGGCTTTAACTCTTGCGTCCTACAGTTTTTCCACCCGATAGTACAGATTCTAGGAGATTTTTTTTGAGAATTAAACGTCCTATTGCATTTACTCTTGCAAGTACAAATCATGGTTCAATGCTGGTTAATCGCTTTGATTTTCATAAAACAAAACAAGTTACATACGGGGTAGGGTATCAAATTTTAGAATCATCAGAATTTGATGCTCAGGAAGTCGATCTGGCAATTAAGTTATTAGGTTCGCGCAAGGATAATTTCGGAGAAAATGTAATTGCAATAGATTGTGGTGCCAATATTGGTGTCCATACTATCGAGTGGGCTAAAGCCATGTTTGGATGGGGGAAAGTTATTTCCATTGAAGCACAAGAAAGGATTTATTACGCATTAGCTGGTAATATTGCCATTAACAATTGTTTCAACGCTTCGGCAATATATGCTGCCGTTGGAGCCGTTGACGGTTTTATCTATGTTCCTGAACCTGACTATATGATGCCAGGGAGTTTTGGCAGTCTCGAAATACAAAATAAAAATAATAACGAATTTATTGGTCAAACGATTGATTATTCTGAAGAGAAATGTACAAAAACCAAAATGATTGCTATTGATTCCTTGAATCTTGAAAGACTAGATTTTATTAAGATTGACATTGAGGGTATGGAGGTTGATGCTTTGAGGGGGGCTGAAAGTAGTTTGCGTAAATTTAAACCACAAATGTTGGTAGAGAAAATAAAATCTAATGAGGTTCAAATTCTTGAAATCCTTGATAAACTAGAGTATAAAGTTTTCTCATATGGAAATAACCTCATAGCAATTCATAACACTGATCCTGCTCTAAAAATCTTGATCTAACTCGGTAGCTGTTTTAGATAAATTTTCCCGATAACTCACTGAAATTGCGCGCCCCAACTTCATTCGTTTATCATAGTACTCAATCGATCTTCGATTGGAATTTCTCCGGGGCAGAAAAGGTTACAACAGCAATGTCAACTTTGGTGCAGTCATTAATTAACATATTACGAAACTTGTATAAAGTTTCATAATATGTTAATTAATGAGTGACTACTTGTCTTTCATAGCACGATTTACACCAATCTAAGCAAAAGCTTATGGCCTACGTCAAGTATTCATACAGCCTGGCAATCCTCAGCAAAAAGCTTATATTGGAAGATTAAACAGGAACGTAAGGTAAAAGTAGCCATCCCAGTTTTACTGGAATAGTTTGAGTGAAGTTTAAAACTTTGCAACCAACTGTTGTGGTCTTACAATTAGCTACGCCCATACATTGCGTTGGGTGATTTGAAGCCAAAGCAGCATCTAGCCAACGCCGCATAAGTTCCTATTTCTCAAGTCCCAGCAAAAAGGATGATTGCCGGATGATTTCCAAATGAACACACACGTAACACTGCCGAACCTGAACAATCACATCAGCGTAAATTACGATCAGTCAGAAAAATTTAACGAATTTGAAGATCATAATTTAGTTATAGAAGATCAGTTAAAAGTTATTTTTATTGGAAACAGCATAACACTGCATGCACCAGCACCAGATATTGGGTGGGTCGGTAATCACGGAATGGCTGCAACGCATAAGAAATATGACTATTGCAACACCTTACTCCTTCAGTTGAACATAAAACCAGAAAATGCTTTTATTGGTAACTTCGCCGAGATGGAACGAAGGAGCATAATCGACACAGAGATTCTTGAAAAGATCGACTCTTTACTGAAGAGGAAACCGTTGCTAATCGTCATTCAACTTGGAGATAACGTTGGAAACAATGACCAATTAACTTCTTTTATAGAAAACCTATATCAAGTTGCCCTAATGGCAAAAAAAAACTGCCACAACATTTTGATGCTTTCTACTTGGTGGGAGTCGCATGAAAAAGATCGCGTCATAAAGCATATATGCGATTTACTCAATCTCAAATTCATCTACATTGGAGATCTCTTTAGTTCTGAGTGTAATACTGATAGAAAGGTAAAAGAGTTCACACATACTGGAGTTGATAATCATCCTCGAAACTGGGCAATGGAGCAAATAGCAAATAGAATACTTACATCAATTAACATTTAATTAAACCGATTCGACAGCTACTATCCATATATTTACTTCAAAGCTGTACATTTCGCCTCTGGCTTCGATGCGAGACATCCCGTAAACTCACCCTAAAGGTAGACATGTAGATAATAGAGACTTCGGCCCCTTTTAAGGAAGAGCAATTGAAGATGTCTAAATTTGCCGAGAGTCAGATAGTCGTCATATGGGAAGAGGGAGAAGCTGGAATGCCGGACGCCGAGGCTTGACGCAAACACGGCATTAGCAACGCAACCTACTACCAATTGAAGAGCTAATACGCTGGTGTGTCAGCCAATGAGCTCAAGAGGATTAAACACCTTGAACCGAGAATGCCAAGCTAAAGCGGATGTATGTCGAATTAGCCCTTGTGAACGTAGCTATTAAGGACGTACTCACAAAAAAGTTTTAACGCCGACCTCAAAGCTCAAGTTACAGGAACTATTACAGGGTATTGGCTTAGGTCAACCTGTGTTGCCCGTTTGCTTACTATCGAAGTTAATTTCTAAGAAACCTGAAAACCCCATTGGAGTAAAGGGTTTGAAAAAATAATAACCTTAAGTATCTCAACTAAGTTCATTAAATTTTTCTAATAATAAAGAAGCTCTTTCTAATGTCATAGGCTCATCTAAAATATCTTTCAAGGAAAAAATAAGCTCATCTGTTAGTTTGGAGTAATCGATTTGTAGAAGAATATCTATAATATCTTGTTCAAATCTAGATTTAATTTTTCTTGCCGGATTCCCTACGTAAATAGCATAGGGCTCAACTGCGGACGCTACAACAGCACCTGCGCCAACTATAGCACCTTGACCGATAACAACCCCTGAAAGAATTGTTGCACCGTTTCCGATCCAAACATCATCAGATACGATTATCTTTCCACGAGATTGGGCTTCTCGCTCATAACCAAAATACTTAACCTTGAATGGATATGTAGAAAAAGTATCAGTGGAGTGATTTCCTCCTAAAATAAATTGAACATTTTCGGCAATTGAAACAAAAGAACCAATTTGCAATCCCTCTAAAGGATCCCCCCATGAGTGAATATTCAGAGGGCCGTAGGACTTCCTCCCAACTTTAATTTTCTTGTAAGTATTAGCGCGAACAATGGCAGTATCATTATGAGGATTTATTAATCTCCATAAATCTGAAATAGATTTAGATTGACTGTCGCCATTTTTCTGAACATATGAAACGAATTGAGCTTCCAGGGCCGGATAAAAATAATCCTCCCCTTCAAAATCCTCTAAGCCATCTAAAAATGAAAATCTATTGAAGTCATAGTCTTCCGAGAAATAGTAGGGTAGTATGTGATTTAAATATACATTTCTCTTTTCAGCGTTGAAAACCTCCTGGGAAAGCACGCCAAGCTTAATGTAAGTATTTAATATGCTAAGGTAATTTTGACCAAATACTTTGCTGATGCTATAACTACCTTTACGGCCAACATTCGAGCAACTGTATAGCAGCTCTTGACATATGACTAAAGTGTGCTTGTTTGTAGATGCCAAACGAAATAGTACGTCAACTTGAGTCAATTGAGACTTAGACATACTGGAAAATCCATCAAGTAAATCAAAGTCATCTTTCCAAATTCCAAAGCCATTCATCCAGGTTGAGTTATATGATATACAACTCAACAGTTTGTCCAGGCTGTCACAGTCAATAAATTTTTGTTCATTAGCGGATGATTTATTTAATAAGAAGAGATTTGGTTTGTTGATTTCGCAATGCTTTATGACATTAACCAGCAAATCTAAAGCACCAGGCAAGAAGCCAAAATGGTCGTTTTGAAGTTTAAGGAATTTGCCTCTGCCGTGACCCAGCACAATTTCGAAGTTTTTATCAAAAGTATCTACATCATTTCGGTGGTAAAAGACTTTTTCAGGAAATTTTGCAAGATATTTTTCAATGATCTCTCGAGTCTCATCGGTAGAACAGTTATCTGAAATAACAATTTCTATATCTAAGGAGGATAGAAAAATTTTGTCAGAAACTATAGAGGAAATAGCGCTATCAAGAGCTTTTGCCCTATTCTTTGTTGGGAAACAAATTGATAATATTGGCGTATTCAATTTGATAATCTTTAGAAAAATTTAAATATTAAATATCAGATAATTTAGCGTTATGTTGAACCTTAATTTGAATTTTCTTGAGCAGTCAACACATCACGTTGTGGTTTACCTTCTATTATGGGCTAAAAACATCTAAATGGTCAAATAATGAAATTAGATCTTGATGATCAAGCACCAGAAAAAGTGTAGATAGTGGCTAGGGCTAAAAATTTATTTTGAGGTTGCCCCTGTTAAACATACTTCTTAACTGCTTGAATTATGCAACGTCTTTCCGTGTTGCATGCCATCGTTTCTCAAACTCCATGGGGCTTACATAACCTAAAGTTGAGTGTAGCCTTTTGTAGTTGTAGAAACTGATCCAGTTCATCACTTCATCCATCATGGCTCGTCTTGTCGCAAATCTTTGCCCGTACAGTCGAGCAATCTTTAGCTTACCCCACAGGCTCTCCGTTGGTGCGTTGTCCCAGCAGTCCCCCTTACGGCTCATTGAACTTTGCATCTTGAACTCAGCAATAACTCTCTTGAAGTCATCGCTGCAGTACTGTCGCCCCCTGTCTGAGTGGAAGATCACCCCAGGCTCAGGATTTCTCCTGAA
>CAIWKX010000006.1 GCA_903913315.1 uncultured Bacteroidota bacterium | reverse complement strand
CAAGGAGGAAGCATACAAAAGAGAACTACAAATTAAATCTTGGAAAAGCAGATTAAAAATTCAAGAACTAATCAATAATAGCGCTTAGCTCAGCTGGTTCAAAGCATTCCGATAGCATCGGAAGTGGTCGGGGCTCGAACCTCTTTCCGATCGCATCGGAACAAGCAATCGCCCACAAAAAACTCCTTAAGAAATTAAGGAGTTTTTTTATGCCTAAATTTTATAGTATTTTTAGCCTTATGTTTTTAAATACAATTCCTAAAAACTAAAAAGCCGTCTAATTTAGACGACTTTTTACATTTAAAAATAATTTAGAAAGCTCTTATAATACCTACCCTAAATCGATATCCAAAATCATTTTGAGTTCCATTCATTTTACTGATTAGTGGTTCTGAAAAAGTAATAGGTAATGCCCATTTTTTATAAGAGAATGTAACGCCCAAATTAGCTAGCCCTAAATAATGTCCCGAATTGTCATCAACGATACCATCTTCTTTTATCTTATCCAACCATTCCCCACTATATCCAATATTTCCAATCACTCCAAAGTTGGTTTTGGTTTTTTTAACAATGGTATCCATGCTACAAAGCGTATTTTCACCTTTAATTTTATAAGAAAGTGAAATACTATGAACAGACAAACTTCCATAATAATTACCATGAAAACCAGAAGTGGTATATTTATACATAGCGTTGCCACTTAAAGACAATTTATCCCATTTTTTGGATACTAAAATACCACCCATTGGATCATACGACCCTGACCCTACAATAATAGTGGTATTATCAAAGCTAGAATTCTTTTGTACCCCTGTTGGAAGTTCAACTCCTCCTTGAAGAGCAAAACTAAAACTATTCTTTTGGTACAAATTGTAAGTTCCCAAAAGCATTAAGTCCCCCATTCCACTCCCAGAACCATTATTGGTATATAAATTTACATATGGAAGTAAGGCAGAAATAGTAAACTTACTAGAAACTCCATAGCGAATTCCGAAAGAACTAATTCGCATACTGGTTAAGAGTTTTTCATCATCCTCGGGAGCATTTCCATTTCGAATTGTTCTATAATCAGTATAGGCTTCAAGAATTATTTTTCCCTTTGGCAAGGTTAAGATTCCATTGTTGTAATCTCCATTAGAGGAACCTATACCAGCTCCCGCACAACATGCACATTGGCTATAAATTTGCACAGATGCAAAAATCATTATAACCATTAAAATTATTTTTTTCATTTGTATTTTACTTAAATTTTAATTGAAATATAGACGCAGAAGAAAATCATCACAAGTCGAATAACTGATGATAGTGCGCATTTTTAAAACGATAAAATTTAGGCTACAGTTGGTGGATGAAAAACGGAGCAACTATTCCAGTGAAAGTAAAGATTTGAATAGTTGTCATTCATTGCCATTTTATTTTGAAAATAAATGTGTTCAATAACTAATGATTTGATGTCTTGACAGAACAATACTTCAACCTCTTGCTTGGAATTGTCTTTTTTATCAGATGAATTTGGCTTTTCCCCCTCTGAAGCATTTGCCAATTCTTTTTTCAAATGGCATTTACCACAACACTTAAGTGCCGGTTTGTCTTTGTTTTCACAAAGTACAGTGGAAATGTAATTATAGTTAACAACATAATCTATAACCGGAAATATCGGTTTTAGAATAATGGCAAGAATTACTATAAATACAAGGTTTTTCACGACGCAAATATACAATTAATCACCTACTTTTTAAAAATAAATTCATAGCAATTAATCATTTTATGTGATTATTATCATGTTTATAGTCAGTTACTTTTCATCTATTTGTAAATTATTTTTTATTTTCTTTATGGAACAATCAAAAAAATATCTTCTCATATTGATTATACTCATAATCTCCTTTTCATTTTACAACTATACTATATACACATCAAAATCCAATTACGGATCAATTCATTTTTCAGATAAAGCCGTACAAGGGGAAAATATTTGGCTCAAAAAAAACTGCAATGCTTGTCATCAACTTTATGGTCTTGGAGGCTATCTAGGCCCTGATTTAACCAATGTTTTTTCAACAAAAGGGAAAGGGAAGGTT
>CAIWKX010000005.1 GCA_903913315.1 uncultured Bacteroidota bacterium | reverse complement strand
TTTCATAATATGTCAAATTTAAAAATTTTATTAATTCAATTTTTATACTTGACACAGTTTATTGAGCATACTCAACTAAGGTTAATTACCTTACTATTCGGCTTATATACTTGATAGTAAAGTTTAATAAGAATCTCTTTAAAAGATATGGCTTTAATAACTAACAATAAAAACGTTTATCCTAATTTGAAAGAGGTTCGTATTATCAACTGTTTGTAACATTTGTATCAATTATTATAAATTTTATCATATAATTTTTGATATTTTTCTTTTACAATTTTACGTTTTAGTTTTAAAGTAGGAGTGAGTTCGCCGCCATCAATACTCCAAACAGTTGGAGTTAATTCGAATCGTTTTATTTTCTCCCAATTACCAAACTTTTCATTATATAAATTGACTTCATCTTGTATTTTCATGATGACTCTTTCATTGCAGATGATTTCTTCGTTTAAGTCGCCAATATCAAAACCTTCTTTGGCAGCCCAGCTTTTTATATAATCAAAATTAGGTTGGATAAAAGCCGCGGGCATTTTTTCACCATCTCCAATCACCATAATTTGTTCGATAAACAAGGACTGTTTCATCGTGTTTTCAATCAACTGTGGGGCAATATATTTTCCGCCAGAGGTTTTGAACATTTCTTTTTTACGATCGGTAATTTTTAAAAATCCTTGACTATCAATTTCTCCAATATCACCCGTATGGAAATAGCCATCATAAATCACTTCATTGGTTAATTTCTCATCTTTATAATAGCCCATCATTACATTAGGGCCTTTGCAAATAATTTCTCCATCACTTGCAATTTTGACTTCTAAATTTTGAATGGGTTTTCCAACTGTACCTATTTTAAATCCATAATTCCTAGTGTCATTGACAGTAATGACAGGTGACGTTTCTGTCAATCCGTAGCCTTCCATGACTGGCATTCCTGCTGCTGCAAATATTCTAGAGAGGCGTTGTTGTAGCGCTGCACTACCTGAAACCATAACGGTTAGATTACCACCCAAACCCTCCTGCCATTTACTAAAAATAAGTTTTCTAGCTAGTTTTAATTGCATTTCATACCACCAGCCGTTGGCTCCATAGGGTTCATATTTCAACCCTAAATCAACTGACCAAAAGAATAATTTTCGTTTAATTCCTGTTAGTTCCGACCCTTTTTCAATGATTTTATCATACACTTTTTCTAAAAGTCGAGGCACTACCGAGAAAACAGTTGGTTTTACTTCTTTAATATTATCAGAAAGTTTATCGATGCTTTCGGCAAAATAGATAGAAACCGAATAATATTGATAGATATAAAGAATTACGCGCTCAAAAATGTGGCAGATAGGTAAGAAACTAAGAGCACGACTGCTTCCTTCTTCAAAGGGAATTCGCGGTGAACTATCTAGCACATTTGATACAATGTTATGATGTGAAAGCATCACTCCTTTTGGTTTTCCTGTAGTTCCGGAAGTGTAGATTATGGTTGCTAATTCTTCTGGAGTAACGTTCTCTTTTCTAGTTTCAACGATATCTTGATTTGAATTATCTTCACCTAAAACTAAAAGTTCTTTCCAATTTTTACATCCATCAATTTCGTTGAAGGAATAGACTTCCTTAAGAAAGGTAAGTTTGCTTTTTACTACATTCAATTTTCGCAATACTTCAGCATCCGATACAAAGCAATACTTGGCTTCGCAATGGTTTAAGATGTATTCATAATCATCTTCTGAAATGGTAGGATAGATGGGCACCGTTTGTGCACCAACTTGTAATGCACCTATATCCATAACATTCCATTCAGTTCTATTATTGGAAGATATAATGGCAATTTTATCATTTTTTTCAACATCAAGACGAAGTAAAGCTCTTGAAATAGCATTGGCTTTGTTTATATATTCTTGCGTTGAGGTTTTTATCCATTCCCCATTGTATTTGGTAACAAGACAATCAGATAAATTATTTTTCTCTAATTGATAGTAGGGGAAATCGAAGAGACGGGTAATATTGCTCATTATGAAAATTGATAATTTGATGCAAATTAATCAATAAATTATATATTAACAATATATTTTCAATTATAGTTATTGTATTTAGTAGTTTTGCAAAAATATTTATCGTTATCAAATGAATAGATTTCTGAGATTTTCCGAATATAAAGTGTTGTTTTACAGATTAGGTCTGGCTTTTTTGTTTTATATGATTGCTAGATTTTTATTTTTTGCTTATAATACAAGTTTGGTCAAAATAAATTCCGTGGGTGATTTTTTTATGCTTGCTTACCATGGTATTGCTTTTGACACTACTGCCATTTTATACATTAACGCTTTGTTTATTGTATTATCGGTTCTTCCTTTAGTAATCAATACTAAAAAAGGATTTCAAAAGTTTTTGTTTTACCTTTATTTTATTACTAATTTAATTGCCTACGCTACTAATTTTGTAGACTTTATCTATTACAAATACACTTTTAATAGAAGTACTAGAACCTCATTCGATACTTTAGAAAATGAATCCAATAAGACTTTATTGCTGTTGAATTTTTTGAGGGAATATTGGCACGTTTTCTTTTTATTCTTTTTATGTGCTTTCCTTTGGATTTATTTGTATAAAAAAGTTAAAATACACTACCAAAAACCTTCACTTTCAATTAAGTATTTCGTGATGTCGATACTTATTTTTTTAGGTTTGACCACATTGTGTATTGGAGGAATTAGAGGTGATTTCAAAAAAAGCACTCGTCCCATTAATATGGTTGATGCCAGCCGATATGTTTCGGATGCTTCTCAATCTGATTTTGTATTGAATACGCCCTTTGCACTTTTTAGAACCTGGGATGTTGATTCGTTTCAAAAAGTAAATTTAGTTAATAAAGCCACCATTGATGATTTGATTGTTCCTATAAAACAATATCATAACAATCCGAAAACAAAACCCAATGTTGTGATTTTTATTTTGGAAAGTTATGCTAAGGAGTACATTAGTGCTTTTAATAAAGACACGAATATTCCAAATTATAAAGGATATTCTCCTTTTGTAGATTCGTTAGCACAACACAGTTTAATTTTTACGCATGGCTATGCCAATGGTTATAAATCGATTCATGCGATGTCCTCCGTATTAGCAGGTATACCCTCCTTTAAAGATGCTTTTACCTCTTCGCCTTATCCTAAACAAAAGATAGAATCGTTGGTTTCTATTTTGAAAAGTGAAGGATATGATACTTCTTTTTTTCATGGTGCCCCTAATGGTTCAATGGGCTTTTTAGGTTTCGGAAACATTCTAGGTTTCGATCATTATTATGGTAAGAATGAATATAATAACGATGCTGATTTTGATGGTTCTTGGGGGATTTGGGACGAGCCCTTTTTTCAATATTTTAACAAAACCCTTTCACAAAAGAAATCGCCTTTTATGGCCACTTTATTTTCAGTGTCTTCGCATGAACCATATGTGATTCCTGAAAAATACAAAGGAAAATTTCCTATGGGGGATAATCCTATGCATCAATGTATTGGGTATTCCGATTTTTCGTTGCGTAAATTTTTTAATGCAGCCAAAAAAGAAGCTTGGTATAATAATACTATTTTTGTGTTGGTTGCCGATCATAATAATTTGATTTATTATCCAGAATATGGTAAAGATCAAAACTTTCATACGGTGCCTATTTTGTTTTTTACTCCAAATGAAAAATACAAGGGAGTAAATAAAGATTGGGCACAACAAATAGATATTTATCCTACTTTGTTAGATATGATAGGGTATGACAAGCCTTTTAGAAGTTGGGGTAGAAGTTTATTAAGTAATGATAAAATTAAACCTTTTGTGATGCGTTATTCATCAGACACTTATCAAATGATGAGTGGAAATTATATTTGTACATTTGATGGTGAAAAAGCAGTAGGTTTTTATGACAAAGACGATAAAGAATTGAAACATAATTTAATCAGCCATCGTACTGCTGAAATGAATTTATTGGAAACACGATGTAAAGCCTTTTTACAAGATTATATGGAGCGCATTATTGATAAAAAATTAACTTCAAAAGATAAATGAGATGAGTACTAAAAAGAAAATACTTATTGCACTAGTGGTAGTGATTTTGGGTGTAACGGGAAAGTATATTTACGACCGACACATTAATCATAATTTTATGACTATTACAGAAGGGAAAGTATACAAAAGTGGTGTGATTCCACCCGATGAAATAGCAGATTATGTAAAGAAATACCATATTAAATCAATTGTTGATTTGCGTTTTCCAGGCACAGGTGATGAAGTAAATAATCCAGAAATTCCTTCTGAGTTAACTGCCGAGAAAAATGCTGTGGCTAAAATTCCTGGGGTAAATTATTATAATGATGGTTCTGATCAAGTCCCTAAACAAGAAAACTTGGATAAGTTTTTTAAAATAATGGACAATCAAGCCAATTATCCGGTATTAATTCATTGTTTTCATGGTATTGGGCGTGCTCAGATTTATTCTGCTATCTACAGAATAGAATATGAAGGATGGAGTAACGAAGATGCGCGTCATAAAGCCGCATTTCCATTTATGTTTAGCTCTTTTGATGATGGCACGCCAAAAGGAGAATATCTTAAAGTCTACAAAAGCCGAAAACAATTGGCTACCGATAAAAAGTGACAAAAGAGCGTTTCGAAATAGAAACGCTTTTTTTTTTGTAGTGCTTGTTTTAGATATGTTTTCTAAGTTGCTAGTAGTTGTTAATTTCTAGTGGATAACTTAATAGAATTAACATTTTATATAGATGGGATTACAATAAATTTGTTTTGAATTTTAATAGTATTATGAGTAAAGAAATACAACCTCCAATAGCCAAGATTATTCCTTTTGAATTGCAAAAACATGGAAATGTTCGCATCGATAATTATTATTGGTTGAATGACAGAGAAAATCCAGAAGTTATTGATTATCTGAATAAAGAAAACGAATATTATCAAAAATCAACGGAGCATACTAAACCTTTTCAAAAAGAATTATTTGAAGAAATGAAGGCTAGAATTAAGGAAGATGATGAGTCGGTTCCTTATTTTTATAATGGTTATTTCTATATTACTCGATTTGAAATAGGAAAGGATTATCCTATTTACTCCCGTAAAAAAGGAAATTTAGAAGCTCCAGAAGAACTATTATTCGATTGTAATGAGATGGCTAAAAAATTTAGTTATTTCAATTTGAATGGCATTAGTATTAGTGAAGACAACAAATGGGTATCCTTTGGAATTGATACGGTTTCAAGACGACAATACACTATCCAAATTAAGAATTTAGAAACCAACGAAATTCTTCCTTTAAAAATAGAAAATACTACAGGAGGTGCCACTTGGGCGAATGATAATCAAACTATTTTTTATTCTAGAAAAGATGAAGTTACCCTTCGTCCGGATAGAATTTTTAAACATAAGTTAGGGTCAGACCCATCCAAAGATGTTGTTGTTTATTTTGAAAAGGACGATACTTTTACTGTGTCGGTTTACAAATCAAAGTCGAAGAAATATCTGATTATAAGTTCTGAAAGTACTTTGACTTCAGAATATCAAATTCTTTTAGCGTCCACTCCAGATGATTCATTTAAGATTTTTCAGAAACGAACACGAGAATTAGAATATTCGATTTCTCATTATGAAGATAGTTTTTATATAGTTACCAACAAAGATAAGGCTACTAATTTCAAACTTATGAAGACTTCGGAGAATAAAACTTCAAAAGAGCATTGGATTGATTTAATACCGCATCGTGAGGACGTTTTATTTGAAGGAATTGATATTTTTAAAGATTATTTAGTAGTTTCTGAGCGTTCTAATGGTTTAAATAAAATTAAAATAATTCCTTGGGATGGTAGTGAATCTTATTATTTGCCATTTGATATAGAAACCTATACTGCGGAAACAACAACTAATATTGATTTTGATACTGAAATTTTGAGGTTTGTCTATCAATCGATGGCTACTCCTAGTTCCGTGATTGATTTTAATATGCGCACCAAAGAAAAGGTTGTGCTTAAAGAGCAACAGGTACTTGGTGGAACGTTTGATAAAAATAATTATATCGAAAAACGGATTTGGGCAACGGCTACTGATGGGACGAAAGTACCATTATCGATGATTTATCGAAAAGGTATTAAACCAAATGGAAAAAATCCATTCTTAATGTATGCTTATGGTTCGTATGGAATGACTATCGATCCTTATTTTTCGACTACAAGATTGTCGTTGTTGGATAGAGGTTTTATTTATGCTATAGCACATGTTCGAGGTGGGGAAGATTTAGGAAGACAATGGTATGAAGATGGAAAACTGTTGAAAAAGAAGAATACATTTACTGATTTTATTGATTGTTCCAAGCATGTAATTGCTGAAAACTACACCTCAGCTGAGCATCTTTATGCAGAAGGGGGTTCTGCAGGCGGCTTATTAATGGGAGCTATTGCGAATATGGCGCCTGAAATTTATAACGGAATCATTGCTCAAGTACCATTTGTAGATGTTGTTACCACTATGCTAGACGAAACGATACCCTTAACAACAGGGGAATATGATGAGTGGGGAAATCCTAATGTTAAAAAATACTATGATTATATGTTGTCGTATTCACCGTATGATAATGTAGAAAAAAAGGAATATCCTCATCTGTATATATCAACGGGATTACACGATTCCCAAGTACAGTATTGGGAACCAGCGAAATGGGTTGCTAAATTGAGGGTTACTAAAACCGATACAAAACAATTGTATTTTGATATCAATATGGATGCGGGACATGGAGGAGCTTCTGGACGATTTGAAGCTTTGAAAGAACTAGCTAAAGAATTTAGCTTTTTGTTAGATTTAGAAAAAATTGAAAGATAGTTTAAAATAATTTATTAAATTTGCAAGGTTTTGTGGCAATGCTATACTTAATACTTGTCTCGATACTAATTTTTTATTTATGAAAGAAGAAATAAAAGCCTACAACAACGTTTTGGAATTAATAGGAAACACCCCTCTTATTAAATTAAACAAAATAACTGAAAATATAGAAGGTAACTTTTATGCCAAAGTTGAAGCTTTCAATCCAGGACATTCCTCAAAAGATAGAATTGCATTATACATTATTGAAGAAGCTGAAAAAAAAGGCATATTAACACCAGGTGATACTATTATTGAAACTACCTCTGGAAATACAGGTTTTAGTTTGGCAATGGTTAGTATTATAAAAGGGTACAATTGTATTTTAGCGGTTAGTTCTAAATCTTCAAAAGATAAAATTGACATGCTTCGTAGTTTAGGAGCTAAAGTCTATGTTTGTCCAGCTCATGTTTCTGCAGATGATGAGCGTTCTTATTATAATGTTGCAAAACGTTTGCACGAGGAAACTAAGGGATCTGTGTATATCAATCAATATTTTAATCAACTTAATATAGACACCCATTATTTGACCACGGGACCAGAAATTTGGGAGCAAACTTCAGGAAGAATAACGCATTTAGTTGCTTGTAGTGGAACCGGAGGTACGATTTCTGGAATTGCTAAATTTCTGAAAGAGAAAAATCCAAATGTTAGGATTCTGGGGGTTGATGCTTTTGGGTCTGTGTTAAAGAAATACCATGAAACGAAAGAGTTTGATAATAATGAAATCTATCCCTATCGAATTGAAGGGCTTGGAAAGAATTTAATTCCTACTGCTACTGATTTTGAAATGATTGATAAATTCATGAAAGTTTCGGATGAAGAGAGTGCTCATACTACAAGAGAAATTGCTAAAACGGAAGGTTTGTTCGTTGGTTATACGTCAGGTGCAGCTTTACAGGCTGTAAAACAATTTGCTGAAGAAGGAGAGTTTACTTCAGAAAGCAACGTAGTCATTATTTTTCCAGATCATGGTTCACGATATATGAGTAAAGTGTTTAGTGATGATTGGATGAATGAACAAGGTTTTTTTGATAGCGTTAATGCTGAAGAAGTTCAAAAAATAGAGTTTATAAAGTAATATTTTTATTGGCATTAAATCAACCATCTCAATCGGTATTTTGAGATGGTTTTTTTTTGTGTTTCAGCAAAAAATGAACTTGCTTTCCTACTCATGGATTTGGATCAAAAAAGGAAGCCAATTATATTTTTAAAATGCTTGTAATTAAACACTGACAAGGAAAGTCTGAAAAAGTAGCCTTAATAAGCAATTGTCTTAAAACAACTTTGAGACGTTTATTTGTGTAAATTGTTATCGTGTTTATTTTTTCTTTCTAATAATATCTTCCAAAACCGCTTTACTTGGATAATTAATTACTCTTAAGGTAATTGTATCTTTTTTGGTAGTTCTTCCTTCAATGATATATAGTTTCCCTTTTTGATAAGGTATATTACTTTTATCAAAGTTAACATCTCCATAAGTTAACGTGTTTTTTATATCGACTGTATCCACCCAATCTTCTGCAAGTTTTCTAGAGGCTTCAATACTATAATTGAATGGCTTGTTTCTTAAATCGTTTAATACTCGTGCATTTGGAAAATAATTGCAACGTGTATCTTTACCAGATAATACAGCTGCTACAAAGAAACAACCAATAACTAAACCAATTAAGTAGTAGGCAAAACGTTGATAAAATTTCATTTGTTATTTTTTTTTGCAAATGTAAACTAAAGAGGGGTATTCTCACAAATACTAAGTTTAAAAAACAATTAAATTTATATCACTATCTGGAAGATTAAACCAATCTCCAATGGCTTTATTTGTAAGTATACCATGATAGAGATAAACACCATTTTTCAATCCTTTATTGCAACGTAAAGCGCTTTCAATACCACCATCCTCTGCTATTTGCAATAAGTATGGAGTAATTATATTACTGATGGAAAGAGAGGCCGTTTTAGAATAGCGAGATGGAATATTTGGTACACAATAATGAATTATATTGTTTTTAATAAAGGTTGGTTTTTCATGAGTTGTAATCTCTGAGGTTTCGAAACATCCACCAGTATCAATGCTAACATCTACAATTACAGCACCTTTTTTCATATGTTCTACCATCGTTTCTGTAACAACAACCGGACATCTGTCTTTTCCACGCATGGCGCCAATGGCTACATCACAACGGCGAAGTGCTTTTAATAATGACTTTGGTTGTATTGTAGAAGTGAAAACACGTTGGTTTAAATTGTTTTGTAAACGACGTAATTTAGTAATGGAATTGTCAAATACTTTAACACTGGCTCCTAGACCCACGGCAGTTTTTGCTGCAAATTCACCCACAGTTCCTGCTCCAATAATGACAACATCAGTAGGAGGAACCCCGGTAATATTGCCAAATAATAATCCTTTTCCGAATTGGTTATTAATCATTAATTCGGCTGCTATTAAGATAGAAGCTGTTCCAGCAATTTCGCTTAAAGTTTTGACAGCTGGATAAGAACCATCCTCATCTTTTATATATTCAAAAGCAAGGGCAGTAATTTTCTTTTTTGTGAGGGCTTCAAAGTATTCTTTTTTTCTAGTTTTTAATTGGATGGCAGAAATTATGATGGCATTTTGATTCATCATTTCAATTTCAGCCATAGTTGGTGGTTCCACTTTTAATAGCATTGGGCATGATAACACTTTTTTATTATCATTAGTTATTTCTGCACCAGCATCACTATATTCTTTGTCGGTATAACTGGAACTTTCTCCGGCTCCAGATTCTATCAATATGCGATGTCCGTGAGCCGTTAATGAATGTACCGCATCGGGAGTAAGGCATATACGTCGTTCTTGATAACTTGTTTCTTTAGGAATTCCAATAAACAATTCGCTTTTTTGACGAGCAATCTCAAGTTTTTCTTCTTGTGGAAGTAGCTGCTGTTTTGTAAAAGGAGTAGTAATCGACATAAGATACAAATGAATTATGGCACAAGTTACAAAAAATACAACAGCAATTACAAAATCAATTTTAAATTTGAATTACTTTTTATCTTACTATCAAATGCCTTTTTCCATCTGGAAGCAAATCAATTTTAATGATAGAATGTTCGTCTGGAATTAAATTAGGGATGTTTTCAGCCCATTCAATAAAACACCAATTGCCTGAATATAAGTATTCATCAATCCCCATATCTAAGGCTTCTGTTTCATTCTTTAATCGATACACATCAAAATGATAGATGTATTGACTCTCATTTATTTGGTATTCATTGACTAATGAGAAAGTTGGACTAGAAGTTACTTGATCAACACCCAATTCTTTTGCTAATGATTTTATTAATGTAGTCTTTCCGACTCCCATATTTCCGTAAAAAAGAATTACGTTTTTTGGATTTTCTGAAAGTATTTTTTTGGCTACATCATTTATTTCATCAAGGGAAAATATTATTTCCATCATGTTGCTATCTAGGATTAAACACTAAAAAGGGCACAATCATTTCTTCTAATGAAATTCCACCATGTTGGTAAGTATTTCGATAATAACTCACGTAATGATTGTAATTGTTTACATACGCTAAGAAAAAATCATTCTTCGCAAAAATATAACATGAACTCATATTTATTGTAGGAAGCCCAATTTTTTTAGGGTCTTTTACAGCATAAACATCTTTGTTTTCATAGGTCAAACTTCGGCCTGTTTTATATCTTAAATTTAAACTTGTGTTTTTATCCCCTATTACTTTCGATGGATTTTTAACGTTTATAGTTCCATGATCTGTAGTTATTATAAGTTTAAATCCTAATTTTTGAGCTTGTTGAATAATATCTAATAATGGAGAGTTCTTAAACCAACTTAAGGTTAACGAGCGATATGCTTTATCGTCAGATGCTAATTCTTTTACTACATCCATTTCGGTTTTTGCATGTGAAAGCATGTCTACAAAATTGTAAACTACGGTAACTAAATTATTTTCTTTTAATGATTTAAAATTTTCAGCTAGTTTCTTTCCTCCCGCTAGGTTAGTGATTTTAAAATAATCTTGTTTAATGTTTAATCCTAATCGTTTTAAATGGGCAGTCAGAAATTCAGCTTCAAAAAGATTTTTTCCTCCATCATCCACATCATTTTTCCAATATTGAGGAAATTGTTTTTCCATTTCCAAAGGTGTTAATCCAGAGAAAATAGAATTTCTAGCATATTGAGTTGCTGTTGGTAAACTGGCATAATAAGGAATTTCTTTTTCTAGTTTATAATAGTTATTGATGGTGTTTTCCATTGCTTTCCATTGGTCATAGCGAAGGTTATCTATAACAACAAATAGAATAGGTTTATCTTTTTTAACCAGTTCAGGAATTACCAATTCTCTAAAGAGTGAATGTGATTGAATTGGTTTGTCTGATTTATCAGTTTTAGGATCAAACCAATCTTCATAATTACGTTCGATGAATTTACCAAATTGTGAATTGGCTTCCACTTTTTGAGATTCTAAAATGTCAATTAAATTAGTGTCTTCAATATTTTCAAGTTGTAATTCCCAAAAGATTAATTTTTTATAGAGTTCTACCCAATCTTCATAGGAGTTGACCATAGCTAATTCCAATGCTATTTTTCTGAATTCTTTTTGATAATCTAAGGTTGTTTTTTCAGAAACTAATCTCGAATGATCTAGATTTTTCTTTAAGCTTAATAGTATCTGATTTGGATTTACAGGTTTTATTAGATAGTCCGCTATTTTTGAGCCAATAGCTTCTTCCATGATATATTCCTCTTCACTTTTAGTAATCATAATTACTGGGATGGAAGATTTTTTCTCTTTAATTTCTGCTAAGGTTTCCAATCCACTCATTCCAGGCATATTTTCATCAAGAAAAACGATATCAAAATTGTTTTCGGCAAATATGTCAACGGCATCGCGACCATTGTTGCAAGTCGTTACCTCATAGTTTTTCATTTCTAAAAAAAGGATGTGTGGTTTTAACAAATCTATTTCGTCGTCCACCCAAAGTATTTTGATTCTATCCATGATATTTAATTTTGGTGCAATTTACTATTTATGTAACGCTTAAAATGCTAAAATTATTGTAAATAAATAGTGATTATAGTAATTATTTCTTTGTACTAATTAATTTCATTAGATTTGGTCACATTTTTTATCAATTCGATGCGAACTATCGATTTAAATCTTTAAATATGAAAAGAATTCAAAAAATTACAGCTTTATTTATTGTTGTCTTATTGGCAATGAGTTGTACTAAAAAAGAGAAAGGGTTTGTTGATCCTTTATTAAGCAATCGAGATACAATAGTTAACCCTTCTATAGATTTTTTTAATTATGCTAATGGAGGCTGGTTTAAGCAACATCCAATACCTTCTTCTGAAAAGAGTAATGGAATCTTCCGTATGATTCAGGATACTATTAATAATCAGGTGAAATCTATTTGTATCAAATCGGCGGAGGCTAAGGCTAGTAAAGGCAGTAACAAACAAAAGATAGGTGATTTCTACGCTTCAGGATTAGATTCAGTTGCCATTGATAAAGCAGGGATTACTCCCTTAAAAAATGAAATAGCACGCATAAATTCCATTAAGGATTTATCCGGTTTATTGCAAACTATTGGTCATTTGCATACTATTGGTGCTTCACCCGCCTTCAATTTTTCTGTGGGACAAGATGATAAAATAAGTTCTAAGAACGCTTTGTTTTTAGGACAGGGAGGATTGGGATTAGGACAAAGAGCCTATTATTTTGATATGGATGCTACTTCTGTAAAAATTAGAGGTGAATATTTAAAACATATTGCTAAGCTATTTGAATTGACAGGAGAATCTAAAGATAAATCTGCTGTTACAGCTGTTTTAATTATGAAAATGGAAACCGAATTGGCTCAAAGTTCAAGAAAATTAGAAGCGCTTCGTGACCCTATTAAGAATTATAATAAAATGAGCGTTAATAAATTGAACGCTATTACTTCAAATATCGATTGGAAAGTAATGTTTGTCAATTTGAATATTAAAAATGCCGATTCCGTAATTGTTGGTCAACCAGAATTTTACAAAGCGTTGAATGTAGCTTTAAAGAATTACTCAATTGATAATTGGAAAACCTATTTAAAATGGGATTTGTATAATACTTATGCTTCTTACTTGAATAAAGACATTGAAAATCAAAATTTTTATTTTTTTAGTACGGTTATGAGTGGAATTAACAAGCAAAAGCCACGTTGGAAGAGAGTCGTGGAGCAAACAGGAAATTCTCTTGGGGAACTGATAGGTCAGGTTTATGTGGATGAATACCTACCTAAAGGAACTAAAGAAAAATTGCTTGAAATTGGTAACAATATCCGTGTAGTTTATGGAGAACGTATTAAAAAGTTAGATTGGATGAGTCCTGCTACTAAAAGTAAAGCCTTGGCAAAATTGAGTAAAATTGTGATGAAAGTAGGGTATCCTAATAAATGGAAGGATATGAGTTCCGTTGTTGTAGATAAAAAATCATATTGCAGTAATGTTATGGCTGTCAATCAATGGAGTTATAATTTTATGATTCATAAATTTGGAAAACCTGTAGATAGAACCGAGTGGAATATGTTTCCACAGACTTATAATGCCTATTACAATCCAAGTAATAACGAAATTTGTGTACCAGCTTGTAATATAATAGTACCTGGATTTGAAGGAAAAATGCCTGATGATGCTATTTTATATGGAATTATTGGAGGCTCTACATTTGGACACGAAATCACACATGGATTTGATGATCAAGGGAGTCAATATGACGATAAAGGAAATTTGAATAATTGGTGGACTAAAGAAGATTATGCAAAATTTAAAGCTAAAACTAAGTTGATTGTTGA
This sequence comes from uncultured Bacteroidota bacterium, assembly GCA_903913315.1. Taxonomy (GTDB): domain Bacteria; phylum Bacteroidota; class Bacteroidia; order Flavobacteriales; family Flavobacteriaceae; genus Flavobacterium. The sequence goes on along the minus strand of CAIWKX010000005.1, from coordinate 15,993 downwards.
TCAATTTAGTAAATTCAAAATTGGTAATAAAAATGTGAATGGCGAGGCTACCCAAGGAGAGAATATTGCAGATTTAGGTGGAGTTGTGATGGGATTTGAAGCCTTCAAGAAAACCAAACAATTCAAAACTAAAGAAGTTGTTGGTGGGTTGACTCCAGAAAAAAGATATTTCTTGGCCTACGGCTATGCATGGATGGTTAACGCAACTCAAAAATCGTTATTGCAACAAGTAATGATGGATGTACATTCTCCAGCGCAGTATAGAGTTAATGGTCCTTTAGCTAATGTTCCAGAATTTCAAAAAGCTTTTAATATCCTACCTGGAAGCCCAATGTATCAACCCGATTCGTTGCGAGTGGAAATTTGGTAAAAAAAATATAAAGTCACAAGAAATTGGGACTTTTTTTATGTTTTAAACTTATTAATGAATCTATAAAATAAATATAAAAAATATACTTCTATTTCTTATTATTCAATATTTATTTCTGTTTTAGCTTTTATAAAATCAGTTACTAAATATCCAATGAGTTTACCAACCAAATGATTATTTTTATCATTGTCTAAACTCGGTGCCCCTTCACAAATATGAATATATGAAGCATTTTGATGTTTGGCAAAGAAATAGATAAATTGGCGCAATTCTTCTACTGAAAAACCGCTTAAGGTCATCGCGCTGCATGGAATATTTGGAATGGAGTCTAAATCAATTTCAATTCCATAATAGTCATTTTTTATAAAGTCTAATGCAAATTGCATTTCAATATTAAAATCTTTTGTTTTTTTTATTTTCATGCTATCATAGGTGTTGTACAAAACACGTTCTTTTAACGTTTTTAGTTTGTCTAAAACATTTTTTGAAGTATAACAATGATGTAGTCCGAAAATAAAATATTTTTTCAAAAAGCCTTCTTCAAAGGCATAAGAAAACCCATTACCACTATGACGTCCTTCCAGAATTCTAAAATCGGAATGCGCATCAAAATTGATTGCGTTTATAGGTTTTCCTTTAGCTAAAGCAGTACCTTTAATATTCCCGTAGGCATTATTATGTCCGCCACCGATTACAATTGGAATTTTCCCAGCTTTTACAATATTGGCTATGATATGAGACACTTCTTTATCAATTTGAACCACTAGATCACTTAATTTTTTTCGGTCAGCCGTCACATTGAAATCTAAACTTTTAACCGATTCCATCTCGTCGCTCACATCCAAATGACCGAGAACCACTATTTGAGAGCCTTTACAAAATCTATTGTGTTGAATGTTGGCGATACTTTTCATAGCGCTATTCCATGCAGTACTAGCTCCAGGTCTACCATAATTGGCACGAATGCCTATGTCTTCTGGTATACCAAACAAAACAAATCGTTGATCGCAATTTTTCAAAAATGTAAATGCTTCTTGTTCTTTTGGTATCGTAACCATTTTTTCGCCAAATTTCACTTCGCCACTTCTATGGTTGGTAATGTTAGATAAATCCGACGACGTAAAGCGAATAAGTTTTTCCATGAAGTAAATTCTTTGTCTTCAAAAATAATATATTTATATAAAATTACGTTATACAATTAAAAATTATTAAATTTGCTAAACACAAAATGTAACCCAAATGGAAAATCAAAAAAGTAATTCTTCGTTAAAAGCAATAATATTAGTCCTTTCTATACTTTTATTGGGAAGTTTATTTTATATTTTTAAATTGACTACTGAAGTAAAAACCCTTCATACAGAAGTTACTTCTACCAAAACAGAGAAAGAAAATGTATTGCTTGATTTGCAAAAACTTAAAGCTACCTATGATGCAGCAATAGCAGAAAATACCTCTATGTCTGATGAGCTAATTGCTGAAAGAGAAAAAGTAGTAGGTTTAATGGCGCAATTAGAAAAATCTAAAGGAGATGTTGCTTCAATGGCTAAATATAAACAACAGTTTTTAGCATTACAAACTAAGATGAATAGTTTAATGCAAGAGGTTGAAGTGTTGAAAAAACAAAATCAAACATTAACAACTAATTTAGATAGTACTAAAGTAGTTTTAACGGATTCTAAAAATTATAATCAAGTTCTTGTTGGTCAGAATGAGGAATTGTCAAAAACAGTTGAAAAAGGTTCTAAATTATCCGTTTTGAATTTAAAAACTGGGGCTTATAAATTAAAAAGTTCAGGAAAACAGATTGAAACGGATAAAGCTAGTAGAGCTAATATATTAAAGGTAAGTTTTACTATTGCTGAAAATAAAATAGCAAAATCAGGTGATAAGACTTATTATGTTCAAGTAATAGATACCAAGAACAATGTTCTTGGTGATAAATCAACGATTGAGTTTGGTACTGAATCATTGACTTATAGTTTTACAACTTCGGTAAAATACGAAAATAAAACAGTAAATGTATCTCAAGATTTACCGGGCAAAAAATTTGAGAAAGGAACTTACTTTGTGAATGTTTTTGATAAAAGCGAGTTGGTTTCAAAATCTAGTTTTACTTTAAAATAATAGTACCAATTTTAAATAAAATACCCTCAACTATTGAATAGTTGAGGGTATTTTATTTAAGATAATTTGTATTACTAAGATAATAGTTATTTGTTGAGAAGATAACTAGGGAGATTAAATTTTTATTCCCCTTTTAATTATTAATTTTTATTTCAAACATTTTGTTCCAATTTTTACCGGTAACAAAGAATGTCTTGGTTTTTGGATTGTAAGCAATTCCATTTAATACATCAGTATCCGGAAGTCGCGTAATTAATTTTTCTAAATTGGACATATCTAACATTCCTTCCACAGCACCATTAGTAGGATTGATAACGACTATCGCTTTCTTTTGATAGATATTACTATAGATTTTTCCATCCACCCATTCCAATTCATTCACTTCTTTTATTTTTGTATTTGTTGAATAAACGTTGATGTTATCTGTGGTTTTTTGTGTATTAGGATCCATTTTCCAAATTTTCTCAGAGCTATCATTGAAATAAATATTCGTGCCATCATTTGTCATACCCCATCCTTCTGGTTTGTTAAAGACAAAGGTTTTTTCTAGTTTCCATGTTTTAGCGTCATAGATATAACCAATATGTTCTTTGTAGGTAAGTTGGTATATTTTGTCATTGATAAAAGTAATTCCTTCTCCAAAATACTTGTCTTCCAATTTTAGGCTTTTTAAAATTTTACCTGTTTTATAATCTGTTTTTAGTAATCTAGATTTGCCATATTCTCCAGCGCTTTCATACAAAGTGTCTTTGTAAAATTCCAATCCTTCTGTATAGGAATTGATATCATGTGGATACGTATTCACGATGGTATACGTCAAAACTTTTGGAGTGATGTCTGAAATCAATTCTACTCTTGAAGAATCAATTTCTTTTTCTCCGTCAAAATAGATATTTGCTTTTACGTTTTGGTATCCTAATTTTTGATCTTTTAAAGGGAATGAAAATTTGCCAGTGCCTTTTACACCGCCAACTTTTATGTTATTAATAGAATAAACAACACTATCAATTTTTTTATTTTTAGCATTTTTTATTTCTAAATCTAATGTTTCCTTGGGTGTGTATTGCGCTTTTAGCACCACTTCGTTTATACTAAAATTGTTTTCTACTTGGTTTTTATCTTTGCAACTACTTGCTAATAGGGTTGCTAATAAAATGAATGTTAATACGTTATATTTTCTCATTATTAAAAGGTTGAATTTATAGTTACAAATGTATTATTTAAGATGTTAATTTCTTGCAAAAATATAAAAAGATTGTATCTTTGCAGCGGCAAGTCCTACACGACCAGCTCCTGCAGACTCCTCCAGGATGGGAACATAGCAAAGGTATGTGGTTGTAGCGGTGCGATGTAGGTCGCTTGCCTTTTTTTAATTCCGAACTTGGTTCGGAATCTTTTTTTTATATTTGGTTCTGCTATCAAATTTCTAATCAATATTTCCTTCTATGAATTTATCTTGGCAAATTGTTCGATTTGAATTAAAGGAAACCTTCTCCATCTCTTACGGTAATTATTCTTTTAGGGACGCTTTGATAGTATCATTGGAATCGCATCATTGTGTAGGTTATGGCGAATGTACTGCTATTGATTATTATCAAATCAATTTGCACGATTTCATTCTACACTTGAATAGGGTAAAAGATGCTATTGAGAGGCAAACCCTTCAGCCTCCTGTGGGATTTTATTTGTTTTTACAATCTTTATCATTACCAAGTTTTCTGCGTTCTGCCTTAGATTGTTCGTATTGGGATTTATTTGGGAAATTGGAAAACAAAAGTTTTTTAGCGCTTAATGCTATTGCAATACAGGAGCTTCCAGAGTCATCTATCACTATCAGTGTAGCATCTGTTGCGTCTCAAATCCAGAAAATAAAAGCTTCTTCGTGGAATAGGTTTAAGGTAAAATGCCATCATTTTAATGAAGAGACCATTACGTCCTTGTTAGCATTGGATTGCAACATCGCATTAGATTCCAATGGCAGTTTTCAAAAAGAGGAATGTACTTGGTTGGAAAACAACTCTGTTATTGAAAAGTTCACTTATTTAGAGCAACCTATGGCAAAAGGAAGTGACAACTATGCCGTTTTGCATTCCGACAGAAATGCCAATTGGATGGCCGATGAAGATTGTCAGGATGCCTCTTCATTGGAAACTTTACAACCCTACTATAAAAGCATTAATATTAAGTTGGTCAAATGTGGAGGATTGACTCCTGCTTTGGAGATGATTGGTCGCGCTAGAGAATTGAATTATAGAATTATGATTGGTTGTATGACAGAGTCCACTATTGGGATATCAGCGGATTCCGTATTAGCGCCTTTGGTTGATTATGCAGATTTGGATGGAGCCAATCTTATTGGTAATGATATAGCTAGTGGAACTGCCATTGTCAATGGAAAAATCCAACTTTCCGAACGTCCGGGACTAGGAATTAAATTGATTAATTAGTTTAAGTTTTCTATCTTTAGTCCCTAATTATAAGCTTATGAGATTTGAACCGATAGTTCCAATGATTTGGACCAAAGAATTGCAAAAAACAGTTGATTTTTACTGCGATATTTTAGGGTTTACCTGTGAGAATCAAAGTGAAGAGTGGGGTTGGGCAGCGGTTCATAAAGACCAATGCGAAATTATGATTGCGGAGCCAAACGCGCATACTCCCTTTGAAAGGCCTTATTTTTCGGGAACATTTTATATTAAAACCGATGATGTGGAAACCCTTTGGAAGGAATTGAAAGATAAGGTTAAAATAGCCTATGATATTGAAGATTTTGATTGGGGGATGCGTGAGTTTGCTATTTATGACAATAACAGTTATATGATTCAATTTGGACAAGATTTGTGGAAGAAATAGAGAAAAGAGAAAAGAGAATAGAGAATAGAATATAGAGGCTAAGTCTAGTTCGAATTTTATTTTAATTAAAAGGTATCAATGAATAAAGTTGTGTTAATAACAGGGGGCTCTTCTGGAATAGGTAAATCTATAGGTGAGTATTTGCACCACAAAGGTTTTGTCGTTTATGGTACTAGTAGAAACCCTGAATGCATTACTACTTCTATTTTTCCATTGATCGCTTTAGATGTGAGGGAGGTTCAAAGCATTCAAAAAGCGGTTGCTGAAGTGATTTCAAAAGCGAGTAGGATAGATATTGTTATCAATAATGCAGGTGTTGGAATTACGGGTCCCATTGAAGAAATACCGACTGAAGAAATCAAGAATAATTTTGAAACGAATTTATTTGGGCCGATTGAAGTGATAAAAGCAGTTTTGCCACAGATGCGTGCACAACAATCTGGTTTAATCATTAATATTACTTCTATTGCAGGTTATATGGGATTGCCTTATCGGGGGATTTATTCTGCCTCTAAAGGAGCTTTAGAATTGATTACCGAAGCCTTGCGGATGGAAGTCAAATCCTTTGGGATTCAAATTACGAATGTGGCTCCAGGAGACTTTGCTACTAATATTGCTGCCGGACGATTTCATGCTCCTTTGCTTACAGGTTCTGCTTATGAAATCCCTTATGGGAACACTTTGAAAATGATGGATACTCATGTTGATTCAGGGAGTAATCCCGATCAAATGGCAGTAGCTATTTATGCTATCATTCAAAATCCAAGTCCCAAAATTCATTATAAAGTGGGTGTTTTTATTCAAAAGTTTTCCATTGTTTTAAAACGAATCTTGCCCGATAAAGTGTATGAGAAAATGCTGATGAATCATTATAAGCTATAGTGACTAGTAAATAGCGGAAAGAAAATAGAGAATAGCGGAAAGAAAATAGAGAAAAGAGAATAGAATATAGATTTTCTTTAATTGAATTCGTAATTTTGCGACTTACATACATAAACACAACTACTTTTAATATAAACATTATGAAATTTTTTATTGACACAGCCAATTTAAACGACATTAAAGAAGCACAATCTTTGGGTATTCTTGATGGCGTAACCACTAATCCTTCGTTGATGGCTAAAGAAGGAATAACAGGAAAGAATAACATACTTAAGCACTATGTTGACATTTGCAGTATTGTAGATGGTGAAGTAAGTGCGGAGGTCAATGCTGTTGACTATGAAGGCATGGTTAAAGAAGGTGAGGAATTAGCTGATCTTCATGAGCAGATTGTTGTTAAGCTTCCTATGACTAAAGATGGCATCAAAGCGTGTAAATATTTTTCTGATAAAGGGATTAAGACGAATGTGACTTTAGTATTTTCTGCAGGGCAAGCGTTGTTGGCTGCTAAAGCAGGGGCTACTTTTGTATCTCCATTTATTGGGCGTTTGGATGATATCTCAACAGATGGATTGAATTTGATTCAAGAAATTAGAGAGATTTATGACAACTATGGTTATGAAACTCAAATTTTAGCGGCGTCTGTTCGTCATACTATGCATATTGTAAACTGTGCTAAAATTGGTGCTGATGTCATGACAGGGCCTTTGTCGGCTATTTTGGGATTGTTAAAACACCCCTTAACGGATATGGGATTGGCTCAGTTTATTGCTGATTTTGAAAAAGGGAATAAATAAAAGTTAGCATTTTAAATGTACGAAGGACGAGGTAAAGTTTGTCTATAAAAAAGAAAGCGATTTTCAATTGAAAATCGCTTTCTTATTGTATTTGAATTTTAATCACCTTATTATTTTAATTCGTCTTCAAAATGGACATCAAACATATTAGTAAAGCCATTTTTAATTGTTTTGTCTGCATTTATGATTAGCGTTCGATGCACTTTAGTGATTGCCCATTTCGCTCTGATATCTTCAAAATTGGCGCATTTTAATTCTCTAATGGATCCAAAATGGTATTTGTTTAGAGCTGATTTCCATTGTAATTCATTATCATCCAAATTGATGGCTATAAAATTATAATTAGGATATTTTTTCTTAAGTTCCAGCACTTTTTTATGAACCGCTACTAAATGAGAGTTTAATTTTTCTGACCAAAAGAAAAAAACTGTATTTTGATTGATAATATCATTAGAAGAAATCGTTGTTCCATTCGTTTCTATTAACTGCACTTCTGGCAATTTCTTTCCAACGGTTAATAATTGAATCGCATTTCCAATTTTAATAATTTCATTTTTCTTACTATTGTCGGTAGAATATTTATGATATACTTTTAAAAACTCTTGGTTGTTCACCATATTTTGGTCTTCTAATAAGTATTTTAAGGCAATATTGTTAAGGACAATATTTCTCACTTTTTCATTTTTAATGAGTGTATCGGCAATATTTAATTTGTTGATGTTTGTTTTTAAGGCTAAATCTATGTCTGAAAAATGGTTGTGATAATTTATGGATCCTACGTTGTTAAGCATGTGATCTAGATACATTACAAAAGGTGAAAACTCTGTTAATTCTAGATTTGTATAATCTATATCTTTTCTAAAAAAATAATAATCTTTAGGTAATGAGTTTGTTACATCTTCACCAGTTCTCATCTTGTGAATGATAGGGTAGATTTCTTTTTTAGTGTAATAAGGATAGTTTACTATTCCATTAGCATATATATCAAAATCATTGCTCCATTTTATTTCCGCTTTTTTTGCAGTATAGAATTTTTTATTGGCGGTATTGATGTTGTTAATGTAGTCATTGAATTTGTTAAATTTATAGTCAAAAACTTCAAACATGTTGTTTTTGTCTTTTTCATTCCTCAAATACATGTCCATTAAGAAATTATTTTTTTGGTCGCCTCGTCCGCAAAATATTATGGATTCATCAAATTCTTTGGAGTCGATATGCACTTTTATGCTGTCGTTTTTATCAAAATAAACATATTGGTATTCTGGTTCATTTTTGAAGGTATACAGGCCAGGCGTTAGCGAATCAAATTTTTTAAAGAAGGTATTATCTTTTTTAAGGAAGAGCGTATCTATAACAATGTTATTTTTGCAAAAAAGGACATATGGCTTTGTTGGATTGGCCACTTCACCACCGAAATAAGCCACATAATTATCTGCAGAAAACTCTTTTTTACAAGAGGTTAACAAAGATAAAAGTACCAATGGTATGATATAAATTCTGTTGAAGGGCATTTCTTTCATTAAAGTAATTATAGCTAACAAATGTATTTAGATGATTTTAAATATATTGTTAATCAATAGTTAAAGTATAGTTTATTAATGTAGCGCTGTGGTAGACACTTTTTCGATTCCCAATAAATGTAAATCAATGTGACGGTCATGCGCTTTGTTAGTATATTCACTGATGACTTCCAAGATGTCATAATCAATAAAGGTGCAATGATTTCCATCAATGGTCAACATGCTGTATTCCGGAATTTTGTCCAATACGGTTCTGAATTTCACTTTGTTTAAGAACGTAACATTATCATGAAGTTTTATATGGTAATAATTGGTTTCGTGTTTTTTGTAATGCGTAATGTTGTAATCCGCTTGGAAATTATTTTGAATAATAAAGTACAAAGAGATAAATAGCCCGATAGTTACGCCGACTAATAGATCGGTTATTAGTATGGCAATGATTGTAATGATGAAAGGGAAAAATTGTTTCCAGCCTAGACTCCATTGGTTTTTATATAATTTAGGTTTGGTCAAATTATACCCAGTAATCAATAGAATAGCCGACAACGAAGCATAAGGAATTTTATTCAATACAGCGGGCAGGAGTACTACAGCCAATAGTAAGAATAGTCCATGAGTAAATGCAGAAAGTTTTGTTCGACCCCCTGCATCCACGTTCGCGGAGCCTCTTACCACTACAGCGGTCATCGGGATAGCTCCTAGTACTCCGCAGGCAATATTTCCAATTCCTTGCGCAACTAGTTCTCTATTGATGGGGGTAATTCTGTTTCTTTTATCTAATTTATCGACAGCTTCTACGCACAATAGGGTTTCTAATGAGGCTAACATTCCAATCATTATTCCATCTTTCCAAATTTCAGTTTTCGAGAATAGTAAGGAGACATCAGGAAAAACGATGTTACCAAAGAGATTATCCGGAATAGTTACTAGTTGGGTTGGTTTTAATTGCAAGTTTATGGTGTTATTGGCTAAGATAAAATTTAATGCGATTCCAATTCCTACCACTAATAGGGGGGCTGGAATTACCTTGAATTTTTTTGCTGCCGGTTGATTGAGATAAATTAAAATTGCAATTGACATCGTTGAAATCAAGATTGTACCTCGAGTTAGGTGTTGATTGAGATTCAGCATATTTCCCATGATATTTTCATGAGAGAAGAGTTTGATAAAACCACTTGTCCAAAAGTCGGGTTGGTCGTAGCCTAAAGCAAGCGGGATTTGTTTGGAGATTAGTATGATTCCGATTGCGGCTAACATTCCTTTGATTACTGCCGATGGAAAATAGTTTGCTATTAGTCCCATTTTCAGGAGTCCTAGTACAATTTGAAATAATCCTGCGACTATTACGGCTAATAAGAAAGTTTGAAAATTTCCTAGAGAAATGATGGAGGCACCTACTAAAGTCGTTAATCCCGCTGCGGGCCCTGAAACGCCTAATTGAGAGCCACTAATTACCGAAACCAGCAAACCACCGATGATACCCGATACTAATCCAGCATATAATGGCGCTCCCGAGGCTAATGCGATACCCAAGCACAACGGTAAGGCTACCAAAAAGACAGAAAGTCCTGCTGGTAGGTCGTGTTTTAGCCAGAGAAGTCGGTAGTACTTTAATTTTCTGTTCATAGCTCCATTATTAGTACAAATTTAGTAGTAATAGAAGGTTGATAGTATGATTTCTGTCAGTTAATTTACAATCTAATGAATGGATATCGCTGTACAAGTTCCAAAACCAATCACAAATCCGATAGTGGCATATTGTACAATTAATAAACCCGTTTTTTTTGTTTTTTCAAATAAAAGTAAAATAGAACCTATTATCAAACATAGCATACATGCTAGAGTCATTATAAAAGTAAACATTTGAAAAAAGTTTCTCATTATTTATTATTAAATAGTTGTTTTATATATCTTTTATCAGAGCAATGCAAGTACCAAAACCAATTACAAACATTATAATTCCCATTAATAAAGTATTTAGCGCTTTTTTATAGGGTATTCCTTTTGTTGAATTAATAATTAACCAAAAGAATCCAACAAGAGTTACCACTGTTGCTGCTGTCATATATAGGATATATATAAAGATTAGTGCCGTCATAATTAATTCATTTTTGCTCTTACTTCTTCAATTTTATTATCTCTGTAAAAAAGATTCATTGTTTCAAAAGGTACTATTTTATAGCGTTTATCAACAATGTGGACACACGATTTTTTTACGGCTCTAACATCAAAGTCATTGGCATCCATAAAGTTCATTATGATAATTCGGAATAAATTATCATAGTGTAAATTATCTGATTTCACTCTTGGCAAACAGCACATTAACGAACCCAATTCTTCTTCAGCGCAATCTACTGAAATACCTGTACTAAATAAATTTATTAGATGTTGTTTTAATTCCTGATCATTTTCATAAACAATGGTATTCTTTGTGGTATTTAATAAATCTTCTGGATTCAATAAATTGGTCATTGGAATCACTTGGTCACCAATTTTTAGGGCATAAGCCATGCACAAGGCATCAGGATTGCAAGGAACTGGAATTAAATCCTGTGGGGTGAAAATTGGATATTGTTCATAGATTTTTCTTCTTACTTCCGTTAAAGTAATTCGTCCTGTTTCATCATTGTAATTATCATTTCTTCCCGCTACTTGTGTGGGTTGAAAAGTTACCCCACGAACGCATTTTTGTTTGACTGCGAATTCTAAAATGGTTCCAATTTCATCGTCATTTTCCCCTTTTTGCAATGTAATCACCAAAGTAGTTGAAAGATTAAATTGGTTTAAATTTTCAACTGCTTTTTTACGGATATCTGTCAAATCTTCCCCTCTTAATTTTTCTAAAACTTCGGGTTTAAAACTATCAAACTGCAAATAAATTTCAAAATCTGGCATATAGCTTGCCAATTTTTCTACGAAAGCAATGTCTTTTGCAATTCGGATTCCATTAGTATTCAACATTAAGTGTTTAATAGGTTTGCTTTTGGCAATATCTAAAATTTCAAAAAACTGTGGATGGACAGTTGGTTCCCCTCCTGAAATTTGAACTACGTCGGGTTCCCCTTCATTAGCCACAATCACATCAAACATTTTTTCGATTTCTTCTAAAGTACGGTGACGACCATAATTTGGAGCTGAGCTAGCATAACAAGTAGGGCAGGCAAGGTTGCATCTGTCAGTAACTTCAATAATCGTTAGGCAGGAATGTTGTTCGTGGTCTGAACATAAACCACAATCATATGGGCAACCATAATGCACTTTAGTATTGAATTTCAATGGCACTTCCGATTGTTTGTTATAATTGCGAATTTGCTTGTAGTATTCTACATCATCAGCAATCATTGAACGCATATCTCCATGTGTCTTGCAATGTTTCATCATCCAAACTTTATCGTCTTGAAATACAATTTTAGTATCTACAAGTTCAAGACATGTTGGGCATAATGATTTGGTATAATCGTAATATATGTAGGGTCTATTTGGCATAATTGATTAGTCTAATTAAGAATTTATAGTAATATAAGAAGATAAAAATTGAGCACCACTGTATTATACTAAGATGCAGCCCCAGTGGTTCATACGGTTTTATGAATTCAACGCAGAAACGATATAAAAAGTATAGCACCATAAATAATTTAAAACGGTCTCCATTTATCAATTCTACATTTTTAATTAGTCTAAACACCATCAATAATGCTATCATGTAAATCATTTCATATAAAGCAACAGGGTGTCTGAGTTTTCCATCACCGAGATTGAGTCCGGTAAAAAAAGTAGTTTCAATTCCGTAAGTTGATTCATCAATTCCCATGGAAAAGCATCCTATTCTTCCAAAAAAAAGGGCTACAATTATTGGAATCACATAAATATCTCCAGAGGCAATTTTTACACCAATTACTTTCTTTATCATTTCAACACCAATTAGACCGCCTAAAAATCCACCTGCTATTGTTTTGTTTTGGTAGATAGTAAGGAAAGTTTGATGTATTACTTCTGAAGGTGTTTCTAGCATGGCTATAACTCGAGAACCTATAAGCGCTCCTATCATTGCACCAATCATAATCCACAATCTGTTAATTTCTGAAATAGGGTCGTTGATTCCTTTCTTCGCATAATAATATAATCTTACTCCAATCACAAAAGCCAAAGTTTCAAAAATAAAATGATAGTGTATTTTGCTGCCAAAGAATTCAAATTGATAAGGGAAGTTCATTTAGGATATTTATTTGGTTGCCATAACTAATTTTAAGGAATCAATTATAAGCTTAATTTTGATTAATTTTGTAAGCTAGTATTCAAATCTATGAAAAAAATACTTATTTTATTTTTATTCCTTCTTATTTTTTCTACAGGGTATGGGCAGACCCACTTTGGTGCTCCAGAAGTAGATCCTAGTTTTATTCAAAGCAATTTTGAGGATTGGTTGGCTTATCAAAATAAAAATATTATGCTTTCAAGGGATTTTGTGGCGTTAGATGCCGCTTCTCAAGTTATTACGAAGGATACTTTTTTAAATGCATTGACTACAGGTGCTTTTATTCCCATTCGATTGCAGTCTACTGATTCTTTGTATTATTATCAACTATTTGCTATAGCGCCTACTTCGGATACTAGTATTAAAGCTACTATCAGTCAAACGGCTTTTGATGAATATGAGCATTTTAAAATGGAAGGAGAGCCCTTTCCGTCATTTAATTTTGTAGATTTGGATGGGAATCGCGTTACGAATGCAACGATGAAAGGGAAGCTGGTTGTCATTAAATGTTGGTACATTCATTGTCCCGCTTGTATTAAAGAATTTCCTTTAGTGAATGAATTAGTAGAGCAGTATAAAAACCGAAACGATATTTTGTTTGTTAGTTTTGCAGAAGACAGCGCTGAACAACTGAAGGCCTTTTTGGCTAAGAAGTCCTTGTCGTACTCCGTAATTCCAAATATGAAAATTTATATGAATGAGACTTTGCATTTGAATTCATTTCCTACTCACTTTATTTTGGATAAGCAAGGTGTTATTGCTAAAGTGCTACTCAATTATGAAAGTCTGGAAGTTGCTTTGCGACAAGCCAGTGGCATTAAAAATTAATTACAACGTTGGCAATAGTACTTTGTCGATGATGTGTAGGACACCATTGGTACATTGTATATCAGTTGTTGTAATGTTTGCGTATCTATTGTTTACATCCTTAATCTTAGCTCCGCCTGTTAGTTGTAGTGTAAAGCTTTGCGGTGTTAGCAATGTAGGCACCACTAAGCCGTCCGTGAACGTACTAGACAAGTTGTTGCCATTAGTGATATGGTAGGATAAAATACTCGTCATGTTGGCATCCGTTAAGGCCGCAATACCGCCTGTACCCGTTAGCTCTGTGTCTAATGCTGTGAATGCCGTGTTGGTTGGTGCATATTCTGTGTAGAGAGTAGTTCCAGTTAAGTTTGCTAACACTGTTGCTTGTGCAGGTAAAGCCAATGTAGTTGCTAGTGTTGACAGCGTAAGATTTGCAGTAGTATGAATTGCTAATGTAGGCAAATCAATCACGGTGTCCATGATATGAACTGCGCCATTGGTAGCAACGATATTGGAAGTTACTACATTTGAGATACCATTTACACGCACACCTGTGGTAGTGTCGATGTATAGGCTTAGGTTGTTTGTGCTTGAAGCTGCACCGAAGGCTAATGATTTTATGTAACCAGTGGTTAACTGCGCAGTTAAAAATGTGCCATTTATAACATGATTTAGAAGCAGATTTTTTAGTTGGTCTACCGGCATATCGTTAATTGTTGCATATCCTTTCGCGGTGCAATAGGCAGTAAAAGCATCATTGGAAGGTGCGAATATAGTTTGGGCACCGTCTTTTTTGTAGGTATCAGCTAAACCAGTAAGGTTTAGTGCGAGTGTAAACGTTTTTAAGTCCGATTTTCTAGCTACGATATCCGTGATTGTATTATCGGTTTGCGGCGTATCAGTGTTTTTGGTGCAAGAGGTATTCGTGACTACTATAAAAGTAATTAGTATGTATATTATCGATTTACTGTATCTTTTCATGATTGGAATTTTATCAATTTTCAAATTTATAAAAAAAAATAGTTTATCGGTACGCAATTATTTTATTAATTAAACATTAACTCTAAAATGTAGGTTTTATTGGTTCTCCTATATGCAATTCTTTTGCTATCGGTTTTCTTTTGTGGAGAAAGAGGGATTAACTTCGTTTTTCCCAGAGGGGGGAACCTGAGCAAAAGAAAACTTTACTGATTATTGGCATAATTAGCAGTTTTTTTATTTTAAAAAACTACTTACAAAAGTGGGACTTTTGACGCATTTTTTTAAAATAAAAAAACCGATTAGTTACCTAATCGGTTTTCTTTCGCGGAGAAAGAGGGATTAACTTCGTTTTTCCCAGAGGGGTAACCTGAGCAAAAGAAAACTTTACTGATTATTGGCATAATCAGCAGTTTTTTTATTTTAAAAAACTACATACAAAAGTGGGACTTTTGACGCATTTTTTTAAAATAAAAAAACCGATTAGTTACCTAATCGGTTTTCTTTCGCGGAGAAAGAGGGATTTTACAATCTCTGAAACCACTAGTATTTATAGGCTTTAACGCCAATTCTCATAATGAGTGCACCGAATTGTGCACCTTTAATTTTAACTCAATTTAGTACTTAAACTGCAATTAGTCAAATTTACAAAATAATGTTTAAAAAGCTACTATAGTTTATCAAAAATTGAACAAGTTAGACTAAAAAAAAGTGACTATAAAAATAATTTTAGTCAACGATTAAGGGCAATACATGCTCATATTTTAAGCTAGTATATGTGCAGAACTCTTCTATACTCACAAACTCATTATCAAGCTTTCTAAGGTCTTTTCTAATCTTTTGCAATACTCTAACACTTTGACGGTAACTCTTTCCTGTAATGCGTTGTATATCCTTTGGGTAAATACACAACCTCTTGATTTCTGTTTTCATACACTATCTATACCTTTGACTAGGCTTTGACTACCATTAAACCTACATTAATCATCTCCTTTTAAGGAATTAAAATTAATGATTATTCCAATAAGTTTTAAGTGGCATTTTTTAAAAAAATTTATGTGACATTTATGTTTATTTATGTCATTTATATCAATATAAGTCATCTGGAACTGTACCTTAATTTAAATAATAAGTTTAAGTATAAAATTTGTAATCAAATCAATCAAAATATGTTGCAACAGAAAGAAGATTGAAGGAAAAGATCACTGATTTGATAATTTTAAACTTTAGAAATTATGGCTAGACAGAAAGGCATAATTAAATTGAAAGGTACTATCGGAGATATTACTTTTTACAAAACACAAGACGGGCATCTTGCTCGTGAGAAAGGAGGTATCGATAAAAGCAGAATTATGAATGATCCTGCGTTTCAGAGAACCCGTGAAAACGGTTCTGAATTTGGGAGAG
>CAIWKX010000004.1 GCA_903913315.1 uncultured Bacteroidota bacterium | reverse complement strand
TTGAGTTAAGTTCACATTTGCAAGAGTTGCCGTTCCACCGTTAAGTGTATCATTAGCTAACACATTAGGAACCGAAGTACCACCAGTAGCACCAACAAGTGCCGTTCCATCATCGTGAACCGCTACAATAGCTGCATTGTTAACAGGAACAAATACGGTTGTCGAAGAACAATTCGTTGGATTTAATTTTTCACAAATAGTATAGGATAAAGTATATGTTCCTGAAGGCGTTCCCGCAGCAACACTAACAGCACCTGTAGTAGTGTTTAAAGTTACATTAGGACTTGTAGAAGTACCTTGAGTTAAGTTCACATTTGCAAGAGTTGCCGTTCCACCGTTAAGTGTATCATTAGCTAACACATTAGGAACCGAAGTACCACCAGTAGCACCAACAATAGAAGTTCCATCATCGTGAACCGCTACAATAGCCGCATTGTTAACAGGAACTACTACAATAGCTGTAGAACAATTCGTTGGATTAAATTTCTCACAAATTGTGTAACTCAAAGTGTATGTACCAGAAGGTGTACCGGGTGCAACATTCACTGCTCCAGTAGTGGTATTTAAAGTAACTTTTGGACTTGTAGAAGTACCTTGAGTTAAGTTCACTGTTGTAAGAGTAGCCGTAGCACCGTTAAGGGTATCATTTACTAATACGTTAGCAAGAGTTTGTCCACCTGAAGCACCAACAATTGAAGAGCCATTATCATTAACCGCTATAATTGGTGCATTTTTAGGTACAGGAGTAACTGAAGCACAATTGTTTGAAGAACTTGGGTCAAAATTACTTCCAGAAATGCAAGCATTATTTACATAACTTCCACTTGGGTTTACTGTAGCTACAATTGTTATAGTGGCACTTGCCCCACTCGCTAAACTTCCAATAGTCCATATACCAGTGGAGCTTACATAAGTTCCAACACTTGGCGACGCACTTACAAATGTATATCCAGCAGGTAAAAGGTCATTAATAACAGCATTACTTTCAGTATTAAATCCAGCATTAGAAACTGTAACGGTGAATGCTACATTAGTACCAATAATTGGAGTTGAATTATTAACTGTTTTAGTGACACTTAAATCCGAACAAGGAGAAAGTCCTACAGAAACTGAAGCAGATTTTACTGATGCACCACAAGACAATGCGGAAATTACATAATAATTACCAGAATTATAGGCATTATAGGTATTTGATGTTGCACCAGATATTGCAGTCCCATTATAATACCACTGATAGCTGTTATAGGTACTATCGGTTGTTAATGTTGCACCTATATTTGGGCAAGATCCATTTCCAAATAGCGCAACAGTAGGAGTAGTTGGTTGATCTAAAAAACTTGAAAAAGTTGCAGACATAGAAAATCCACCACCTTCTTGAATCATTGCTACATTTAATTTAGCAGTACTAGCAATTGAAATTATGGCAGGGCTTCCTAACTGAGTATTTGTAAAAGTAATAAGATACTTTCCTGTAGTTCCCAATTGTTTTCTTGTACTTCCTGTTAATGTTTCTAAACTAGTGCCATTAACAGTAACAGCAGCTGTAGCATCTTGTAATATGACATAACCAAAATAAGGTAGGGTACCATTAGTATAATTGAGAAATTGTGTAGTTTCAACAAAATTAGAACCATTGCAAGGACTACTTACAGGGGCTAGTGTTAACACATCTACTTCACAGGATTGGGCAGAACCAGTATAAACCGCTACGTTATTGGTAGCAGAAACTTCTGTTGAAGAATAAGCCGTACTTCCATCTCCATTAGGTATTGTATAAAAATCACCAGCATTTGTTAATGTGTAAGTTGATGTTGATGACAATGTGCCAGCAGCTAAAAAATTTTTAATTGTTAAAACGGTATTTGCAACAGTAGCAACAATAGTACTTTGTTCGGCAGTTGAATTTCCTTTAGTTCTAACAATAAAATAATCATTACCTAAAACTTCAACGGGTGGAATTTGATTTGATGCTCCATCACCACATCCTCCAGGGGCATCCACACTAGCACCTGTATTCATAACTACAGGTTTAGATGTTGTAACTAATGTTCCTATATTAGCATTGAATAGATAACTTTGGCCAGCATTTAATGTTGTGGTAACAACACCGTTCAATGAAATCACAGTGTTATTTGAAATAGCTAAAACACTATATATTGGTTTATTAGTTGATCCATTTAAAAATCCATCTCTATAATATCCTAATCTAAAATTAATTCCGATACCAGCGTCACCAAAACTTGTTAATGAAGCATTTCCTTTTATGTTAGCATCACTTACCGATGGATATGCATCGGATGCAATATTTCTGACATTTACTGAAAATGGAATTGTACTAGTCGCAATAATCCCAGCAGCATTTACAACTGTATTTAAAGAATAGGCAGGCAAGGTTAATGGGTCTCCCACAAATTTATAAACTGTTGGAGTCCCTTTCACAACGTTTACTGTTGCAATAGCTGTTCCATCACTTTTCGATATTTGTACAGAGGCTGCTGTAGTAGAATTGGTAGAGAGTACTAAAACATTCGCATTACTAAAATACTGCCAAGGCGCAGGTGCAATGTAATGTTTTGTATAATACTGTGCATTTACCGATAAAGAAGTAATAAATAACAAAACTAGAGTAAGGATTGACCAAAACTTTTTCATTTTATTCGCTAGGGTAGTTGTTTGCATAATTTTGATGCTTAATTAATTTTTGATTTGGTTAACGATTTGTCTTTAAAAAAAAGTTATTAACAATTTCGTTAAGTTATTCACGATACAAATATATATTGATATTTTATTAAAATATTATTTTTTCTACGAATTGCTTTAATACTCGTTTAAATACATTTCTTTTTTTTTAATTATTACTATATTGCTCAATGTCTATTGTTTAGCGACTTTGATTATTAAATTCAAACTAATTACTTTTACATAATACGTTTAAAATCATTTTTATAAATTCTGCATATAAATTATTTGACGAAAGTAGTTATGATTTTTTTATTCACCAAATAAATAATCGATAAAGTGACTAAAATGATAGATTAATTGTAAAAAAACTTATATTTTATTTGTAAAATCTTACAAAAAAAATAAAATGAAAAATATGACTCTAATTAGGCATGCAAAGTCAAATTGGGAATTTAATATGAAAGATGTTGCTAGAGGGTTAACAGAAAAAGGCATTAAAAACTCGATAAAATGTGCAAACTTAGCTTTAAATGAAATTAATTTTGACTCTATTATTTATTCAAGTCCCGCAAAAAGAGCAATAGATACCGCTGAAATTTTTCTAAAAACTTGGAATTTGGATATAAAATCTATTAAAATAATTACTGAACTTTATACTTTTGATGTTAATGATTATGAACAAATTGTTAAATCTTTCCCAAATAGTATCAATAGCTTAATTCTTTTTGGGCATAATAGTGCCATTACAGATTTTGTTAATAAATTTGGAGATATTTTTATTGAAAATGTTCCCACATCAGGTTTAGTATCGATTACTTTTGATACAGATAATTGGAACAGTTTAATAAAAGGAAAAATAAATCGAGTATTATTTCCAAGAGATATTTAAATGAATTTAGATAAAAAATACCACTATATCGACCGAGAAAAAAGTTGGTTAAATTTTAATGCCAGAGTATTACAAGAAGCTGCTGATGAAGCTGTACCTTTATTAGATAGACTTCGTTTTTTAGGAATATTTTCTAATAATTTAGATGAATTCTTTCGAGTTCGTTATGCTGCCATTCGTAGGTTAAGTTTAACAGGGGCAACTGGAGAAAAAGTATTAGGAGGAATTACAGCTCAACAATTAGTAAAGGACATTACAGAAATTGTCATTAAACAACAATCCGAAAGCCTTCGTGTTCTAAGTATTATCGAAAAACAATTAGAAAAAGAAAATATTATTTTTGTTAATGAAAATGAACTTTGTCAAGAACATCAAAACTTTGTCCATGATCTGTTTATACAAAAAGTAAGTCCAGAATTAGTAACTATTATCTTAAATGATTTAGCAGAGTTTCCTTTGTTAAAAGATACTGCGGGTTATTTGGCTATAAAATTAGTTATGAAAACGGATGAAAAGCCTAAAGTGCTTGGTTTAGTAAAACCAAAGAAAGAAATACGATATGCTATAATTGAAATACCCAAAAACATCAATAGAATTGTAGTGCTTCCCGAAGTTGAAAGAAAGAAATATATCATGCTATTAGATGATGTTATCCGTTATAATTTGAATAACATATTTAATATATTTGATTATGAAAGTATATCAGCTTTTATGATTAAAATTACTCGTGATGCACAATTAGATATTGATAGCGACATGAGCAAAAGCATGTTGCAAAAAATTGCTACTTCAGTAAAAGAAAGAAGAATTGGAGAGCCGGTTCGTTTTGTTTATGACAGTGACATGGATAAAGAAACCCTAAGTTTCTTTTTAAATAGAATGAAAATTGATGCTTCAGACAGTATAATTCCTGGTGGTCGTTATCATAATCGTCGCGATTATATGGATTTTCCTAATCTAGGTCGTTTCGATTTGTTGTACCAACAAAAACTCCCTCTTCCCATTGAAGGATTATCATTAGAAGGTAGCATATTAAATAAAATAGCCTATAAAGATTATTTAATTTCGGCGCCCTACCAGTCTTTTTCTTATGTGATAAAATTTCTTAGAGAAGCTGCTTTAGATCCAAAAGTAACAACCATTAAAATTACGCTATATCGATTGGCCAAAAACTCACAAATCATCAGCTCTCTGATTAATGCAGCTAAAAATGGTAAACGAGTGATTGTTCAAATTGAACTACAAGCAAGATTTGATGAAGCAAGCAATATCTCCTATGCAGAACAAATGCAACAAGAAGGAATCGAACTTATTTTTGGAATCAAAGGACTTAAAGTACATAGTAAAATATGTGTTGTCGATAGATTGGAAGAAGGAAAAATAAAACGCTATGGCTTTATTTCCACTGGAAATTTTAATGAATCCACGGCAAAAGTTTATACCGATGTTACTTTGTTAACAAGTCATCAGCAAATATTAAAAGACGTAACTAAAATATTTGAGTTTTTTGATATCAATTATCGATTACATCGTTACAAACATTTAATTGTTTCTCCACATTATACACGTTCTAAATTCAATAAATTAATAGAAAGAGAAATCCACAATGCTGAGGCGGGCAGACCAGCCTATATTAATTTAAAAATGAATAGTCTTTCTGATTTTCAAATGATTGATAAACTCTATGATGCAAGCAATGCTGGAGTAAAAATGAAATTGCAAATTCGTGGTATATGTTCTTTAATTCCAGGAGTCAAAGGAATGAGTGAAAACATTGAAGCCATCAGTATTGTTGATAATTTTCTGGAACATTCAAGAGTTTTTATTTTCTGCAATGGTGGTAATCCAGAAGTGTTTATCTCTTCTGCCGATTTTATGACTAGAAATCTTGATGGCCGTGTTGAAGTAACCTGCCCAATCTATCAAGAGGATATCAAAAAACAGTTAATTGATAACTTTGAAGTGGGATGGAAAGGGAATATAAAAGCACGTTATCATTCCGAAAAATTAGATAATAAATATAGAATACGTAAAGAAAACGAACCCGTTTATAGAGCTCAACAGGAAACTTATAATTATTATAAAAATCAGCAAGAAGATACTAATCTTAAAAAATTTTGAGGAATATATTTCTTTAAAATTAAACCCTAAACCAAAATTTTAAACCTATAATCCGGAATATAATTACATGATTTCAATAAAAAAATATGCAGCAATTGATATTGGTTCCAATGCCATGAGATTGCTCATTACCAATATAGTTGAACAAGAAGGAAAAGAAACACAATTTAATAAATCGGCATTAATTCGAGTGCCTATTCGTTTAGGTCAAGATGCTTTTACTGTAGGTGAAATTAGTGATGAGAACATCAATAGAATGGTCGATGCAATGGAAGCTTTTCGCCTTCTTATGAAAGTGTATAAAATTGAAAAATACAAAGCATGTGCTACATCTGCTATGCGTGAAGCATATAATGGAAAAGAAGTTGTTGCAACTATTCGTGAAAAATCACAAATAGATATAGATATTATTGATGGAAAAGTAGAAGCAGCTATAATTGCTTCATCTGATTTGCATAGTTTTCTATCCACTGATAAAACCTATTTGTATGTCGATGTAGGTGGAGGAAGTACAGAATTCTCTTTGTTTTCCAACGGTAGAATGATTGCTTCCAAATCATTTAAAAATGGTACGGTGCGTTTACTCAACAATATGGTTAATGAAATTGTATGGGTAGAAATTGAAAAATGGATTAAATCAGTATGCGAACCTTACGATATAATTACTCTAATAGGTTCTGGCGGAAATATTAATAAGATTCATAAATTATCTGAAAAACATCCAGATAAACCCTTGTCTTATGTATATTTAGTCTCACAATACCAGTATTTTAGTTCCTTAACCTACGAGCAACGTATTGCTGAACTGGGTTTAAATACTGACCGTGCTGATGTAATTATTCCTGCTACTCAAATTTATTTGAATGCCATGAAATGGAGTGGCGCTAGACAAATATATGTTCCTAAAATTGGACTTTCTGACGGAATCGTCAAAGCATTATATTATGGTAGAATTTAAATTAATTTGTATGAAAAATATAAAATACTTTTTAGGTGTAGTAGTTTTAATTTTATTTGCTTCCTGCAAAAAAGAAGATAAAAACGCTAGTTATTTCAGTGCAAATGAAATAGGAATTCAGAATGGTGGTGTAAAAATGGTGACTATTGAAACTCCCAAAGGGAAATTCAAAGTTTGGACCAAACGCTGTGGAAACAATCCAAAAATAAAACTGCTATTGCTCAATGGTGGGCCAGGAATGTCCCACGAATATTTTGAATGTATGGAAAGTTTTCTACCGAAAGAAGGAATCGAATTCATTTATTACGACCAATTAGGAACTGGTTTTTCTGATAATCCAAAAGATACTACCATGTGGGATTTACCTCGATATGTTGAGGAAGTAGAACAAGTTCGGGTAGCATTACATCTCAATAAGGACGACTTTTTCTTATTAGGGCATTCTTGGGGAGGTATATTAGCCATGCAATATGCTTTGAAATATCAAAATAATTTAAAAGGATTAGTCGTTTCCAACATGATGGCTAGTTGCCCTAAATATGGAGAGTATTCTAAAGTTTTAGAAAAACAAATGAATCCTGAAGTGTTGAAAAATATTAAAGATTTAGAGTCAGCCAAGGATTACTCAAATCCAAAATACATGGAGCTATTAATGAATAATTTCTATAATCAACACATCTTGCGATTACCTGTTAAAGATTGGCCAGAACCAGTGAATCGTTCTTTCAGTCGATTGAATGAATCGTTATACATTACCATGCAGGGTCCAAGCGAATTAGGGCTGTCGGGGAAATTAACCCATTGGGATGTCTCCAAAGAATTAAAAAACATTACCGTTCCCACTTTGGTGATAGGCGCCAAACATGACACTATGGATCCTGAATACATGAAATGGATGGGAACTCAATTTCCAAAAGGGACCTATTTGTATTGTGCTAAAGGAAGCCACATGAGTTTATATGACGACCAGCAAACCTATATGAATGGATTAATAAGTTTCTTAAAAAAATTGAATTGACGTTTAATAGGATAATTTAATATCTTCCCTTTTAATTTTAGGTATAGCGTGCCCCCTTCGGGTCGGGCTGTCCGTTATATCTTTTCTTTTTTTAAAGAAAAAAAGAAAAGGATGCCACTTCCATCCCTCACGCAGCTCCCTGCTAAATTCAAAAATCAATTTCAAAAATCGTTAATCAATAAACAAAACATCCCCAAACCTATCACGCACAGTCTACCTCTCCTTTAGAGCGAGCCCATGAGGAGAGGAATTCAAAAATCTTCAATCGTTACTCTTCAATCGTTAATCAATAAACA
>CAIWKX010000003.1 GCA_903913315.1 uncultured Bacteroidota bacterium | reverse complement strand
GATGGGCAGGGGTTTTTATACAAGCAAAAGTTCGATAACTGGATTGGTTCTTTTATGGGAGGAATGAACCCTATGGCTAAAGAATCTGTACATGCAAAATGGTTACATATCTTTGAACAAAATGCACCAGATTAAAGATTTTTAATGTCTACTCCAAATCAAGATTTTCCTAGAGCTTTGCTTGTCTCATTAGCAGCAGATTTCTTCATAATCTCAAAAATGTTGGGATTGATTGAAGAGAGCAGAAAGAATTTTCGCTGCAACCGTTCTATGGCGAACATTTATACACCTCTGCTTAACAGCGTCGGCATCAAGTTTTCCACTTGGGAAGAACCATTTTCTAGGATGACAATGTTCTGCTCCCCATCAGATGACATTAAAGAAATGGGTGATTTTTTTGCTGAATTTGAGGATTTATGTATGAATGTCAATCTTGGTATTCGTAGAACTCAAAATATACCGATGCCTTCAATTTATAAAGACAAAAAAGACCTTGATACAGACCTATGCTATAAATATCTTGAAAGCATCCAAAGATTTTGTGAATACATACCAAACACTGACAATTATGTTGAAATCCCAATAAGCAATCTGGCTAACAAGACAGAATTTTTACGTTTTAATCTTCAAGGTCAGATTTGAAAAAAAACTACTTTAGTCTTTATGTCGAGGCTCAATTAATTCAACAAATTCTCCAACTTGGTCTAAAAGCTCAATTGATCCATAGAGCCAGAAGCCGAGTTCCTTTTCTTTCCAACCCTCCGAATCGTCTATTAACAAATAATGTAATCCAACATCATGCTCTGTTAAGTTTAGTATCCTTTCCTTTTCTTCTTGAGGCATATCTGAAGGAAACCGCTTGATTTCACCAATATCGTGCCAAGGTAAGGCCGTAACAGAAATACTGGTTATATTTTTACTCGCACCGTATTCATTAATGTTTATGCCATACACCTCTTTATTAATTCCTAATACTCGCGTATAAATGAAATCTGGTTGTTCATAATCACTAGTAACAACTTCGCACTCACAATCTTCGTAAATTAGTACTGAAAGAATTGTTTCTTTGTATTTGGGGTGACGGTACTCGAATACCTGGGTAACAGGATACTCATCTCGAGTAGAAATATACCAACTATTCATTTCTCCGCCTTGCACTTAAATATTTCTCTAATTCGTCTTGAAGCTTATGGTTCAATTTTTTTTCTTCATTAATTTTTTTAATACTTTTTTCAATTTGTATTTTTTTTGTGATTTCCATTCTTTCTTTTTTAGACAATGAACCCCTTTTTTGCGGCTTATTTTTAGTTGAATTTTTCTTGTCGTTACTTTCTAACTTGGGATAGACATTCACTAAAGGTTTATTAGAAGATTTTCTTTTTTTTATTCCTGTAACTATTGGCCTTTCCTCACCACTTGCAACCGAGATCATCAATGATCTTGGTTTTTTAATCTCTGGCATCAAACTGTGTATTTCAGATTCAAAATCAAATATACGTGCCTCAACCGCTTTAATTTCTTTGCCAACATATACAACCGTTGATATTGACATGTAGCTATCTTGAATTTTTATGAAAAATGGTGAATTAACAGTTAATCCATCCTGACGAACAAAGAATATTTTCTTTGCATCTACTAGTATCCCCGTAATCTTTGCAACACCTTTGTCAAAACTTTGATAAGTAATATCCTCACACAAAAAAGGTTGCCATCCGTCAGTATTTTGGTAAACAGGGAATTCTATATTTGAAACATTTACTAGATTTAAGAGCCTTACTTCTCTTTTATTATCAGTACATGCATGTTTCGGCCATGGCGGACCCAATTCATCAAAAAATACTCGCCCTCCGTGCGATGACTTATAGAAAAATACTTTAATACCACACACAGGACAGCTAGCATTTGGGTAGGTTGCCCCTATAAGTAGTTCTCTATATGTCTTATAGACAATAGAGGTAAACATACCGTTCAAACCAGAGTTTCCTAATGAACGACCTAGATGGCCTTCACCTCCCCAACCGCAGGTACAACTAGCTGAATGATTCCAAGCGTTGCACATTTAGTACTCCTCCAACTTTAGTTAACCTAATTGTGTACAAATTAGGAAAAAGACTCATCGTCCATATTATCGAAGGAAGATGCCGATCCAAATTTACCGTGCTCCCGTGCAAATCCTCCAACTCCATAAGTGGCGTCTAAGCTTCTTTCATTTGGGACATTTTGAAATACTTGCAAAACATCTTCATTTGCTTTATTTTTAGAATGAATTTTCTTGCTTTTTGAAATACTACTAGAGTGTGTTTTTTTATCTACTCTATGTACTATTTCTTTTGGGTTATTAATTGTTAACTGAGTCTTAATATTTGGAGAGTGAGCTTTAATAATATGTTCTTCTAATAAATTTAGATTATCAAATACATCGTGACAAAAGCCACATAGTTTTGCATCTGGATGCCAAATTCTATGTTTATTTAATTTATTCCTAAGGCTACTTGCAAGACGTTTTTTTTCAAGATTGATGCGCTCTCTTCGTATACGTTTTTCTTCTCGCTCTTTTGCTTTTCTTATGCCCTCTTCTGTATGATGTTTCTTTATATGCTTATCCAAATATACAACTCTTGCCTCACAAAGGTTGCATTGAACTAAATTGTCTGGTTGTTTTCTTACTTTCTGTAGCTTAGGTGGTTTTTCCTCTTTCTTTTTTACTCTTAAATTTTGAGTTTTTTGATAATGACCTTTTAATATCATTTCAATTTTTTCATTAAAATTGATCGACTCTTCTGCCTTAATTGGTTTATTTTTGATACGTGAATTCATTTCTTTAAGAATAGGTCGGGTTGAGCGTCTAGTTTCATCGGTAGATCGATTTATAAGACCCGTTCCAAAACATTTAAAGCAATTTGAATTGTCGCCATTACAGCTACATTCTAGGTAATTGGATTTATTCATACTCTCTTAATTAAAATAATTATTGATAGATCTAAATTTGAGCCCTAAGTCTTCATGTAAGAAATACTAAAAAAGGATGAAAGAAACTTTTCCCTAAACTGATGAAAAAGAAAGTAGTGTTTATATTTTGGCACTTCATCACCAACAAGAAATGTACCTTTTGCTGCGCAAATTCTTAACTGCATTGGACCTCTAAAATTGCAGGCAAAATTAATCATCAAATAAACAGTCAATAAGTATCAAATCATCTTGATTAGCTTTTTATAGTGGGTGTTCCAAAATAGCAGAAATCTAATCTTTTTGTCAAGTATCAGGGTAAGAATGGAACGAAAGTAGTTGATCAACCCAAATATTCTAAAAAGCCTAATTTAACTAGCATTACCCCCTCTTAAAGCTCACGAATTGATCTTCTGATTAGAGGTTTTCTGTATAGTTATGATCATATTCGCATGGTAAACTAAATTACTAATAATCTATGGTCTTTT
>CAIWKX010000002.1 GCA_903913315.1 uncultured Bacteroidota bacterium | reverse complement strand
TGTTGGAGTCAAAACCAATTTATAAACAGTGCCGGAAACCAATGTTAAAGCAGGTTGAGTAGTATCATTGCCCCAAGTACCGATAACATTTTGCCATGCAGTACCATTTAGCGTAACTCCAGTATGTGCATAAATTGTTCCTGTATAGGTTGACAAAGGTGTCGTTGATGAGTCAAAAAGTATAGTTGGAGAAGCGGTAGTAGTTTGGTCGGGATTTACCCCGCCTTGCCATGACACTTGAGCAAAACTTATTGAGAAAACTAAAAGTAAAAGAGAAGAAAGTATTTTTTTCATAGCATTTTCTTTATTTAGGTAAAAAGGCTATTCAAAAGAATAGCCTTTTATTGTTTAAAATTTTCAACCTTATTGCAAGGTAATGGAATAATGTAACGCAGCCATTCCTGGGAAATCAAGTGTACTAAAATTAGCAACTATTTTATAGTCTCCAGTTACAGCAACAGGAATATTAGCACCATTAGAATTCAATGACAAATCATTTCCATCATCTCCATAATTGGTTCCCCAATCATGATTCAATCTAAATTTGAATGCTTTACCTCCAATTAAATGAATTGTTGAAGTATATAAATGAGTACTTAAACTATAATCCATATCGGTATCTGTTGTCCAAGCTACTCCAGGAGCCGCATCTCCTATAATTGACCAATCTGGCCAAGATGGATAAGTGGTCAATGTCATTGTATAAAAATTAGAATATTGGGTAACTGCATTTCCAACAGTTCCAACATATGATTTTATACGTACATCAATAGCACTCGCTACGTATGGTGCAAACCCAGCATTTAATGCAGCTGTATTCAATTCATCAACCGTAAAACTTGAAAATTTACTAGTGGTTGTAGCAACAGTAGTAGGAGAAGCAAAGTTGGTTCCTGCAACTGCAAACTCAATACTGTAATTGACAACTGTAGTAGTTCCATTATAAGCAGCATAATCCCACACAAAAGTAGTAGCTAAATCATTAGGATTATTCTTATCAAGCACTAACGTCAAATTTGCTGGCGATTTTAAAGTTGGAGCAGTATTTGCAGAAACAGCATCTCTATTTTTAACCTCGTCAGTGCAAGATATCAAGGTCGAAATGCTTACCAAAGCAATTAGAAATCTAATTATATTTTTCATTTTTTATATCTTTTTAAATTATAATTGTGTAATTGTGTAGGTTAAACCCGTGAAGTCTGCAACTATATAATAATTACCGTCATTAACTACTGGAATATTAGCACCACCATTATCTAATGTCAAATTGTTTCCATCATCACCATAATTAGTTCCCCAATCATGATTCAATCTAAATTTGAAGGATTTACCAGCAAGTAGATGAATTACTATAGAATATTTATTTGTTACTGGATTAAAATCCATTAGATTATCGGTTGTCCAAGCTACACTTGGAGATGCAGGTGCATCACCAATAATACTCCAAATATTTACAACTGGGGTAATAGTATAAGTATGTGTAGCAAAATTAGCTACAATAGTATAAGTACCAGCAGTTGCAATTGGAATATTTGCTCCACCAGCATCTAAAGAAAGATTGTTGCCATCATCACCGTAATTAGTGTTCCAAGAACTATCTAATCTAAACTTAAAAGAACCTACAGTTAGTGGTAAAGTAATTGAATAAGTACTAGTTGATGGGTTAAAAGTCATGTACGTATCTGTAGTCCATGCTGTTCCAGGCGTAGCATCACCAATAACACTCCATTTCGGTTGATAAGGCGTAACAGTAATGGTGTAAAAATTAGTAACTCCTGTTGAAGTTTTAACGTGAACATCTATTTGACCTGCAACTAACGGAGCTAATCCTAAAGCTTTGGCCGTAGTATCTAAAGTACCTTCAGTTACATCCAAAAAGTGATCTGTTGTGGTTCCTAACGTAATTGGTGCAGCAAAATTAGTTCCGGTAGCTGCAGCTTCAACCGTATAAGTAACCGTTGTACCTGTTGGATTTGAAGGATCATTCCATACAAATGTAGTTGCTAAACTATTTAATTTAGCTCCATCAAGCACTAGACTAAAATCTGATGTAGGTGCAAGTAATCTAAAACTTGTGTCAGGACTAATAGCTCCTAACTGTTGACTTTCATCTGTACAAGACAAAAGTAACAGACTGACAAAAGCTATTAAAATTTTAATTGTGTTTTTCATAATTATTTACTTTAAAAATTATTTCTTAATACCCAGGGTTTTGAGATAAATTAGAATTTGAATCTAGTGCATTTATTGGTATTGGAAAAATATTTAGGGTACTTGGAATTGCAACACCGTTAGAAGCATTTCCTTTCCATGCCCAATTATAATTTCCACCAGCAAATTTATTGAAACGAATCAAATCTTGTCTTCTGTGAGCTTCCCAATGCAATTCTCTAGCCCTTTCATCTAATATAAAATCCAAAGTCAAATCACCACTAGCAATGTCAGCACCAGTTGCACCAGCATTAGCTCTTTCACGTAAAGCGTTAACATAGGTTAATGCTTGAGAAGTAGAAGCTCCCGATGCTCCTCTTAACGCACACTCTGCATACATTAAATAAACATCTGCTAGACGGAATAACGGGAAATCAGTATCGACAAAAGTAGAGTTAATTCCTGCAACTCCTGCTGCTGTTTTATTAGTAAATTTTTGAAGGATATATCCTTGGTCTTTGTTAGCAATATCAGCAATATCTAAAGTTCTAGTTGGTGCATGTAAAATTGTATTTCTTGAATCGTTAGCAAAAGTTGGTCCATCAAATTTATGAACAAACTCCTTTCTCAAACGCAAGGCACCACCCCAACCACCAGAACTCACTCCTAATGCTGTACCATTTTGTTCAATAGAACCTACCTCTCCATTTACAAATACCGTAGTTGGCCCATAATTTTGCGTATAAGTTCCATCAGACTGTAAAGTGAAAATCATTTCAGAAGAAGTGTTATTATCAGCATTGAAATTATTCAAATAATTAGTGTTTAAGGTATAACCTCCAGCAATAATAGCATTACATTGAGCTACACATTCTGTATATTTTGGAGTTCCTATATATACTTCAGCATTCAAATAAATTTTAGCTAAAATCATTTGTGCAACCGCTTGATCTACTCTACCATATTCATTGGTTCTTGCTGGTTTCAGATTAGGGATAACAGCATTCAATTCACTTTCTATAAAAGTAAACAATTGTTGTCTGTTATATTCTGGTCCTGCTGTATTTACTGGGTCATTTTCAGTAACAAAAGGGGCTTTACCAAACAAATCCATCAAATCATAGTAAGCTAAAGCTCTTAAAACTCGAACTTCATTTCTATAATCTGAAATTTGTCCTAATAAAGTTGGATCAGTAACCCCTCTTCCACTCAATACACTAGGCGAAGTATTTTTTAAAAAATCATTTACAAAAGCCACTTCAACCATAGATCTACTGAACATCCCTAAAATAACTGGATTAGTTGAAGTCCAAATATTACGCTGTAATTCCGGTACTCCAGGGTCATGCTCATAACTCCAAAGGGCTTCATCAGTAGTCAAATCTTGTAAATACCATAAACATCTTCCATATTCACTAGTTCCAGCATCTAATCCTTGAAGAGAAGATGAACCAGCTCCTTGAGTTCCTGTTAATGATAAGTTACCATAAACCCCAGCCAAAGCCTGCTTGTAGGCGCCAGGCTGAGCATAAAAAGCATCCGATGTTTGCACTGTAGGATCTTTAGGTAATACGTTCAAGTCTTTAGTACAAGAACTCAATCCTGCCAAAGCACCTAAAAGTACAACAACATTAATCTTAAATTTTTTCATAGTTTTTTATATTAAAATTTTACGTTAGCTCCAACTAAAAACTGACGTTGTCTTGGGTAAATAGTATTATCAACACCTCCTGTAATTTCAGGATCTAATCCTGAATATTTAGTAAGGACAAAAACATTTTGAACACCTGCGTGTAATCGTAAAGAAGCTTTACCTTCTAACCATTTAGGGAAAGTATAACCCATTGTGATATTATCCATTCTCAAAAAGGATGCGTTTTCAATGTACATGTCAGATAAGGTAATAGGTCCTGAAGTATTAACAAATCCTGAATTTTCAACAGCTGTTGGAATATTTTGCGCAACAGTTCCTGAATTCAAATAAGTATATTGTGCATTTCCAGCATTTACCATATTATATACTCTATTTCCTATACTTGCTCGTAAATTAAAAGAAAAATCGATATTTCTATAATTCATAGTTGACGCGAAACCAAATACTACATCTGGATCTGGATTTTTATAGATGTAACGGTCTTTATCATTAATTACTCCGTCACCATTTAAATCAGCAAAAGCCCCTTCGATTGGTTTTCCTGCAGCATCATACAATTGTTTATATACATAAAATGATAAAGGAGTATACCCTACGCTATATATTTGAGAAGTATTCCCCGTTCCAGGTGCCGCTCCTAAATATACATCTGCATTATTAGCTAAAGATTCAATACGTCTTTCAAATTTAGTAGCATTAAAATTCACATTCCAATTAAAATCTTTAGACTTTACTACTTCAGCATTTACACTAAATTCTACACCTTTGTTTGAAAAACTACCCACATTTTGAAGTAAATAATTAGAAAAATTTCCACCATCTGGCACTGGTGCTACATTGAATAAATCAGTAGTTTTTTTGTAATACACATCTAAAGCCCCTGTAATTCTATTATTTAAGACACCATAATCAAAACCTAAATTATAGGTAGTCTGTTTTTCCCATTTAAGATTATCATTATAAGCTCCAGTTTGAGCAATTGGTGTAGGCGTTGAACCGAATGTATATTGTGAATTTGCATTTCCTGTAGCATATTGTTGAATATAGATATTATTATATATAACATCTAATCCCTGATTCCCTGTAATACCATAGCCTACACGCAATTTCAAATCTGAAAGTGTTTTGGAGTCTTTGAAGAAATCCTCTTTCATTTTCCATGCAAACGCTAAAGCTGGATAATTAGCCCATCTATTTTGTGGCGCTAATCTTGAAGAACCATCTCTTCTAAAAGATGCTGTCAACAAATATTTATCGTTATAGGTTAAATTGGTTCTAGCAAAATATCCGATCAAAACATTGTCTGGTTGAGGTCTCCAATAGGTTGGGTTTAGTGGCGCAGCAGGATCTTTTCTAGTATCTCCATAATAAGTGTTTTCTTGATTAAATATTTGATAAGATCTACCTAATGTAGCATCTACATTTAATTTTCCGAATTTCTTATTGTAAGCAAAATATGAATCTATTAATTTATTTCTCAACAAACTTGTTTGAGTATAATCTGAACCAACATAATTAATAATTCCACCTGAAGTATACTGATTACCAGTGGCAACACCAGGAGCAACCAATCGTGTTCTTGTTCCATCTGATTCATCAAAACCAACATTAACAACAGCTCTTAGGTCAGGAAAAAAATGTAATTTATAATCGGTTTCAAGATTTCCATATACTCGATTACTTTTACCAGTGTCATACGTTTGTAATAATTGAGCCACTGGATTTGTAGGCGCTAAAGCTGTAATATTTCCATTAGCACCATAATATTCAAAGAACCCTCCATAAGGAGAACCTGCTTGATATACAGGTTGCGTTGGATCAAAACGTATAGCAGAACCTTCTACACCATCAGCAAAACGATTGTTTTCATTAGCAAATGAAGCATTTAATCTAAATTTTAAATGATCCTTTAAAAAAGAAGGATTTAAAGTTGCAGAAACTGTATTTCTATCAAAAGCATTTGTCAAACGCAACCCTTCTTGATAGGTATTACCGATAGAGATTCTAGAAGGAATTACCCCAAACAAATTACCTTTAATAGATAAGTTGTTATCTACATAATCCGTTCTTCTATAAATTTCTTTTTGCCAATCGGTATTAGAATTTCCTAAAGAAGAAACATAACCTGGATAATATTGTTGAATTAATGTTTTAAAACTATTAGCATCGTAAACTTTTATTTCATTAACATTTTTCCCAGAACCATATTGGAAGTTATAATCTATTGACAAATTTTTTCCTCCTTTTTTTGTTGTAATAATAATTACTCCATTTGAGGCTCTAGATCCATAAATTGCAGTAGCTGAAGCATCTTTAAGTATAGAGAAACTTTCAATGTCATTTGGATTCAAGGCTGCTAATACAGAAGTAGACCCAATTGAACTACTATTTGTGATAGGCAACCCATCTATAACAATAAGAGGGTCATTTTGCGCATTAAGAGATGAGCCACCACGAATTCTAATTTCTGAACCCGATCCTGGAGCACCGCTAGTATTAACTGTTACCCCTGCTACACGACCACTAAGTAAATTTTCTGCCGTAGCATTTGTTCCTTTGTTAAAGTCTTTTGTGGCTAAAGTTGTAACAGATCCAGTTGCATCTTTTTTCTTAACGTTACCGTAACCTACTTGTACTACAACTTCTTGCAGGGTATTGGCTTCTTCACTTAAAGAAACTGACAAAGATTTTTGACCGTTATAGGTTACCGTTTCATTTTTGTAACCAATAAACGAGAAGACCAATTTGTCTCCATTTTTAACTTTAGGTAATTTGAATTTACCATCTAAATCTGTTGAGGCACCCGTTTGAGTTCCTTGAACAACGACATTTACTCCTGGTAATGGTTGTTTCGTTTTCGAATCAACAACTACTCCGTCCACTGTGTTTTGTGCCAAAACACTAAAGGGAAGCATGAGTAATAAAAATAACAACTTTTTGTAAATTGTTTTCATACATTTTGTTTAGGTTAATAATTTGTTTTTTTGCTTATACTTAACTTCGAACGTTAAAATTATGTAAATTTATTGGATAAAAAAATCAGACCTTATATATATTGTACCGAAAACGTTTTCGTGTTGAAAACTTTCTCAATATTTCATGTTTTTATCTTTAAAATTGATAGTATAAAAAAATAAATATATCTTTATTGAAAATTAAACATTTATCAAATTCACAAGATGAGAAGAAAAGTAACTTTAAAGCAAATTGCTAAAGAATTAGACGTATCAATTTCTACTGTATCAAAATCATTGCGAGATAGCACAGAAATTAGCGAAGACACTCGTCAAAAGGTACAAGCATTTGCTAAATTATATAACTATAAACCAAACAATATTGCACTAAGTTTAAAGAACCGAAAGTCAAAAACTATTTGCATCATTATTCCTGAAATCATACACCATTTTTTTGCAACTGTAATTAGCGGAGTAGAGCATATTGCCAATGAAAACGGGTATAATGTTATTGTTTGTCTATCAGATGAATCTTTTGATAAAGAAGTAATTAATATGGAAATGCTGGCTAATGGAAGTATCGATGGTTTTATAATGTCTTTATCAAAAGAAACTCAACAAAAAAGAGATTTTCATCACATTACTGAAGTAATCAGTCAAGGAATGCCTGTAGTAATGTTCGATCGCGTTACTAACGACATTCTTTGTGATAAAGTAATCATTGACGACCATCTTGCTGCTTACAATGCCACTCAATATTTAATTGACAAAGGATTTAAAAAAATTGCCTTACTATCAACCGTAGACTATGTAAGCGTTGGAAAATTAAGAACGGAAGGATACTTAAAAGCGCTAAAAAACAACGATTTAAAAGTAAATGAAAATTTAATCTTAAAAATTGAGGATACTGATAATTTTGAAGAACAAGTAGAAAACCTTATAAAAAACAATGAATTAGATGCTATTTTTGCAGTAAATGAAATTTTTGCAGTTACAGCGATAAAAGTAGCAAATAGATTAGATAAAAAAGTTCCTCATGAAATATCTGTGATTGGTTTTACAGATGGTATTATATCCAAATATTCTTCTCCTTCCATTACAACAGTTAGTCAAAACGGAGTGAAAATGGGTGAAAAAGCAGCAAAAATGCTTATTGAAAAATTAGAAATTGAAGAGGAAGAATATGAAGAACAATACAAAACAGAAGTGATTGAAACAGAATTAGTAGAGAGAGAATCTACTAAATAGATGAGAGTCAAAAGAACTATTTTACCACTCTTTTTTCAAATTTCAAACAAAATTATTAATTTTTCTCAACATCCTTGGGATACTTTCCTGCACAACTCAATATACCAAAGATGCACCACTGTAAAAATCTGTAAAGAGTAATTCAAATTTTAAAGCTATTTTTATAAAGATGTTTATCTATTTGAGAGAATTTCAACTAAAAAAAGAACTCTTTTTGGACTATAAAGAGCTCTTTTCATAAAAAAGTTCATTTATAAAACAACATTAGGTTAAAATATCAAGAGTTGTTATTTTATTTTAATTGATAACCCAAGCAGTTGCATAGTTTGAGAACATTTTATTGCCTTTTTTTTAGGTTTGTCAGTTAGAAGTTAAAATTTTTAATATATTTACGCCAATTATTAAAGCTTATACTTTACTTCGAAAATAAAATAAGTTTTGATAAGCAAACCGCTTATCGTAAAATCTATAAAATTTACGATAATGAAAAAACCCAAATTAAGTTTTTGGCAAATTTGGAACTTGAGTTTCGGATTTATGGGTGTTCAAATTGGATATTCTCTACAAAATGGTAACACTAGTAGAATTCTTGAAGCTCTTGGAGCTCATGTTGACAAGATTAATTATTTTTGGTTAGCAGCTCCTATAGCAGGAACAATAGTACAACCAATTATTGGTCTATCAAGTGACAAAACTTGGACTAGACTTGGAAGACGTATTCCATTTATTTTACTAGGATCCATTATGTCGGCTTTGGCAATGTTCTTTATGCCAAATTCAGGAAACTTTGCAAACATTCTTCCTATTTTAGTTTTTGGAGCCGTGATGTTACTATTAATGGATACTTCATTTAATATTACCATGCAACCCTTTAGAGCATTAGTTGGTGATATGGTCAATGATGAACAAAAAAACCTTGGCTATTCACTTCAAAGTGCATTAATAAATTTTGGAGCTGTTTTTGGGTCATTACTTCCTTGGGCTTTAGTAAAATTCAATTTATTTTCCAACGTTCCAGCTTTAGGACAAAAAGTTGCCGATTCTGTAATTTGGTCATTTTATATTGGTGGCACAATTTTATTATTAAGCGTTTTATGGACAGTATTTAGAACCAAAGAATATGCTCCAAAAGAACATGCTGAATATAATGGAATCGATTTTAACACTTCAGTTGTTAAAGAAAAAACTAATTTTATTGAGTTATTGACAAATGCACCAAAAATATTTTGGCAATTAGGTCTAGTTCAGTTCTTTTCATGGTTTGCGCTATTTCTTATGTGGGTTTATACTACAAGAGGAATTGCTGGACACATTTGGGGTTCTATTGCAGATGATCCGAAATCACAAGCCTTTAATGATGCTGGTGATTGGACTGGTGTTTTATTTGGTTTTTATAGTGCCATTGCAGC
This sequence comes from uncultured Bacteroidota bacterium, assembly GCA_903913315.1. Classification (GTDB taxonomy): domain Bacteria; phylum Bacteroidota; class Bacteroidia; order Flavobacteriales; family Flavobacteriaceae; genus Flavobacterium. The sequence continues at coordinate 36,034 of CAIWKX010000002.1, read as the reverse complement.
ATTATATGCTTTGTCTATTCCAAAAATTGCAAAAGTAATTGGCCGTAAAAAAACCTATAGTTTTTCTTTACTTTTAGGAGGTATTGGATTAGTTTCAATGTATTTCTTTCATGATAAATACTCTTTATTTTTATCAATGACTGGTGTTGGTGTGGCGTGGGCTGCAATTTTAGCATTACCTTATGCAATGTTATCAAGTTCATTACCAGCGGATAAAATGGGGGTTTACATGGGATTATTCAACGCTACAATAACTCTTCCTCAAATTGCAGCGGGTGCGTTAGGCGGAATAATATTAGGAGTCCACAAAGGCGCCATTTTTTATAATGATAAAGACATACGCTGTTTTGAAATTGCAGACAAAGGTATTTTTACTGGCAATGCTATTTTAATGATAGTAGTAGCGGGAATTTCACTTATTGTTGCAGGTTTAACTGTTTCCTCAATTAAAGAAAAAACAGAATAATTACAATCAAAATGACAAAAAAAGCATTCATATTCGACCTTGACGGAGTAATTGTTGATACCGCTAAATACCATTTTTTGGCATGGCAAAAATTAGCTCAAGAACTTGGAATAGAATTTACTCCCGAGCACAACGAGCAATTAAAAGGAGTTAGTCGAGTTCGTTCACTTGACATTATTTTAGAACTTGGAAATGTTCAAGCATCTCAAGAAGATAAAAATAAATGGCTTATCCAAAAAAACGAGGATTATTTATCTTATTTAGTTGATATAGATGAAAGTGAAATTTTACCTGGAGTACTTCCTGTTTTGCATTACTTGAAAGATAAAAATCAATTAATAGCATTAGGTTCTGCCAGTAAAAATGCAAAACCGATTTTAGAAAAAACAGGCATCATAAATTTATTTGATGCCATTGTGGATGGAAATGATGTTTCAAACGCAAAACCAGATCCCGAAGTTTTCTTGCAAGCAGCAAGAAAACTAAATGCAACTAATGAGAATTCAATAGTTTTTGAAGATTCAGTAGCAGGAATTCAGGCTGCAAACATTGCCAATATGGTTAGTATAGGCATTGGAGATGCTACAACCTTACACGAAGCTAAATACATATTTAAAGATTTTACATTTATTGACATTTCATTTATTGAAAGTTTGATAAATTAAATTTTGTTTCATTTTTCAGATCCCAATTATAGTCTGAAACTTGAAACCAACAACAAATAAAAATAAAATGAACCAAGATTATATAAAACCAGACAATTGGTCCATCATTGATGAAGGATTTGATGCAGAGAGAGTGAAATCGTCTGAAAGTTTATTTAGTATCGGAAACGGTGCTATGGGACAACGCGCCAATTTTGAAGAACATTATTCCGGAGAAACATTCCAAGGAAGTTATATTGCAGGAATTTATTATCCGGATAAAACCAAAGTAGGTTGGTGGAAAAATGGATATCCCGAATATTTTGCCAAAGTATTAAACGCTCCAAACTGGATTGGAATTGATATTGAAATCAATGGAGAGGTTCTAGATTTGGCAAAATGTAAAGAAGTATCTAATTACAAACGTGAATTAAATATGAAAGAAGGGATTTACAACCGTTCTTTTAAAGCTACTTTGCAAAATGGCACTCAAGTTTGTGTCAATGTAAATCGTTTCCTTTCATTAGATATTGATGAATTAGGAGTGATTAATTATAAAATTACGCCTTTAAATGGTGAGGCTAAAATTGTTTACAAACCTTATTTAGATGCGGGAGTTCACAATGAAGATGCCAATTGGGAAGAAAAATTTTGGGAGCCTTTATCTGTTTCAAATAACGAAAATGAAGCTTTTGTAACTGCTAGAACTTTTAAAACACATTTTACAGCTACTACATTTATGCAAAACACTATTTTGCTTGAAGGAAACAATTTGAATATCTCTCCATCAAATATAGAGAAAACTGCTGATAAAATTCAATTTACTTATGAAGTTGCTGTGGCAAAAGGACAAACTTCATCAATACAAAAATTAGGTGGTTACACAGTTTCATTAAATCACGAAAACACCCAAACTGCTGCTGAAAATGTAATTATAAAAGCATTACAAATTGGACATGCACAATTACTTGAAAACCAAATTCAAGCATGGGCTAAAATTTGGGAAATGTCTGATATCACTATTGATGGAGACGTAAAAGCACAACAAGGAATTCGTTTCAATATTTTCCAATTGAACCAAACCTATTTAGGGAAAGATTCTAGATTGAATATTGGACCGAAAGGATTCACTGGAGAAAAATATGGAGGATCTACCTATTGGGATACGGAAGCCTACTGCATTCCTTTTTATATGGCTACTAAAGACCAACAAGTGGCAAGAAACTTACTAACTTATCGTTACAATCAATTAGATAAAGCAATTGAAAATGCAGGTAAATTAGGGTTCAAAAACGGAGCTGCCTTATATCCAATGGTTACCATGAATGGTGAAGAATGTCATAACGAATGGGAAATTACTTTTGAAGAAATTCACAGAAATGGTGCCATTGCTTTTGCTATCTTTAATTATTATAGATTTACAGGAGATTACTCTTATATTCCTGAAAAAGGATTGGAAGTATTAATTGGAATTGCTCGTTTTTGGCATCAAAGAGCTACCTACTCTACTTATAGAAATCAATATGTAATTCTTGGAGTTACTGGACCGAATGAATACGAAAATAACGTAAATAATAATTTTTACACAAATTATTTAGCTAAATGGTGTATTGATTATGCTGTTGAACAAATTAATAAAGTAGAAAAAGAATACGCATCAGATTATGCTCGAATAATGAGCAAAGTATATTTGGATAATGCTGAAATTGCACATTGGAAAGCAGTTGCTGACAATATGTATTTTCCATATTCCGAAGAACAAGATGTATATTTACAACAAGATGGTTTCTTAGATAAAGAATTAATAAAAGTACATGACTTAGATAAAAGTCAACGTCCAATTAATCAAAAATGGTCTTGGGATAGAATTCTACGTTCTCCTTATATCAAACAAGCTGATACATTACAAGGATTCTATTTCTTTGAAGATCATTTTTCGAAAGAACAATTAGAAAAACATTTCGATTTTTACGAACCATTTACTGTCCATGAAAGTTCACTTTCTCCTTGCGTTCACTCAATTCAAGCTGCTACATTAGGAAGAATGGAACAAGCATATACATTTTATTTAAGAACTTCTCGTTTAGATTTGGATGATTACAACAAAGAAGTGGAAGAAGGTTGTCATATCACTTCAATGGCAGGTACATGGATGAGTATTGTGGAAGGTTTTGGAGGAATGCGTGTTAAAAACGACATGCTTCATTTTGAACCAAAAATTCCAAAAGAATGGGAAGGTTATTCATTTAAAATTAATTTTAGAAATCAAATTTTAAAAATTGCAGTTCAACAGAATGAAACTACTTTTTCACTAGAAGGCGATAAAGAAATCAAAGTTTTCGCAAACGGAAAAGAAGTTTTAGTAGAGCCAAATAGTTTGGTCACAGTTTAAAAATAATTAATTAATCCATACAAGATGGCATATAAGAAAAACTTAAATGAACTTATATGCCTTCCTTGGTTAATAAAAAAACCTCATGAAAAAAATTATTTTCTTTTTCTTAATCTCTTCTTCAATTTTCGCACAAATAGATCGAATGGAACCTCCTTTTTGGTGGAGCGATATGAATCTTTCTGAAGTACAGATCATGTTCTACGGAAAAAATATTGCTCAAAATGAAGTTACTGTTTCCAATGGAATTATTATTAAGGGAGTTCAAAAAACCGAAAACCCTAATTATATATTCGTAACCGTTGATACTAAAAATACATCGACACAAGATTTTGTTTTCACTTTTAAAAACAAGAACAAGTCGTTTACTCAAAATTATTCACTGAAAACGAGAAAAGAAAACTCTAGGTTACGAAAAGGATATGATAGTTCTGATATGATTTATCTAATCATGTCCGATCGTTTTGCCAATGGAAATCCAAATAATGATAGTACAAAAGAAACTATTGAAAAAGCTGATCGAAATAACAAAAATGGACGCCATGGTGGAGATATTGAAGGGATTATTCAACATTTGGATTACATCAAAGAATTAGGTGCTACTGCGGTTTGGCCAACACCTCTTTGTGAAGATAATGATGAAAGAGGTTCCTATCATACCTATGGGCAATCAGATGTATACAAAATAGATTCTCGTTTTGGAACCAATGAAGATTACGTTCGTTTAAGCTCTGAACTACATAAACGAGGCATGAAAAACATCATGGATTATGTTACTAATCATTGGGGGTACAAACACTGGATGATGAATGATTTGCCAACTTATGATTGGTTGCATCAATTTCCAGGTTATGCACAAACCAATTACAGAATGTCAACACAATTTGATACAAATGCTTCTGCCATTGATACTAAATATTGCGTGGATGGATGGTTTGTAAAATCAATGCCCGACCTTAATCAATCCAATCCATTAGTTTTAAATTATTTGATTCAAAATGCCATTTGGTGGATTGAATATGCCGATTTAGATGGTTTTCGTGTAGATACTTATTCCTATTGTGATAAACAAGGAATTTCTAAATGGACCAAAGCTATCACCGATGAATATCCTCATTTCAACATTGTTGGCGAAGTATGGATGAACAGTCAAGCACAAATGGCCTATTGGCAAAAAGACAGTAAAATTGGAGCTATTGAAAATTACAATTCCAATTTACCTAGTGTAATGGATTTTACTTTATATGATGCCATAACTGGAGGTGTTTTTAACGAAGAAAAATCCAATTGGGATAAGGGAATGATAAAACTATATAACAATTTTACCAATGATTTTCTTTATCCTAACATCAATAATATATTAGTTTTTGCTGAAAATCATGATACAAATCGTTTTAATGATGTTTACAAAAATGATTTCAACAAATATAAAATGGTAATGACATTAATTGCTACAATTCGTGGAATTCCTCAATTGTATTATGGTTCAGAAATTGGAATGGCAGGTGACAAGGGGCAAGGCGATGGTGACATAAGAAGAGATTTTCCAGGTGGTTGGAGTGGTGATTCTAACAATGCCTTTGCAGCATCAGGACGAAATGAAGAACAACAAAAATTTCATGATTTTACTTCTAAACTATTCAATTGGAGAAAAGATAAAGAAGTGATTCATTCAGGAAAAATGATGCATTACATCCCTGAAAATAATGTATATGTATACTTCAGATATAATGATAAAGAAAGTGTGATGGTTATAATAAACAACAACACTGATAAACATAAAATAAACATTAATCATTTTAAAGAGAGTATCAAAAACTATCAAACGGGAACAGATGTAATTACTAGAAAACAAATCAGTTTAAAAGATGATATAGAAATAGATGGAAAATCTGCTTTGGTATTAGAATTGAAATAAAGAACCTAAGCCATCAGGATTTTAGTCACAATAAAAATAGCATAATCACTAGATGGTTCAAAAAGTAAAAGAATGAAAAAAATACTTGTTTTAATATTAATCACGACTATTTCATTTGCCCAAAACGCAAAGCGAAAATACATTTCTCACACATGGAAAAAAAACACATTAGAAATTAAAACTAATGATGGCTCCTATCTTATCAAACCCTATTCTGATAAAATTGTTGAGACTTCGTTCATTCCAAATGGGGAAACGTTCAATCCCATATCAGAAGCAGTTGTATTAAACCCTAAAAATACAAATTTTAAATTTACTGAAGGTCAAAATGCATTAATGCTATCTTCTGATAATATCGTTGTACTAATTAATAAAAAAACATTTCAAATAAGTTATAGTAATAAAGGTGAAATATTTTTTTCTGAAAAAAATGGCTACATAAAAAAAGATTCTACAGAAGTAATTGATTTCAATATTTCAAAAGAGGAAGTACTTTACGGAGGTGGTGCAAGAGTATTGGGAATGAACCGTAGAGGCAATCGTTTGCAATTGTACAATCGGGCGCATTATGGTTATGAAACTCATGCTGAATTAATGAACTTTTGTATTCCTTTAGTTTTATCCTCCAAATTGTACGCAGTTCACTTTGACAATTCAGCTATTGGTTATTTAGATTTGGATAGCAAAAAAGACAATACTTTAGCTTATGAAACTATTTCAGGAAGAAAAACATATCAAGTAATTGTTGGCGATTCATGGACCGATTTAATTGAAAATTATACTTCCTTAACAGGAAAACAGCCCTTGCCTCCTCGCTGGGCATTAGGGAATTTCTCTTCTCGTTTTGGATACCATTCTCAAGAAGAAGTTGAAAAAACAATTCGGAAATTTGAAGAAAGTCAAATTCCAGTAGATGCCATCATTTTGGATTTGTATTGGTTTGGAAAAACACTTAAAGGAACAATGGGTAATTTAGATTGGGATAAGGATAACTTTCCAAATCCTGATAAAATGATATCCGATTTAAATACCAAAGGTGTTAAAACAGTTTTAATTACAGAACCATTTATTTTAACAACTTCATCCAAATGGCAAGAAACTGTAGCTAAAAATGTTTTGGCTAGAACTAAAGATGGAAAACCGGCCACTTGGGATTTCTATTTTGGCAACACTGGACTTGTTGATGTTTTCAAACCTGAAGGAAAAGAATGGTTTTGGAATGTATACAAAAGATTAATCAATCAAGGTGTAGGTGGATTATGGGGTGATTTGGGTGAGCCTGAAGTTTTTCCATCAAAAGCAATAACAGCAGGTGGAAAAGCCGATGAAATTCATAATGTATATGGTCACAATTGGGCTAAATTAATTGCAGAAGGTTATAAAAAAGATTTTCCAGCTACTCGCCCATTTATATTAATGCGTTCGGGTTATTCAGGCTCACAACGATTCGGAATGATACCATGGAGTGGTGATGTGTCTAGAAGTTGGGGTGGATTACAAAGTCAAATGGAAATTTCACTTCAAATGGGGATGCAAGGATTAGGCTATATGCATTCTGACTTAGGTGGTTTTGCAGGAGATTATTTTGATAATGAATTGTATTTGCGTTGGATTCAATACGGAGTCTTTAACCCCATCTTTCGCCCACATGCACAAGAAGATGTAGCTTCTGAAGTAGCTTATAAAGATATTGTCACAAAAGCTAAAGCTAAAAAACAAGTAGAATTGCGCTATCAATTAATGCCTTATAATTATACTTTATCTTTTGACAACAATCAAAAAGGAACACCTTTAATGCGTCCGTTATTTTTTGAAGAACCTAATAATTTAGAATTACAAAAAGTAAGCGAAACCTATCTTTGGGGAAATGATTTCTTAGTAACTCCAATTACAAAAGCAGCTGTAACATCTTCCGTTATTTACTTTCCAAAAAGCAACAATTGGTTTGATTTTTATACAGATAAAAAATATACCGCTGGAATTACCTCAATCGTGAATGTTGTTGAAGACCACATTCCTGTTTTTGTTCGAGGTGGCGCTTTTATCCCTATGATTAAAACCATTCAAAACTCTACTAAATATTCATTAGATCATTTTGATTTGCATTTTTATTTTGATGAAACAGTTTCAAAATCAAGTGGCAAAGTCTATAATGACAACGGACTTACTGCCAACGCTTATGAAAAAGGGGAATATGAAATTTTAAATTTCAACAGCTCTAATTCTAATAAAGTGCTGACACTAAAATTAAACGCTGAAGTTGGAAAAAATTATAATTCAAACAAAAAAGAAGTTTCATTAATAATTCATAATATCCAATCTAAAAGAATGTATTTAAATGGGAAAGAACTTCTTAATACAACTTTTTCTACACCATTAGAAATACCAATAACTTGGGAAAAGGGAACCAATACAGAAATAAAAATAGAATACTAAATTATGATTAAAAAAATAAACACTTTCGTCTTACTATTACTAATAATTTGCTCCAATTCATTTGCACAGAAAAAGGCTCGACATATAACCACACATAGCAAAGCTAAAGCTGCAACACCAAAAGTTCCTTTCGTTTGGGAAAATGCCAATGTCTATTTTTTATTGACTGATAGATTCAATAATGGTGATAAAACCAATGATCACACGTTTAACAGAAACAAAGAAACCGGGAAATTAAGAGGTTTTGAAGGAGGTGATATTCGAGGAGTTATTCAAAAATTAGATGAAGGTTATTTTGATAAATTAGGAACTACCGTTATCTGGATGACACCAATAGTAGAACAAATTCACGATGGCGTTGATGAAGGAACAGGATTAACTTATGGTTTTCATGGTTATTGGACTAGAGATTGGAGTTCACTAGATCCTAGTTTTGGAACCAAAAAAGATTTAGCCGAATTGGTTCAAAAAGCCCATGCCAAAGGAATTCGAATTATGCTAGATGCCGTTATCAATCATACCGGCCCTGTTACTTCAGAAGATCCTGTTTATCCAAATGATTGGGTAAGAACTTCTCCAAAATGCACCTATAATTCATATGACACTTATATCAATTGTACTTTGGTTGACAATCTTCCAGATGTGAAAACTGAAAGCAATGAAAACGTATCTCTTCCTCCTTTCTTAGTTGAAAAATGGATAAAAGAAGGGAGATATAATGAAGAAATAAAAGAACTGACTGATTTTTTTACAAAAACAGGTTATCCAAGAGCTCCAAAATATTACATCATGAAATGGCTTTCTGATTACATCACCAATTATGGTATTGATGGCTACAGAGTAGATACAGCAAAACATGTTAAAGAAGATGTTTGGGCAGATTTCAGAAAGGTATGTGATAATGCATTTGCAGAATACAAAAAGAAAAACCCTTCAAAAGTATTAGACAATAATCCTTTTTTTATGGTGGGCGAAGTTTATGGTTATGGCATTAATGGAAAGAAATTGTATGATTTTGGCGATAAGAAAGTAAACTATTTCGAGAATGGATTTACGGGGTTAATCAACTTTAGTTTTCCGTCTGATGCTAAAATGGGATATGAAGAATTGTTTTCAAAATATTCTGCCATCCTGAATAATGACCTAAAAGGTAATACAATAATGAATTATATTTCTTCTCATGATGATGGCAATCCATTTGATAAAAAACGTGAGAAAACATTTGAAAGTGCTACTAAATTATTGTTAGCACCGGGAATTTCTCAAACCTATTATGGTGATGAAAGTGGTCGTTCACTAGATATCGCTGGAACACAAGGTGATGCCACTTTACGTTCTGATATGAATTGGGATGATTTAAAAAGTAATCCCATTACTGCTGAGATAGCATTGCATTGGAAAAAATTAAGTAATTTCAGAAAAAACCACCTAGCAATTGGTGCTGGAATACATTCAAAAATTTCGAGCACTCCTTATGTTTTTAGTAGAACATATACCAATAACAATATTAACGATGTTGTTGTGATTGGATTGGATTTACCTTATGGAAAAAAAGAAATTTCGGTTGGAACTATTTTCAAAGATGGAACTAAAGTAAAAGACACTTATTCAGGGAAAACATCCGTTGTTGCAAATGGGATAGTAAAATTTGATACTTCGTTTACTATTCTATTAGTTGAAAAAAATATAATTGCCAATTAATAAAGTCCAACTTGACTCATTAAAATTATTTTGTTGAAATAATTTTAATTAACACCAATGCTTACATCTAAAAATTGTATCTTTAGTTTGATGTTTTGTATACTAATTAACCAATTCAACATTTCCATTTATGACGTTTGATTATATTGAAATAGAACGAGTTGAAAAACTTACTAAAAAAGAGTTTATTAAGAATTATTACAAACCTCAAAAACCAGTAGTAATAACCCGTCAAATTGAAGATTGGCCAGCTTTTGAGAAATGGAATATTAAATTCATAAGAGAAATTGCTGGAGATAAAATGGTTCCGCTCTATGACAGTAGAAAAACAGATTATACCAAAAAAGTAAACGAACCAGACTTTACAATGTCCATGGGAGAATACATAGATATTCTTGAAAAAGGGCCTACTGATTTACGCATTTTTCTTTATCATTTAATGAAAGATGTACCGTCAATGAAAGACGATATGAAATGGCCAGACTTGGGAATTCGTCTTTTAAAAAGTCTACCATTATTATTTTTTGGAGGTCAAGATGCCAAAGTATTTATGCATTATGATATTGATTTTCCTAATATCTTTCATATTCATTTTGATGGAAAAAAACAATGCGTTTTGGTTGACCCACAAGAAACTAAATACATGTACCGTCTTCCTTTTTCATGGATTTGTAATGAAGATATCGATTTTGATAATCCCGATTTTGAACGATTTCCTGCTTTAAAACATATCAAACCTTATATCACCAATCTCAATCATGGTGAAATGCTTTACATGCCTGAAGGTTGGTGGCATTATATGAAATATTTAACCCCCGGTTTTTCATTAAGCTTGCGTTCATTAGCTGGTAGACCAAGTAATTTAATTAAAGGTTTTGCCAATGTTGCCATCATTCGTCATTACGATAATTGGATGCGCAAACGAAAAGGACAAGCGTGGTTGGATTATAAAGATGAAGAAGCGATACGCAGAACCAATGCGTTGTTGAAATAATGCTTACTATTGGACACAGAGGAGCCAAAGGACATGTTGCTGAAAACACTTTAGCATCCTTTGAAAAAGCGTTAGCATTTAATGTTGATGCTATAGAATTGGATGTTCATTTAAGTTCCAATAATGAAATTATGGTCATTCATGACAAAACTATTTATAGAACGACAACTAAAAAAGGTTTTGTAAAAGAGTATACTTCAATAGAATTAAAAGAATTAGACATTCCAACATTGGAAGAAGTTTTTCATTTAATCAATCAAAGGTGCATTATCAATATTGAAATCAAAGATGCTAACGCTACTCAAAAAGTAATTCAATTAATTGAAAAATTTATAAATGAGTATTATTGGAATTACAATCTATTTCAAATTTCTAGTTTTAATTGGGAGGTTTTAGAGGAAGTTTCTCATTATTGTTATTCCGACAAAGGAGGAATCTCTATTGGAGTTTTAACAGAAGACTCTATTGAAACAGCTCTTACTTTTGCAGAAAAAATAAAAGCTCATTCTATAAACCCTTACTTCAAATTATTGAATCAAGAAAAGGTAACCCTTATTCATGCCAAAGGATTTAAAATTTATACTTGGACTGTAAATTCTATAGAAGACATTATATTTGTAAAATCATTACAAGTGGATGGTATAATTTCCGATTTTCCTGATAGAATATGAATTCAAAATACGATATTATAATTGTTGGTGGCGGTGCTGCAGGTTTTTTTACTGCAATTACTATCGTTGAGAAAAATCCAAAACTTAAAGTGGTTATATTAGAACGTGGACAAGAAGTATTGACCAAAGTTCGTATTTCGGGTGGCGGACGGTGTAATGTGACTCATGCGTGTTTTGTTCCTAATGATTTAGTGAAATTTTATCCTCGTGGTGAAAAAGAACTTCGTGGACCATTTCATCAATTTTGTTCGGGAGATACAATTGAATGGTTTGAAAAACATGGCGTCGCACTAAAGATTGAAGACGATGGTAGAATGTTTCCGGTTTCAAATTCCTCGCAAACTATAATCGATTGTTTTCTATCAGCAACTAAAAAACTAGGCATTGACATCTTAACAGGGCAAAGCGTACAATCGGTTTTTAAAGGAGAAACGTATTGGAAAGTTGAAACCAATCACGAAACCTATTCTTGTCAAAAACTAATCATGACCACAGGCAGTAATCCTAAAATATGGGAATTGCTTTCTGAAATTGGACATACCATTGTTCCGCCCGTTCCTTCCCTATTCACTTTTAATATCAAAGACAAGCGCATCATAGATTTGATGGGAGTTTCAGCTTTGGCATCTGTAAAAGTAATAGGTTCTAAACTTTCGGCTTCAGGACCTTTATTAATTACCCACTGGGGAATGAGTGGTCCAGGAATATTACGCCTTTCTGCTTGGGGTGCAAGAGAATTAGCCGATAAAAAGTATCAATTTGCCATTCAAGTCAATTGGTTGGATGATTTAACGTTGGAAGAAACCGAAGAAAAACTAAAAGAACTCAAACTAGAACATTCTAAAAAAGCAATATCAAAGAAATCTCCGTTCGATTTTCCTAATAGACTTTGGGAAAGTTTAGTTCTTGCGTCTGAAATATTGGAAGAAACCAAATGGGCAGACTTGTCTAAAAAACAACTTCAAAATTTAGCACAACAATTAACTCAAGGGGTATTTCAGGTAAACGGTAAAAGCACTTTCAAAGAAGAATTTGTAACGGCTGGCGGTATTGACTTAAAAGAAATTAACTTCAAAACAATGGAAAGCAAACTGCATCAAAACTTATACTTTGCAGGCGAAATTCTAAATATCGATGCGATAACTGGTGGATTTAATTTTCAAAATGCTTGGACGGGTGGGTTTATTATTTCAGAGGCTATTAAGAACATATAGGTTTTAATATCTTTCCTCTTTAATATTCTGCTTTTTTAGACTCCGATTGACATTTATTAACTACTTTTTAATTGTCTCATCCATCAAATCATACATTATCCTGATACCTATAAAACGGAACTTCGAGCCTGGGGGTTTCAAAAAGAAAAGTATTAGTATAGGACTTAAAAAAATAAATATTATTCATACAACATCCTTAAAAAATTGATATAATTGTAAGATTAATCCATTATTTATGTTAATATTAGCGATATATTATGATACTTTTAAAATATATTTATACATTAGCATATCCAAATTTCATTTTTCTAAAATAAATTATACGAAAGCGATATAGTTATAACTTATTCGTTTACAATACTATATTCTATTTTTTAATTTAAAGTGACGCAAAGAGAAATTGAATAGTGTAACGTTAAAAATTGGTTGGTATGAATAAAAAATTACTTAAAAAAACATCGTTAAACTATAACGGTAGCTTGTCTATAAACACACTTTTTCTATCGCTTTTATTTGCACTTGTTAGTTTAGTGGGTCAAGCTCAAATAGGGCCTTATGCTCGGTTTGAGAGTTTTATAGCTCTTGGGGGAAATCCGTCTACTTCAACAGCTTCTCCAAATTTTACTACTTTATCAGCAGCAACGGTTAATTTTGGAAGTAACGCGGCTATTGCTAGATCTGGTGTAATTTTTTGTCAAACTGTAGCAAATGGAGGATGGTTAAAGACACCTTCCATTCCTTATGCAAAAACTTTTTCTTTTTATATTAAAACTAGTGCTGCAGCAACTGGGGCTTTTACTTTTTTGGTTGAATATTCTACCGATGGTTTTACAACTCCAATAAATATTAATACTGTTTTGGGATATACCCTTCCTGCATCGCTTACTACAAGTTATCAATTAGTTTCAGTAACACTTCCTTCAAATTCTTATCCAAGCGTTCAATTTAGAATAACTGATACTACTACAAGAGGAGGAGGTGTAGCAGGGCAAATAATTATAGATGACATCTCATGGGATACTTATACGAGTACTGGAGCTATAAGTACAGGTTACCCTGAAAATACTGTAGTAGCTCCTGTTCAAACAGGTAATGGAGCTCCTGTCAATTGCGCAGGTGGAACTATCAATGTTGGACATACTGATGTGTATAATTTTTATGATAATGGTGGGGCTTCCGATCAATACAATATCAATCAAACCAATACCGTTACATTTAAACCATCAACAGCTGGAGATAATGTTAGGGTTCAGTTTATTTCATACACAGGAGCCGCAACTGAGAAAATAGAAATATGGGATAATAATGGCGCAGGAACATTAGCGAATAATCTATTGACATATACATCTACTACAATTCCGGCAGTAACAACATATATTTCTTCAATAGCGTCTGATGGTTCTGTCACTGTTAGATTTACTTCTGATGCAGCTACCAATGCAGCAGGATTTAATATTAAGGTAGATTGTACACAATGTCCTAAACCATCTAGTTTGTCTTCAAGTAGTGTTTCAGGAACAACAGCCAATTTAAATTGGGGTGCTACTACCGCAGGAAATTATGATGTTTATTATGGTACAGTTTCGTCATTAGTATTGCCGTTAGTAGGAACTACAACAACAACTGCTACCAATAGTCTATCGTTGTCAAGTTTAACACCGGGTACAACTTACTATGTTTGGGTTCGTTCAAATTGTGGTGCTAATTCTTACAGTTCATGGTATGGTCCAATTAATTTTACAACACTTAGTTGTGGTGCTTTTCTATTGGGATCATCGCCATCTACTTCAAATCAGTCGCTATGTCTAAATAGTGCATCAACCCCTTTAACCGCTTCAGCTACTGGAGGTACAGTAAGTACCTACCAATGGTATAGTAATTCTTCAGCTTCTACCGTTGGAGCTACAGCTGTAGGTACTAATAGTAGTAGTTATACGCCACTTACCACAGTTGCAGGAACACTTTACTATTATTGTGTAATTACAAGTTCAACAGGATGTACAGTAACTACAGGGTTTTCGGGTGGAATAACTGTTTCAGCATTACCAGTGGTAACAACTTCGGCTGCATCAGTTTGTCTGGGAAGCACCATTAATGTTACTCCTACATCAGGCGGGACTTGGTCAAGTAGTGATATCACTATTGCAACAGTAACTAATGCGGGTGTTGTAACAGGAGTAGCATCGGGAAGCGTAACATTAACTTTTACGAGCTCAACAGCACCTAATTGTAGTAATACAATTTCAATTACAGTAAATGCATTACCAGCTGTATCAGCTGCAGCAGCAGTATGTATTGGTAGTACCATTATAATAGCTCCTACATCAGGCGGAACGTGGTCAAGTAGCGATGCTACTAAGGCATCTGTTACCAATGCAGGAATAGTTACAGGAATAGCAGCGGGAAGCGCAAGTTTTACATTCGTAAATACCTCTACCAATTGTAGTAACACAACAAATTCTGTTACTGTAAATGCATTGCCAGTGGTAAGTACTCCTACCACTTCAATGTGTGTAGGAAGTACAATTACATTATTGCCAACTACTGGAGGAACATGGACAAGCAGTGACAATACAATTGCAACTGTAAACAATGCTGGAGTGGTGACTGGAGTAGCCGCAGGAAGTGCAACCTTTACCTTTTTAAATACGACAACTAATTGTAGTGCAACTACAAGTGCAATAACTATAAATGCATTACCAGTAGTAACTGCAGGAGCATCAGTTTGTATAGGTAGCACTATTACACTTTCGCCTACTACAGGAGGAACATGGATAAGCAGCAGTAATAGTATTGCAACAGTAACCAATTTAGGAATAGTAACAGGAGTTGCGGTTGGAAACGCCACCTTTACTTTTACAAATACAACAACTTCTTGTAGTAATACAACAACATCGGTTGGCATAAATGCTTTGCCAACGATCACAGGAACTTTGTCTGCTTGTACAGGAAATACTACCCAATTAACGGGTAGTGGAACAGCAGCAATCACTAATCCATGGGTCTCTTCCAATACAGCAGTGGCAACCGTAAACAGTACAGGCTTAGTAACAGGCGTTACTGCAGGCTCAACAACGATTACCTATACTACTTCTAATGGATGTGCTATTACGGCTTCAGTTCCCATTACAGGAATAGCTTCTCCTGTTGCTATTGCAGGAAGCAGTGCTACTACTACCTCTATTGTAGCCAATTGGAACTCAGTGTCTGGTGCTACTGGTTATTTTCTTGATGTTTCTACAAGCAATACATTTGCTAGTTTCGTAGCAGGTTATAATAATTTATCAGTTGGAAATGTAACTACCTATAGTGTTACTGGTCTAACTATTGGCACCACTTATTATTATAGAATTAGAGCTACAAATAGTTGCGGAACAAGTGTTAGTTCAAACACAATTGCCTATGCTACACTATCAAGTAGCTATTGCACTTCTACTTCAACATCAAGTACTGCTTATCTATCTAATTTTGATACAACAGGTGGGCTAACAAACATAAGTAATAATAGTTCAGGATACTCTGCATCTGGCTATGGCAATTTTACAGCTACACAAATTGTAACTCAAATTCAAAACGGTGTTGTTTCTTTTACTACTTCCATTTCAGGAATTGCAGGTGGAGTTGGAATCTCTATATTTGTCGATTGGAATCAAAATGGTATTTTTACAGATGCTGGCGAAATGGTTTATACAACTGCTGGATATGTTTACTCTAATCCTTCTGGAAGTTTTACTGTTCCCGCAACAGCTTTTTCAGGAAGTACTAGAATGAGAGTTGTTGTGAATTATTTTTCGTCAACACCCGTAAGTTGTAACTCTGGTATTACAGGAGAAACAGAAGATTATACTTTCGTGGTAACTTCTTTAGCATGTTCAGGAAATCCTTCCTCAATTGCAGCAGTAATTGTTTCCACCACAGCTAGCAATATTAGTTGGACAGCAGCAACGCCTTCACCAGCAAATGGATATGATTATTATTTATCTACAAGTGCTATAGCCCCTAGTTATGGCACAACTCCTACAGGGTCTACAGGAGCTGGAGTAACATCAATAAGTTTAACCGGGCTAACCACTTCAACTACTTACTATATTTGGGTACGTGCCAATTGTGGCGGTGGATTAGGACAAGGCGCTTGGATAGGTGCGATTAGCTTTTTCCAACCTAATTGTGCTGTAGGTAATGGAAATGGAACTACTACTTTAGGTTGCCCGTCTGTAATCGCTGGTGGTTTAGGATTAAATGGAGCTCCTCCTCCTCCAATTACAGGATGCTCAGGATCCGGATGTGCAAGTTTAGAAGCGACTTATTTAGCCATGGGTCAAACTACAAGTTATACCGTACAATCTATTCCTTATGCTCCACCCTATCAATTTACTTGTTTACAAAATCCGGTTAGTGCAAATGTGGATGATGTTTGGTCACCAATGATTAATCTGCCTTTTAATTTTTGCTTTTATGGTAACAATTATAATAAATGTTTAATCAGTTCTAATGGAGTAATCACTTTTGACACTGTTAATAATAGCCCTGGAGGCTATTCAGAATGGTCTTATAACAGCAATTTACCAAGCACCTCATTATTTTTAAGTTCCATTTTTGGTGTCTACCATGATATTGACCCGAGTAAAGGAGGTCAAATTGGTTGGGAATTAATAACGTTAAATACAGGATGTAGAGCTTTAGTAGCTTCATGGAGTGATGTACCAATGTTTTCCACCGTATGTAATTCAATACTCTATACTGGAATGATTGTTTTATATGAAAACACTAATATTATAGATGTATACATTAAAAACAAAAGCGTCTGTTCTACCTGGAACGATGGAAATGCAACAGTAGGAATTCAAGATAGCACTGGCACACAAGCTGCAGTGGCTCCTAACCGAAATGGATTAGATCCTAATTGGACTGTTACTAATGAGGCATGGCGATTTATGCCATCTGGAACTTCTATTGCTTCTGTAAAATGGTATCAAGGGCCTGACACAACTGGTGCTGTAGTCGGAACCACAGCTGTAATAAGTGTTTGCCCTCCAACAACTACTTCATACACTGCTGAAGTAAGTTATGCCATGTGTAGTGGAACTATTTTAAAAGAAGTGAGCACTACAACAGTTACCGTTTCTGGAAGTAAAGTATGGAATGGATCTATAGACTCAGACTGGAATAAACCAAACAATTGGACACCTGTAGGAATCCCAAATGCAACAGATTGTGTTATCATTCCTTTAACAGCTAATAATCCAATTGTATCTCAAATTATTATTGGAACACCTTATACTGCTTTGGCAGGAACCTTATCGGTTTTAAACGGTGCTACCTTAACAATAACTTCAGTAAATACGATTACAGTAACTGACTGGGTTAAAGTAGAGCCAACTGGCAATTTTATAATTGAAGATAGTTCTAGTTTAATTCAGGTTACTAATGTGGCGAATAATGTAAATATTGGTAACATTACATATAAAAGAAATGCAAGCATACGGAAATTGGATTATGTATATTGGTCGTCACCAGTAGCTGGATTTAATGTGAGTAATATTGCTACTCCCCTTTCAGCAGGCGCTATTTATAGATGGAATACTACTGTAGCTAATAGTAATGGTGGCTGGGGAAATTGGGAAGCTGCTAATGGAGATACTATGATTCCAGCCAAAGGATATATTGTTAGCGCTCCTAATAGTTTTAGTTCTACTGTTAATACTACACTTAATGGTCTTTTTAATGGAGTTCCTAATAATGGAGTAATTAGCATCCCTATTTATAGAGGTATTGACCAAAACACAGCTTATCATGCTGGAAATAATGGAATACAAATTACGAACTTTAGTGATAATTGGAATCTATTAGGTAATCCATACCCTTCTTCTATTAGAGGTAGTCAATTTTTATTAGACAATAACACAAAACTAGAAGGACAAATACGTTTATGGACACATGGAACACTCCCTGCTTTAATACCTAGTCCATTCTATGGAACATATATGTACAACTATACACCACAAGATTATTATACCTACAACTTTACAGGTACTACTTGCTGTCCAACAGCAGATGTAGATTTGTTTATTGGTGCTGGTCAAGGGTTCTTTGTAACCATGATAGATGGAGCTGCAGGTTCTGATACAGTTACCTTTAATAACACATTAAGAAATAACACCTATAATAACACTATTTTTTATAAATCTGGAAACTCAACTGTAAACAGCTCAAATAATAACGTAAATAATCTCGAACGAAATAGAATTTGGTTAGATATTATTGACCCGAATAATAAAACCGATAGAACTTTGGTAGGTTATGTTGAAGGAGCAACAATGAGTAAAGATAGTTTTTTTGATGCAGGAACAATTACCACTGGAATTCTTGCAATTTATTCATTAATTGATAAAGAAAAATATTGTATTCAGGGGCGTTCTCTCCCTTTCAATCCGAATGACATAGTACCAATTGGAGTGTCTGTTTCTGTGCCTGGAAATTATACTATTGCAATTGGTGCAGTTGATGGTTTGTTTGAAAATGTTTCTAGAGAAATTTACCTAGAAGATACGTTAACAGGTTCTATCCAGAATTTAAGGCAAGGTCCTTACGTCGTTAATCTTTTAGCTGGAACTTTTTCTGACCGTTTCAAATTGCGATATAAATATCCTAGAGGTCACGGTAATGATAAAAACACAAACTCTTTAATTGGTGACGATGTAATTGCTTCGAGTTCAAACGGGCAATTAATTGTGAAATCTTCTTATGAAAATATTCAAGAAATTACCATTTATGATACTTTAGGAAGACAATTGCTTGAAGTAAACAATATCGGAAATAAAGGCTTTATCAGTTCAAATATATCTACAAGTCAGCAAACTTTGATTGTAAAAATAAAATTGGAAGATGGAACTTTTGTTGAACGAAAAGTCGTTATGTAAATAAGTTTATAAAAGTTTGATTATATAAAACCAATAACAGTCTAGTGTTATTGGTTTTATTACTATTAAGTAATTAATACTGAAAATTTATTTATTAGGAACTAGAATCGATTCATTAATCCAACAGGCAACAGTATAGTCTTTACCTTTCATGTTATCTAAATCTTTATCCTTATGAGTAAAGGAAAGTTTCATGTATTTTTCTACAATCTTATCGGTTTGTGGTTTTAGTTTTGGATCTATTAAAATAGTCTTTTGTGCAGTCATTGCTGCTAGATAATATAAAGCCTTTTTCTCAAAATTATTGCTGCTGCATTCTTTTGTACTCCCTGCATAAAGTTGAGCCAAATACAAATAAGCTTTTCCAAGTTTAGGATCAAATTGCAAAGCTCTATTTAGAAATTCTCTTGCCTTTTGCTTATCGCTTATTGCTATTTGAGTTGCATAAGTATAATCTAGTTTTGCCTTTTCAATCGGATTCTGTTCCAAAGATTCAGATTCATTATAATATGTAATAGCATCAGTCACTTTTTTTTGCTTCAATGCAGCCTGTCCCATAAAACCAGCAGATTGAGATGTTCGATTAATTTTATACAATGCTTCCACTAGCATATAAAAAGTAGGTGTTGAAGCACATTTAACAGGCATATTAGATATAGCAGCCAATAACCATTTGACATTATCTTTATTAATAGTGTAATTCTTTTTATAATAATCACTAACTCCATTACAAGTCAAGGCATTTTTTGCCAAATTGTCCATTCGAGTGCTTACTAATCTATATGCTTTTTCATTATTAGGGTAGGATATTTCTAGTTGGTTCAGTAAATCTTTCAGCATGAAATATTTTTCAGTAAGATTTTCAGCAGTAACATCCTTACTTTTATATTTATCAAAATACAAATTGAAATAAAGATTAATAGCATTGACGTCTTTAATTTCATTATAAGCCTTTGTAAAACCATTATCCAGTAAAATAAAGATTTCCTCCATCTGCTGTTTCGCTTTCACTGTATTATAATACATTATCATAGCCTTCTTAACTTCAAAATCCATAGCATGACTTGGAAAATATGTATAATCATCATCATAGCCTTTTAGAATCTCTCGCACCAAACGTTCTTTTTCCACTAATGACTTGGTAGTCTTAATTTTACTTTGAATAATAATTGCTCCATCGTCATATATCCTTTGATACTCTTTTTGACATTTTTTATGCACTTCGCTCCAAATTTCATACGATTTATCTATTTTTTTTGCCTCAAACAAACTTTGATATTCGGCTATTTTTTGTTTACAATCAAAACTCTGAGCTGTACCAGTAATTAAAAATAAACAAAAGATAATCATAAAAAAAGCTTTCATACCAATAAATTTAGTTGTTGTAAAAGTAGTAAATGTCTTTATTCAAAACAGATAAAAAATCCATTTCAAATTAATTTTTATAATAATTAATAAGTAACAAATAATAAAAGATTGTGGTTCTAAAAAAAATAAAACAAAAAACCCGAATATTTCTATTCGGGTTTTGTGGTACCTCCAGGGATCGAACCAGGGACACATGGATTTTCAGTCCATTGCTCTACCATCTGAGCTAAGGTACCTCACTAATGCGGGTGCAAATATAGAATGATTTTTAATTTATCCAAAACAAATTTTAAAAAAAATCTATTTGTAACTTTGCCATTCAAAATCAACAACTATGCTTTTAGCCATCGATGCAGGAAATACTCAAATCAAATGGGCTGTTTTTGAACAGAATACATTAGCAAAAAAAGAAGCTGTAACATATAATGATTGGAAAAACCCCTTAAAAAATATTTTAATTAATTTTCCAAATATTAAAAATATAGTGGTTTCATCAGTCGGAAGACTCAACAAAGGAGACTTCTTTGAATTATTTTCAACAATAAGAATTGAATTTATTTCAAACGCAAGTAAGTTCCCATTCAAAAACTTATATACTACCCCACAGACTCTTGGTGTAGATCGAATGATATTAGCGTCTGGTGCGGTATTGCAATTCCCCAACAAAAATAGATTGATTATAGATGCAGGTACTTGCATCACCTACGATTTTATTGATAAAAACAACAACTATCTTGGCGGAGCAATTTCACCTGGCTTAAAATTACGTTATGAATCCTTGCACAATTATACCGCTAAATTACCGTTATTGACAAAACAAATTCCAAAACAATTAATTGGAGATTCAACAGACCAAGCAATACATTCAGGAATAATAAATGGCATTGTAATGGAAATAGATGGTTATATTAGCTCCAATTTAAAGATATATGATAACTTTATCATAATTTTAACGGGTGGAGACACAGATTTTTTGGCTGAACGATTAAAAAATACCATATTTGCCAATTCAAATTTCCTTTTAGAAAGTTTGAACCGAACTTTTCAATACCAACAACAATGATTAAAAAAATTATAGTAAGTATTAGTTTACTTTTATCACTAGTTTCATTTGCACAAGAAGGCACATCTTCTCCTTACTCGTTTTACGGAATAGGTGACGTTAGATTTAAAGGAACGGTTGAAAACCGTTCTATGGGAGGGATGTCAGTTTTACCTGACAGTATTCACCTAAACATAATGAATCCAGCGATGTATTCTAGTTTAAAGCTAACAAGCTTTGCTTTAGGAGGGAATGTTTCTGTTGATAAACTTAGTACCGATTCTCAAAGCGACAAAGCAAATAGAACTACTCTTGATTATTTAGCTCTTGGTTTGCCATTAAAAAAAATTGGGGTAGGATTTGGATTGGTTCCTTATTCTTCAGTAGGATATAATGTTGGAAGTTCCGCAACTGATGTTAATGGAATAAGAACTGACAACTATTATAAAGGTGATGGCGGACTGAATAAAGTTTTTGTGGGTTTTGGTTATCAAATTACTAAAAATTTAAGCCTTGGTGCAGATGCCCAATACAATTTTGGAAAAATAAATACGAAAAATATATCGCTGCGTTTTGATGCTGATGGTAATCAAATTCAATATGGAACTAGAGAAGTTAATACTTCTGAAGCGAGAGGAGTTAATTTTAATACAGGAATTTCATTTCATTCCAAACTAAATAAAAATATTACAATATTTTCTAGTGCTACCTATACTCCAATGGCAAATTTAATGTTAAGTAATGGGAGAAATCTAGCTTTGGTTCAAGCTACATCGGGATCCAATGATGTTGCTGTTGGAGATGTTGTAGATGTTACTGTAGATAATACAATATTAAAATTACCTTCAAAATTCACTTTCGGATTCGGTATAGGAGATACTAAAAAATGGGTTGTTGGTTCTGAAATAACTCACCAAGGAACAAGTACTTTTGGAAACCGTTTTAATGACATCACTAATGTCTCTTTCGGGAATGCAACTAAATATAGTGTCGGCGGGTATTATATTCCAAATTACAAATCCTATAATAACTATTTTGATAAAGTAGTCTATCGAGGAGGTTTTAGATATGAAAATACTGGATTAATAATTAATGATCAATCTATTAAAGATTCGGCTATTACTCTTGGTCTCGGAATGCCTTTAAAAGGAACATTTTCAAATATAAATCTAGGTCTTGAATTAGGGAATAGAGGAACAACCACTGCAGGTTTGGTTAAAGAAAATTACTTTAATTTTAGTGTCGGTCTTTCATTTAATGATCAATGGTTTGTGAAAAGAAAATATAACTAACTTTAATTTTTTATTGGTATGAAAACTAAATTTGTTCTGTTAGTTATCTTTTGTACTTTATTTGCAAAAGCGCAAGTGAACAATTGTGCAGAAAAAGAAAAGCAATTAAGTCAATTTATTACCGATAAAGATTTTAAAAAAGCTAATGAAACATGGAAGGATATTAATTTTTCATGCCCTTCTTTTAGTGAAAAAGAATACTTATTAGGAAGTAATGTTTTGCAATATAATATCGAAATTGCAGCCGCTAAAGACAAAGAAAAAGAAGTTCGTGAGCTTATTAAGTTATATGACCAATACGACAAGAATTTTCCAGAAAATAAAAATGGAAACCTTGAAAAAAGAGCCATGTCTTTATATGATAACAAAGCTGGAACAAATGATGAAATATTTAACTATTTAGATCAAGCATTTGATAAACAAAAAACATCATTCTCTAATCCTCAAGGATTATTGGTTTTTTTTGAAATGTATTTTGAAAAATATAAGTCGGATAAATCGTCAATTACTATTGAAAAACTACTGAATAAATATACTTCTTTAAATTCATTAATTGAAATAAATAGCCAAAAATTTACAGCAAAAGCAAGTGAATATGGAAGAGTTGCTTCTGGAATAGATTCATATATGCAAGATATTTTGGTTTGCGACAACTTAATACCTTATGCTCAAAAAAACTTTGAAAATAATAAATCGGATGCGAATTGGTTATCCGTTACTGCCAAATCTCTTTCTGTTAAATGTGGCAACAAACCTATCTTTGAAACTATTGCTTTAGAACTTCACAAAATAAAACCATCAGCTAAGTCAGCTTACTATCTTGCAACTTATTATTTGAATACTGGAAATCAAGATAAGTCAATTGATTTTTTTAAAGAGTCAGTATCTTTAGCTACTGACAAATTACAAAAAGCCACAACCTCTTATACTGCTGCATCTATATTGGCAAGTTCAAATAAATCAAAGTCAAAACAGATGATACTTACAGCCATAGAAAATAATCCTTCAAATGGTAAATATTATATTTTTTTAGCAAATTTATATGCAAATAGTATTTCAGAATGTGCTACCAATGAAACAGAAAAAAAAGCAATTTACAAATTAGCGTCGGATACTGCCTTAAAAGCTATTAAAATTGAACCAAGATATAAAACTACAGCCGAAAACATGTCAAAAGAGTATTTGAAAAATGTGACTTTTGATTCAAAAAACAAACTGAAATCTGTTCATTTGGGTTGTTGGATAGATCAAACTGTTCATTTTTAAACTAATGATTTCAACAAAAAGAAAAATATCAGTTTTTTTATCAACAGCTTTTGCCGTTCTTTTGATGTTTTCATGTAAAGATAATTTTAAAGAAGTTCAAAAATCAACTTTCGCAGAATTTACTCCTAGTGGAGAGGCAGATTCCATCAACATAAAATATACCGATTCTGGTAAAATAAAATCAGTTTTAATTAGCTCAAAAATGCTTGACTATGCAAGTGTTGAATTTCCCTTCACTGAATTTCCAAAAGGAGTGAATGTAACCTTGTATGATGAACACGGAAAAAAAACGTTTGTGAATTCAAAATATGCAGTCACCTTTAAGAATACTGATTTAATAGATTTGCAAGGCAATGTAAAAATCACAAATGAAACCGGCCAAGTATTTGAAACAGAACAATTGTATTTTGATCAAAAAAACGAATGGTTTTACACAGAAAAAAGATATAAATTTACAGACCCAAAAGGAGTCTCTTATGGAGAAGGAGTAGATTTTAGTAAAGATTTTAAAATCATCAATTCTCAAGCGGTTTCAGGAGAAATTGAAAAACAATAACAATATGAATTATCTCAAAATTACAAAATACATTTATTTACTTATAGGATTCGTTATGGTATATGATGCCGCTTCTAAATGGCATGATGTTGATAAGCCATGGTTAAGTGTTATTCTTGCAGGATTAGCATTTTTCACTTTCTTCTTTAGAAGTAAATTTGCTAGAAAATTTGAAGAAAGAGATAAACAAAACAAAACAAAACAATCTTAATGGAAGTAGCTGTAATCATAGTATGTTTACTTCTTTGCGCTTTCTTCTCTGGAATGGAAATAGCCTTTGTTTCTTCCAATAAAATTTATCTTGAAATTGAAAAAAAACAAGATAATTTTCTTTCTAATATATTAACTAAACTTACCGAAAAACCATCAAAATTCATTGCAACAATGCTTGTAGGGAATAATGTTTCTATGGTTGTTTATGGATTTTATATGGGGGATATATTAATGAAATGGATACAATCATTTCCTTTTCATTTATCAAATTTTGCTAGTTTATTACTTCAAACTATAATTTCTACATTAATTGTTTTACTAACATCTGAATTTTTACCTAAAGTTTTTTTTCAAGTGTATTCAAATAGTTTGATGAAGTTTTTTGCTGTTCCAAGTTATATTTTTTACATCTCTTTCAACTATATATCAACTTTTGTTATTTGGATTTCCGATTTTATTTTAAAAAAATTCTTTAACACAGAAGGCGATTATGTGCCCTCTTTTTTCAGTAAAGTGGAATTAGGGAATTATATAAATGAACAAATGAGCTCTGTTCAAGACCATGAAGAAGTTGATTCAGAAATTCAAATATTTCAAAATGCATTAGAATTTTCAGGAGTAAAAGCAAGAGATATAATGACTCCAAGAACTGAGCTAGTAGCAGTCGATATCTATGATTCTATATCAGAAATAAAAGAATTATTTATTACTACAGGCTATTCAAAAATTATAGTTTATCAAAATTCTATAGATGATATTGTGGGCTATGTGCATTCTTTTGAATTGTTTAAAAAACCTAAAAGCATTAAATCAATTTTAATTCCTGTTGAATTTATTCCCGAAACAATTTTTATTAAAGATGGGTTAAATTTACTTACTAAAAAAAGAAAAAGCATTGCAGTTGTTTTAGATGAATATGGTGGCACTGCTGGAATAATTACAATTGAAGATATAATTGAAGAACTTTTTGGAGAAATTGAAGATGAGCATGATGGAGATGAAGAATTAATAGAACAAAAACTTAACGAAAATACTTATGTTTTTTCAGCTCGTTTGGATGTGGAATATATTAATCAAGAATATAAACTTGCCATTCCTGAAAATGATTCTTATGGAACCCTTGGAGGATTTATAGTCAATTCTTCAAAAGAAATTCCTCAAAAAGGCGACCAAATTCTGATTGACAACTTTCATTTTGTTATTGAAGAAGCCACAAATACTAAAATTGAAGTGGTTAAAATGACTATTTCTGACTAAGAATAAAAAAAAAATAATTATTTATTGTAAATTATAGCACTACAACTATAATTATTTCATAGATAATTGTATTTTCGCAAACTGAAATAAAAAATTAACATATATAGAAATGGCAGTTTTACAAAAAATTAGAAAACGTTCCGGATTACTTTTACTTGCTATTGGATTTGCTTTATTAGCTTTTGTTGTTCAAGATTTATTCACAAAAGGAATGAGAAGTCAATCAAAAAACGTTGGTAGTATCAATGGTAAAGATGTTTCATTTGACCAATTTAGAATCAAAGTAGCGAATGCTGAGAAGAACGGTCAAAATGGGCAGTCAACGACTCAAACCCAAGCGGCTAATCAAATTTGGGATCAAGAAATTGCATTAGCATTATTTACTAATCAATTTGAAAAAGCAGGTATTCGTACAAGCGAAAATAATATTGTTGAAGTTTTCAAAAAAGACCCTAATATTGGTCAGAATCCACAATTTTTAAATCAATTAGGGAAATTTGATCTTGCAAAATTTAAAGAATTTTTTAAATCAAATCCTGAACAAGCAAAAGCTTTTCAAGACAGACAGACTGATGCAGAAGTTAACTCTAAATTTCAAATTTACAGCACTATGATTAAGGCTGGAATGTATGTTACAAATGCTGATGGAAAATTCAAATATAAATTGGATGCTGATAAAATCAATTTTGACTTTGTATCTGTTTTATATTCTACCATTAAAGATAGTGAGATTAAAGTTAGCGATGCTGATATTTTAGATTACATGAAGAAAAACGAGAAAAAATTCAAATCGGATGAAACTCGTGAAATCGAATACGTTTTAATTGAAGACAAACCGTCTGCAAAAGATGAAGAAGATATTAAAGCTAAAATCAATGGTTTACTTTCAGGAAGTGTTGTTTATAATAAAGAAACTAGTAAGAATGATACCTTACCTAGTTTTAAATCGGCTACAAATATTGCTGAATTTGTTGGAGCCAATTCAGACAAACCTTACGATTCTACTTATGTAACAAAACAAGATTTGCCTGCAGAGCATGCTGACAAATTATTTAATTTGCCTACTGGCGAAATTTATGGTCCTTATATTAATGGTAAATACTACTGTCTTTCTAAAGCTATGGGAAGAAAAGCTGGAGCTAAAGCTAAAGCAAGTCATATTTTAATTAGTTGGGAAGGAACTAAAGTACCTAACAAAAAAGAGAAAAGAACCAAAGAACAAGCTAAAGCTAAAGCTGATATGTTATTGGCTCAAGTTCAAGCAAACCCTGGAAGTTTCATGATGTTAGCTCTAACTAATTCTGATGATTCCTCTGCACAACAAGGTGGAGATTTAGGCTATTTTGGTCCTGGTCAAATGGTAAAACCATTCAATGATTTTGTATTTAATAACCCAGTTGGAAAAATTGGTTTAGTTGAAACCGAATTCGGTTATCATATTATTAATGTTACTGATAAGCAAGATGCAATTCGTTTGGCTACCGTTGCTCAAAAAATTCAACCATCGGAAGCTACTTCAAATGAAACTTATACCAAAGCGACTCAATTTGAAATGGACGCTAATAAAAATAAAGATTTTGCTGCAGTTGCAAAAGCAGCTAAACTTACGGTAAATCCAGCCATCAAAGCTAAAGCAATGGACGAGGCATTTGGTACAGCAGGAAATCAAAGACAAATCATTAAATGGGCTTATACCAAGGACACTAACGTTGGTGATGTAAAAAGATTTGAGATTGTAAATGTTGGAAACATCATTGCACGATTGAAAAAAATCAATGAAAAAGGATTAATGAGTGTTGAAGATGCAAAACCTTCTGTTGAAGGAATTATCAAAAACAAAAAGAAAGCTGAAAAAATAATGGCTAAAATGAAAGGTTCATCATTAGACGCTATTGCTAAAGCTAATGCAACTACAGTTCAAAATGTACCTGCTGCATCAGTTGAAAATGCTGTTTTACCTAGTGTAGGCGCTGAACCTAAGGTTGTAGGTGCTGCTTTTGGAACCGCTGTTAACAAAGTTTCTGCCCCTATTGAAGGAAATTCTGGAGTATATGTAGTAATGACTAAAGCTGTTACTAAAGCCCCTAAATTGCCTAAATATGATGAGTATGTTACTAAATTAAAAGCAGGTGCTGCTCAAGCTTCAGGAAGAGTTTTTCCAGCGTTGAAATCAGATGCTAAAATTGATGATAACAGATTAGAATTTTATTAGTAGATTCTTTCTTTTAGATATAAATAAAATCCCGAGCTTATGTTCGGGATTTTTTTTGTTTAGATAAGTAGGCACAATGCTAATGTTTCGATGGAGACATTGGATTGTTTGATTCAGCCAATGTCTTTTTCGATGGAGACTAAGCTTTGTTTGGTTGCGCCAGACCTTTGTTCGATTGCGCCAATGCTTTTTTTTTTGAAACTTGAGAGAATATTAGGTAAACTCCAAAAATGCTTACTGTTTTATTTTGCACCTATTCCCAAAGATAACTATTAAAGCATCATGCTTCAAATTAAATATTTAATGGGGAGTAGTCATTAGATTTCCAAAGAGGAGAAGAGGGAGAGTAGACGGATAATGATTGTGTCTATTGATTAACGATTGAAGATTAACGATTTTTGAATTCCTCTCCCCGACCCTTTCCAGAGGAGAGGGAGACTGGACGTGAAGGGTTTAGTTAGGTATAATGGTTCGGGGTGATTTTTGTTGCGGTGGGTCACAGGGTTTACACAATCTAATGACTACTCCCTGACTACTTCCGGGTGAATCTGCGATGCAGTTAAAAACTTCTGCGATGCATTAGAGAACTTCAGCGATGCAGTTAAAAACTTCCGCGATGCAATTAAAAACTTCTGCGATGCAGAAGAGAACTTCTGCGATGCAGTAGAGAACTTCCGCGATGCAGTAGAGAACTTCTGCGATGCAGTAAAGAACTTCCGCGATGCAGTAGTGAACTTCTTGGTTTTTGAGATGAAAATTTTACTAAAGAAAAACCCTCCAGAGGAGGGATAAATTATTACTTAAGGATTGTTTTGAAATGTAGTTTGTTGATTAGTTTGTATTCTGGGCTTGACGCATTGAATACTGATTTTACATAGTTTTTTACTAATTGGGAGATTGCTACTAAACCCGTTTCTGGATTGTATAGCATTTTGTCTCTAGCTATCATAGCGTTTCTATAGGGAGTGTAAGCGTTTTTGACTTTTGTGTTTATAATTTCTAGTTGTTTCTTGTAGTCAATTAAGTTTGCCACTTTTAGAGGTTCTTCGTTTGGATTGTACCTTAATTCTATTGCTATAAGCTCAATTAATTTTTCGAAATGGTCTATAAGCATATCGAAACTTTGTTGAGAGACTGATATTTTGTTTTTTGGAGTTTCTCCTGGTTGTGGTACTACTATTGTATTGTCTGCTCTTTTTCCTTGTATTTTTCGGTTTATTGTTTCGGCATCGGCAATGACCGTTGCAGGCGCTCCTGAAGCGCGCAATGCTCCAAGAACTTTTGTAGCAAGTGGTCTTAAGGGTTTGAATACTAATTTTCGTTGTCCTTCTATATTGTTAAAAGGAGATTCGGTAGTTTTTACCAATTTTACAGATGCTTTGCTTTCGTCAAAAAGTGTTGTTAGATTGGGGATTGTGATGTTTGTGTTTGATGGATTGTAGAGAGCTTCGTATCCAGTACAATAAGAAATTAATGTTTCAAAATTGTCTACGTTTTTGGTGTGACCTACTTCGGAAGTTGATGCCATACTGTTAAGATTTAGGGTTAATGATTTAAATTTAATACTGATTTATTTTTGACAAAACTAAAAATTAAAATTTATACTTAATTTATTTTTAAGTTTTATTTAAGTTTTATTTAAGATTTACAAAAAGAAGTCGTTACTACTTTTTCAATTGGTTTTAAAAGTGCATTCTGAAAATTAATAAATCGTATTACCACTAAAGTTATCGTGTGCATTTTTCTTGTAATCATAGGTACTTATCTTGGAACTTATAAACTTTTTCTAAAGTAGTATTTAGATTTTAGCGATTTTATTTCTTTGAAATTTTAACATTATTTATCTTTAAACACCCTCATTTGTTAAAGTTTATAAGTTCGCTAATGGGTTGTTCTGTATTTTGTTTTAATTTGATTTCATTATTAATTTGAAAACAATCGACTGTTTGAAAGGTTAAGACCTATTGAGTTGAATCAAATCCTCTACTAAATAAAATCAAACACCGTAAAAAATAGTCGAAAAAACCGTAAAATAGATTTAAAAACTCAAGTTAATTTTACCAAATCACAAATAGAATATTACCTCATTCTGTTATACAACAATGCATACCCATTATTAACCTAAAAACTATACCTTATGAAAAAAACTATTCTTTTATGCAGTTTGCTACTCCCTGCGATGATGAGTATTTGGGCGCAAGATTTGCGGAATTCGATTTCTTATTTTAATAATGGAAGTAGCGGATTAAATCCAGTACTTGATTTTAGTCAAGCCAAAAACACTCCTTGGGATTCTCCTACTATTTATACAGCCGAATCCTTTGGCAATCCATACGATTATATTTTAGGTAGGCATCATGCTACAGTGAGTGATTTTACTGGGCATGAATTATTTACTACCGATGGAGTTAATGTGTGGCAAAATACACAAAGTGGTCATTTACTTTTAAAAGGAAAACTAAATGGTGCAGACTTCTCCAATGGGTCTTATTTTCAAAATGTAATCATAGTACCAAGACCGCTTCACCCAATGTGTTATTATATAGTAACAACATCATCTAATGGGTTGTTTTATTCGGAAGTTGATCTTGAAGCTATGGCACTCAAAAACATAAATACTTCACTAAAAACTGACGATGCTATTGAAATTGCAATCACAGGAAATTATTCTAATGCTATAACAGCAACCACCCATGCCAATGGCATTGATTACTGGATTGTAGCCCATGTTAAAAACGATAAATATAATGGATTATATTCTTATTTAGTAACCCGAAATGGCATTGCTCAAGATCCAAAACATAGTATTGAAACTCCTAATGCAGAAGCAGGCACTAATTTAAAAATTTCACGAAGTGGAGACAACATCGAGCGATTTGCTTTGGCTAATGAAGGAGCATTTCATTCTGGAACTTTTGATGCTGATAAAGGAGAATTAACAAGAGATTCATTAACTGTTGGAAGTGCTTATTCTAGAACCATAAGTGTTGAGTTTGCCTCAAAACAAAAAAATGACCTATTTGTTCTTCATGAAAATGGAGACTTATATAGAAATGAATTATTAATTGAATCTAACCCCAACTATAAATCACTTCAAATTGGACAAGATGAAAAATTGTACATATCCAGTAGTGTGAATAAAGTAGAACAGAAAAACGCACAAACCAATTATCTACAATCGGCAGAATTAACTTTAAATGAGCAAACTGTTACCTCTGCAATGGCGCAGTTAGTCCCTTTTAATAAATGTTTTATTCCAACAGTACCTGCTTTTGACACCAAGTTGTTTGAGCAAGATTTTGACATTAATAAACTTCCTACTACTTCGTTAAATGGTATATCGGGAACATGGAAGTCTACTAAAGGAACGACTGAAAATAATTATACTTTTATTCCAGATGATGATCAATGTGCTACAGAAACCACCATTTCAATAGTTTCATTTAGTACTAACTCTTTAGTAGCTAACGATGATACCTTTAATAAGTTTACGTATATGGATAAATTGTTGGTAACTCCATCGGTACTGGATAATGATTTGTATAATAACAGTCCTGCTACTACTAAAAATGTAACTGCTTCTTTTGTTTCGTTAGTAGCCGATACTGATTCTTATTTACCTGCGGATGAAGAATTTTATGCTTGTACGGGTAAAAGTTATGCTGATTTTTTCACTTCGGATGGAACGTATGCAGTGCCATGGAGTTGTTTCCCTTCGAGTGGGACTTTTATTTTAACGTATAGAATTAGTTCTAATTTGTGTCCAAACGACTTTGCAACCGCTACAGCTACATTATCTTTTGATACTGTATCCCATTCAGGTAAACATGCCAATACTGATGAGATATTAAATGATGCGGTTGTTATTTATCCTAATCCAAGTGATGGCCTTTTCAATATTGATTTAACCCACGTAAAAGGCGATTATAACGCTATTAAAGTATATAGCTTATTAGGCGAACCAATTGCAGAAAGCCAGTTAATGCTAAAACAGTTGAATGCTATTGATTTATCTAATATTCCAACAGGTTATTACATAGCCCATCTTTCAGGTGACACTGATAACACAACTGTGAAGTTAATTAAGAAATAGACAAAAAGATAATAGACGGATAGATAATAGACCTTTTATCTATGAGCTATCTGCTTTAAAAACTTAAAATAATAAAACATGAAAAAACTATTATACGGCATACTTGCCACCCTATTACTCACCAACATCTCGGTAGCACAAACAACTACTTTAATGAGCGATGGTGATTATAGAATTATGATGAATGATTATACGAATAACATCAATAACATCCTTAAAAAAGAATGTCCTGATGGTGTGACTATCGATCAATTTAAAAATAAAATTGTTACTGGTGAATTGAAACTTTCGGGTGAAGCTCAAGAAGCTATTACTACTTATGCATCACCTTTAAGAGAATATGGGAAACAGTTTGTAACCGTTAATCCCTCTTTGAGAGTACCAAATGACAGTTATCTCTGTTTTTTTGCTAGCTTTGTTCCTAGCACTAGGATAGATAATAGTTATTATCCTGGTAGGTTGCTTGAAAGTGATGCTGCTGATGGTGTAAATGCTATTGATATTTGGAATTGTGCCATGCAAAACTTTACTGTTGAAAACTGTGCTATACAAACGGTAGTTCAAGATAAAAAGGACTTAAATAAATTGGCGAGTTATTGTGTTACTAAACTTACTAAAAGTACAGAAGTTGTTGGGGTTGAGATTATGTTGAGTGGGTTTAGTGGGTGTGTAAGTGCAAACAAAATATTTATTGTTCAACATTTGAAATATAGTGATTTAGTTAAAAATACAGTTCTGATGCAAAAGATTGAAAGTTTAGCGGGAACAAAGTTAGATTCAATTTCAACTATTATACCTATTAACAGCTATGGGTTCAGTATTGATATTAGCGATTATACTTATATTGGAAAAGGTAACGAAAATTCATATACGTTTGGAATCTTAAATCCTGATAGCACTAGTCTGAAGAATATTGTTTTTAGTACTATAAACAATATTGACTT
Organism: uncultured Bacteroidota bacterium; assembly: GCA_903913315.1. GTDB lineage: Bacteria > Bacteroidota > Bacteroidia > Flavobacteriales > Flavobacteriaceae > Flavobacterium. The sequence goes on along the minus strand of CAIWKX010000002.1, from coordinate 2,435 downwards.
TAACCCCTACTATCTTGAGTATCCTGATGTAAATGATGGTACTACTTCATTTCAAAATGTTGGAATTGAAGATTTAGGTACTACTACAAATAAGATTTCCTTCACTGGTGATTGTTTTAGCACTCAAGTTCTTGATGGAGCTTTTTTTTATCCTTCAGATGGTGGAGATCCAACTTTTAATGAAGGAGCATGTAGTGGTAATCATCATACTGATGGAAACCCTGCAATGGGATATCCAGCAGGTGATTCTATATGTGGTCAATTAACAATAGTTTCTTTAGATTCACAATGCTTACATGAAGGAGGAAGCTCTGATTCTACATATAGTAATGGAACTAGTAGCAGTAATGGTGGCTTTTCAACTATTCCAAATGATAGTGGCATGCATGGTGGTGGTGGTGGTACATCACCTGCTCCTGTGACGCCTCCAGTTGTGAAAGACCCATGCAAAAAAATTCACAAACAAATGACTAATTACCTGCAATTAAAACAAGCATTAATTAATTTGTCTGCTACAACTTCTCAAAATCACGAGAATGGTATTTTTATTGATAATACTGCTACAGCAACCACAGCAGCGACTACAGACCCTGTACAAACAATCCCTGCTCCAAATACAGTGGGTGGTTCAGTGCCAATTAATCAAAATCCCCCTTATCCTTATGTAATTATTGCGCATACTCATGATGCTTCAGGTTCTGATGGGAATGGTACATTTTCAATATTTTCTTGGGGAGATTTATTAGCTATAGCGAGATTGATAAGAAATAACAAAATTGATACCGACAACTTCGTTTTTTTTGTTATCACTGCCGATGGTACTCGTTATGCAATGACAATAGATTCTCCTCAACAATTTACTGATTATTTTGACATTAGAGCAGATAATACTCAACCTTCTAGTGATAATAATACTGATTGGAATAAAGCCACAGTATTATATAATAAGGAAAAGTCATATTATAATAATGACCCAAAACCTAACAAAATAACTAAAACTAGTAACCCAGTTGATGATAAAAAAATATTTTTAAATTTGATGAAAGATATAGGGTCAAATACATCTCTTTTTGAAGTTGATAACACTTTTACAAATTTTTCAAAAGTAAATTTAAATAATAATGGGACTCTAAATCCACCAACACCTTGTACAAATTAAAAAATAAAATAAAATGAAAAACACCATATCAATTTTAGCAATTATATTATTTTGGAACTATTCTAGTTCACAAACAATAAAACCTTTAAGTAGTATATTCAATCATGTTACTTATGATTATGAAGTATATTACAAAGACACTAATAATTATTTTACTCCATTCCTAGGGGATTGGAAATATGTAAATGGAAATAAGACCTTTATTGTTACTTTATGGAAGGTTCCAAAATCACCATCTACAAATAGTTATGGAGTTACATATTATGAAGATGTTATATTTGGAACTTATAGAATGGTTCAAGATTATGGTTTGTCAAGTGAACAAACAATCTATACATCAATAAATAATGTACCTGGAGCAGCACAACAAAGAATAACGGTAATTGTAGCAGATGCTGCGTACAATAACGAATTAACAGGAATGATTTCGGATGTTGCTGGTCCTTATGACCCAAATTATTACATGGGAGTTGAAGCATTCCTTAATATGACAATAAATGCAGGAAGTTCTCCTTTAACTGCACAATGGAAAGTTAGCCCAGATGAAGGACTAGGTCAGCCTAATACAATAACAATCCCATCTAGTGTTGTTTTAACAAAAATGTAGAAATGTTTTAATTAATAGAAAATAAAAATCAACCACAGTTTCAATTAGAAGCGGTGGTTTTTGTTTTAAAAAGGCTACTACATAGCACACCTTTCAGGAGAGAACGATAATACAACCGTGAAGTTGATTAAAAAATAACCCATTCTTTGTCATTCCGTAGGAATCCCATCATTTAATTTAGATTATAAGATTCCTCCTGTGTCGGAATGACAAAAAAACTTTAAAATATAAATTATGAAAAAACTATTATACGGCATACTTGCCACCTTATTACTTGCCAACATCATGGTAGCCCAAACCACTCCTTTGATGACGGATGGTGATTATAGAATTATGATGAATGATTATACGAATAACATCAATACTATACTTCAAGGCGAGTGTCCTGCAGGAGTGACGATTGATCAATTTAAAAAGAATATTGTTACTGGTCAGTCGACGCTTTCTAGTGCGGCGCAAACGGCTATTACTACTTTTGCTTTGCCGTTAAAGACTTATGGACAACAATTAATAGCTGGCAATCCTTCCTTGCAAGCATCAAATGATGGTTATCTGTATTTTTTTGCTAGCTTTGTTCCTAGCACAAGAATAGACAATAGTTATTATCCTGGAAGTTTATTAGAAAGTGATGTTAACGGTGGGCTTAAAGCCACTGAAATGTGGGACTGT
>CAIWKX010000001.1 GCA_903913315.1 uncultured Bacteroidota bacterium | reverse complement strand
TTATCCAAAGAGATGAGCAGCACCGCCATCAATGAGTTAAAGATTAGTCAATTCAAACCTGATGAAGCGGTGATTGACGGCAATAGAATCTTTATCAAATATGATATTGGAGCAGGGAAAACGCGCTTAGACCAAAAATACATCGAGAAAAAGTTAAACGTCACCGCAACCATGCGCAATTGGAATACCGTGAATAAGTTGTTGGAAATGTTTGAATGATTTCAAACACAATTTTTTTACAAATACAAAAGGCACAAAAGGTGTTTAATACATAGTTTTTTAAACACAAAAGAGACAACAATATTTTTTAATTATACTTATTCAATTTTTGAAACTGAGGAACTGTAATTAAAATAATAAAACATAAAACTTTTGTATCTTTTGTGTTTAAAAATACAAATCTTATCAGTTCTTCAACAAAGCGAAGCACCTTTGTGTCCTTTGTGATTTCCCTTTGTGTCTTCGTGGTTAAATAAGCTTTTGTGTCTTTTGTGTTTAAAAATACAAATCTCATCAGTTCTTGAACAAAGCGAAGCGCCTTTGTGCTCTTTGTAATTTTCCTTTGTGTCTTCGTGGTTAAATAAACTTTTGTGTCTTTTGTTGTTAAAAATAGTAAACATAGTAAAACATAAAACTTTTGTGTCTTTTGTGTTTAAAAATACAAATCTTATCAGTTCTTCAACAAAGCGAAGCGCCTTTGTGTCCTTTGTGCTTTTCCTTAGTGTCTTCGTGGTTAAATAAGCTTTTGTGTCTTTTGTGTTTAAAAATAGTAAACATAGTAAAACATAAAACTTTTGTGTCTTTTGTGTCTAAAAATACAAATCTTATCAGTTCTTCAACAATGCGAAGCGCCTTTGTGTTCTTTGTGCTTTTCCTTAGTGTCTTCGTGGTTACATAAACTTTTGCAGTTAAAAACAGAAACTGAATTTTTTGTCGTACATTAGTACTAAAATGAAAAAGGTGAGAAAGGACAGTAAATTAATGCGTTTTTGGAAAGTGCTAGGTCCAGGGTTGATTACGGGGGCTAGTGATGATGATCCTTCGGGTATTGCTACGTATTCGCAGGCGGGTGCGGCCTATGGATTGTCTACCTTGTGGACTTCTATTATTGCCTTTCCTTTGATGGCAGCTATTCAGCAGATGTGTGCTAAGATAGGCTTAGTGACGTCTCAAGGTTTAACAGGTGCTTTAAAGACGCATTATCCACGTCCTGTTTTGTATCTGATGCTCTTGTTTAGTTTTCCTGCAATTGTGATGAATATTGGCGCCGATATTGCCGGTATGGGGGCTGTGGGGAATTTGCTTTTTCCAAAAATAGAAGCGACTTACTTTAGTGTTGTTTTTACAATTATCCTTTTGTTTTTGATTGTGTACTTGCCGTATCAAAGGATTGCGGCAACGTTGAAATATTTGTGTATTGTGTTGCTGGTCTATTTGATTGTGCCTTTTTTATACCATCAAGATTGGTTGGATATTGCTAAAAACACGTTTATTCCGACGATTCAATTCAACAAAGAGTTTATCGGGGTTTTGGTTGGTATTTTGGGAACGACAATTTCGCCTTACTTATTCTTTTGGCAAGCTTCGATGGAAGTAGAGGAGATGGAACACAAGAAAAAACATTTGATAGTGAACAAGAAAATCATCCACGATATGAAACAAGATGTTGATTTTGGGATGTCTTTTTCGGGTGTGGTGATGTTTTTTATTATTCTAACCACCGGAACGGTTTTGTTCAAAGGAGGAGTGCATCAAATTGATACAGTGGAACAAGCCGCTGCCGCTTTGAAACCTTTGGCGGGCAATTTTGCGTATCTGTTGTTTGCAATCGGGGTGATTGGTACAGGGTTTTTAGCTATTCCGGTTTTGAGTGGTTCATTGTCTTACATCATCACGGAAACTTTCGGTTGGGAACAAGGTTTGGATAAGAAATTTCACGAAGCAAAGGCGTTTTATATTGTGATGGTGATTTCTTTAGTTTTGGGATTGTCCTTGAACTATATTGGAATTTCTCCCGTAAAAGCATTGATTTATACTGCTATCTTGTATGGATTGACAGCACCCGTTTTGATTGCGATTATTCTTCATATTTCCAATAATAAAGCCGTGATGGGAAAATTTACGAACAGTAGAACTTCTAACGTACTTGGTTTTGCCACTTTGGTCATTATGACAGTGGCTGCGGTGGTGCTGTTGTATCTGCAGTTGGCGGGGGATTAGATAATATTACTAATCAGTAATTTAGAATTCACAATTTAATTTATACATTTGCTACATAATGGATGATTTCTCTCCTTAAGAAGGAATCTTGCCTGTCGGCAGACAGGTTATGTTTTAAAAATCCCATGACGAGTTTGGGTAAAAAAAGAAAATTTATGTCAGTTTTAGAAAAAATGAGTTCTGCTGAAGCGATTGCTTTGGAAAATAAATACGGAGCTCACAATTATCATCCGCTACCAGTAGTATTGAGTAGAGGAGAAGGAGTGTATGTTTGGGATGTGGAAGGCAAAAAGTATTATGATTTCCTTTCGGCCTATTCAGCAGTTAATCAAGGGCATTGTCATCCAAAGATTGTGGGTGCGATGATGGAGCAAGCACAAACGTTAACCTTGACATCGCGTGCTTTTTACAATGATAAATTGGGTGTTTACGAAGAATATGTAACCAAGTATTTTGGTTTTGATAAAGTATTGCCAATGAACACCGGTGCCGAAGCTGTGGAAACCGCTTTGAAACTGTGTAGAAAATGGGCGTATGAGAAAAAAGGAATTAATGAAAATGAAGCACAAATCATTGTTTGTGATGGTAATTTTCATGGAAGAACGACTACTATCATTTCGTTTTCGAATGATGAAAATGCTAGAAAGAATTTCGGACCGTATACGGCAGGATTTATTAAAATTCCTTACAATGACATCGAAGCATTAGAAAACGTGCTTAAATCAACTAAAAATATAGCTGGTTTCCTTGTGGAACCCATTCAAGGGGAAGCAGGAGTGTATGTTCCAGCAGAAGATTATTTAGCGAAAGCGAAAGCCCTTTGTGCGGCGAATAACGTATTGTTTATTGCGGATGAGGTGCAAACCGGAATTGCAAGAACGGGTTCGATATTGGCAGTTTGCGGTAATTGTACTTGTGAAAACGCTTGCGAAAAACAAACCACTTATGTAGCTCCAGATATTTTAATCTTAGGAAAAGCGTTGTCTGGTGGTGCTTACCCAGTATCGGCAGTATTAGCAAACGACCACATTATGAATGTGATTAAACCAGGACAACATGGTTCTACTTTTGGTGGAAACCCTATTGCGGGTGCGGTTGCAATTGCAGCTTTGGATGTAGTTAATGAGGAGAATTTGTCTCAAAACGCACGTCGTTTAGGGAAAATCTTTAGAGATAAAATAGGGGAGTTTGTAAAAACATCCAATGTCGCGACTTTAGTGAGAGGAAAAGGATTGTTGAATGCAATCGTCATCAACGATACCGAAGAAAGTGATACCGCTTGGAATATTTGTATGGCTTTGAGAGATAACGGCTTGTTGGCCAAACCTACTCACGGAAATATCATTCGTTTTGCTCCACCATTAGTGATGAATGAAGAGCAGTTGTTGGATTGCGTTTCGATTATTATTAGTACGCTGAAACAGTTTGAGAAGTAATAGATTACTCTTTTATAAATAAAAACCGCCTTATCAAATAAAGCGGTTTTTTTGTGGGTATTATTTCCCTAGATTTTGAAAGTTTTTTAACTTCTCCTGCATTAGAGCAGGGTCTTGCAAGGCGTCTAAACCAATCATTTTGATGATCCAAACAAAGTAAAGGATGGCAATAGCACTCAATACAATTCCGATAATGCATAATATCTTACCAATGTTCAACGTTTGATAGTTCACAAACTTTTCTGGCGCTTGGTTGTAGATAATTAAGTCTTTGTTGGTTAATATAAGCCCTACGATTCCGAGTACTAATCCAAACAAACCATAGCAACAGCAGGTTAGTATTGATAATATTCCGAGTACTAGTACAGCGGTGGCATTGGGTAATTTTTGATTTTCCATTGTTTATAATTTTTAGGGTTAGAAAAGAAATCTCATTTTGTAGGTATAGGAAACAACCATGATCACTGCATTGATAATTGCCAAAGAAATAACAATTTTTCCATAGTTGTGTTTTTTATCAATAACAAATAATGCTACAGAAAGGAAGAAAAGAATAGAGGTGTAAACAGCAGGAAACATAAAAAAGGCCTTTTCAAATTCGCCATGTAGGATAAAATTAAGGGAGCGTTGCAGGCCACATCCGATGCAATCGATACCGAACATTTTTTTAAACATACAAGGCAACATGTATTTTTCCATGGCATTCTTTTCTGTGACAATTTTACAAATAAAAAATTAAAAACCGTCAAACTAATTTAAGTTTTCTATTTTTGGTTTTTTAAAATATACCTATGAGAAAGTTTTCAGTGCTACTAATATTGGTTGCCATTTTTATGGCGTTCTACGAACAAAATAAACCAAAACCAAATGTGATTATTACAGTAATTTGCTTGGCTGTTTTTATGTTTGGTATGATGAAATTATCCGCAAAAATTCCACCTAAAAATGAAGACGATGAGCACAACAGTATTTAATATTGGAGACAAAGTTTCGGTGCTTGATGATGCTATCGATGGAGTAGTAGTAGGTGTTAAAAATAATGAAATCACAATTGAAACTGTCGATGGTTTTCCAATGACTTATTTTGTCAATGAATTGATTAAAATAAACAACACCAATGAATTGAGTTCGATTAAGAAAAGCGATACATTAGATAAGATAAATAGTGATAAACAACCTTCAAAAAAACAAAATACACCCGTTTTTAAGTCGGATAAAATCGAAAGAGGCGTTCCTGAATTTGATTTACACATTGAAAAATTAGTGAAAAATCCTCGCGGAATGAACAACTTTGACATCCTCACTATTCAAACCGAAACGGCCAAAAGACACATCGAATTTGCGATCAAAAATCGCATTCCAAAAATCGTTTTTATACACGGTGTTGGTGAAGGTGTTTTGAAAGCAGAACTCGATTTTATGTTGAAGAATTATGATAATATTTCGTTCCAAGATGCCAATTATCAAAAATACGGATCGGGTGCTACTGAAATTTATTTTAAGCAAAACACCAAATAATAGCCTCTGAAATTTTAACTTTGCCGTTCAAAATTTGCCATGAAAAAGATATATCTCGATAACGCAGCGACTACACCACTTCGTCAAGAAGTGATTGCTGAAATGATGCAGGTGCTTCAAAATGATTTTGGAAATCCCTCCTCAACGCATAGCTTTGGTCGAAGTGCTAAAACAGTTTTGGAAACGTCCAGAAAGTCAATTGCTAAATGGATGGGCTGTAATGCGCAGGAAATTATTTTTACTTCAAATGCTACCGAGGCTACCAATTGGATTCTTAAAAGCGCTGTAAAGGACTTACAAGTGCAACGCATCATTACGAGTAAAATAGAGCATCATGCTACTTTGTACACGGTGAAGCATTTGCAAAGCAAGTACAATATTGCTGTTGATTTTGTGAATATACTTCCTACTGGCGCCATCGATATGACACATTTGGTGGATTTGCTTGCTAAGGAAGGAAAAACGTTAGTCACACTAATGCATGTGAATAATGAAATAGGAACTGTTTTGGATATTGAGAAAACAGGTAGGATTTGCCATCAACATCATGCCTTATTTCATTGTGATACGGTGCAGTCGGTGGGAAAAACGGAAATGAATTTACATGAGCTCCCAGTTGATTTTATAGTAGCGAGTGCCCATAAGTTTCATGGGCCTAAAGGTGCTGGTTTTGCTTATGTGAAAAAGGGCATTGTATTGCAACCGCTTCTCTTTGGTGGTGAGCAAGAAAAGGGACTTCGCGCTGGAACAGAGGCGATTCATCAAGTGGCGGGAATGGCAAAAGCTTTGGAATTATCCTATGAGCTTTTGGATTCAGAAAGAGCAGAAATTGCGAAATTGAAAACCTATTGCGAAGCGGAATTGAAATCTAGTTTCCCTGATGTTAAAGTGAATGGATCGGATGCGTTTTATAACATTCTGAATGTATTATTGCCTTTTTCAGAAGACAAAACCGCTATGATCTTGTTCAATTTGGATATGAAAGGAATTGCAGTTTCTCGCGGAAGCGCTTGCCAAAGCGGAAGTGTAAAGCCTTCTCACGTTTTAGCAGAAATCCTTGCTGAGGAAGAATTGAAGAAACCCAGCCTGCGCATCTCCTTTAGTCATTACAATACCAAAGAAGATATTGATGCTTTGATTGATGGATTGAAAGGGGTTTAGAAAGTAGTCAGTGGTCAGTATTCAGTGGTCTGTTCTATGTTTTACTAGCTTTCCTTTTGTTTTCAGCTACTCTAAATTGTACTATTCGTTCTATCAATGCTATTGGTAAAGGCTGGTCTATCGGAAATTGCACAGATCCTTTTCCTTGTTTGTATTTCGATAATTCTTCATGGAATTCACTATGGCCTGTTGGCGTGGCGTAAAATCCAATATGGTTTTTATAGCCCGCAAAATACACTAAGGGTTTCTGGAATAATTTATAGGCAGGCATGCCGTAACTGATGCTTTCTTCGGCTTCAGGAGCTGCTGTTTTGATGGTGGAACGCATTTGTTCCAATAGCAGTTGTGTGTCTTTTGGAAAGCTTGCAATGTAGTCGGTTATCGTGCTGGTTTTGTTCATGATAACTACTTTACTAAAATCAAATAACCCCAAGGTTGTAAGGTCAAAATGTCATCTCCTTTTAGCAAATATTCTTGTCCAGAAAAGAGGTCTTTATAAGTTCCTTTTTCGTATTTAGAATCGAGTTTTACAGTGACTTCTTCGTTGCTAAAATTCAAAATCGGAATCACTTTATCGTTGTCTTTTTCTCTAGAAAATGAAATGATTTTATCCATTTTGTCATTGTAGATACGTACCATCGTACCCCCAAAAGCACCATTCCAAAGAGCGTGGTTTTTATGTTTTAAGGCAAATAATTGGGTGTATAAAGCTGCGTTGGGATGGTCTTTCCATACAATATCATCTTTGTCGAAGAACTTTAATGAACGGTCCAATCCTGCTTCTTGGCCACTATAAACCAATGGCATTCCATTGACCATGGTGCACAGTACCATACACGTTTCTAAACCTTTTCCGAAGTTGGAATATTGATTGCCTTCCCAGGAGTTTTTGTCGTGGTTGTCGGTAAAGGTCATACGGTAACCCCCACTCGGGAAGGTGCTTTCGTGGTGTGCCATATATTCTACTAATCCACTAATGCCTTTATTGTTGGTGGTAGCATCTTTCATTTTATCCCACAAACTCCACGAATAGGTCATGTCGAAGGCTTTTTTGTGCAAGTCTCTTGATTCCCATTCGGCTAGCATGAAAACAGGTTTGATTTGGTCGAGTTCTTCGCGTGTGTTCTCCCAGAAGTCAACCGGAATAAATCCCGCTACATCGCAACGATATCAATCAATATCGGCTTCTTTTACCCAATACTTCATTACATCGGTCATGTATTTTCGCAATCCCGCTTGGTCGTAATCAAAGTCGATAATGTCTGCCCAATCATACCAAGGAGTAGGTTGGAAGTTGCCTTCTTTGGTTTTAGTATACCATTCGGGATGTGTTTTGGTGAGTTCATTATCCCAAGCAGAGTGGTTAGCTACCCAGTCGACAATAACGTGCATTCCCATGCTGTGTATTTTCTTTACCAAAGCTTTCAAGTCGTCTTTGGTTCCGTATTCGGGATTGATGGCGTAATAATCTTTTACAGAATATTCGCTACCCAGCGTACCTTTTCGGTTTTTTACGCCTATGGGATTGATGGGCATCAACCAAATAATATCAATTCCCATCGCTTTCAAACGTGGTAAATGGCTTTCAAAGGCTTTGAAGGTGCCTTCTTTCGTATATTGACGCACGTTTACCTCATAAATAGTAGCATTTTTACTCCAATCAGGATGTTTTAATTCTACATAGGGTTTGGGTTGGTAGCGTGATAATTCGTCGTTGTTTTCTGCTTTTTTACATTGAACAAGCAATAAAGAAAGACAAAGAATAGGAAGTATCGTTTTCATAATGGGTTAGTTTATGTGATTCAAATATAGGAAAACCTAGTCGTTTTATATAACTGTTTTATGTGAATTCTGACAATATGTTGGTTTGAGTAAATTCTTGTTTGTATAATGTTTTGATTGTAAAATAATTATTTAGGGGGTACCACAGCCCTGCTTTATGCCTGCAGTATCTATGCTTTATCCATATATTATCTGTGGGTTATCTTAGTCTCTTTGAGTCGTCCTGACCCGTCCTAAATAAAATATATAGCAACAAAAAATCCGCTTTGCTTTCACAAAACGGATTCTATATAAACCTCGTATTTCTTATTTCTAACTTCGTACTTATAAGTGGATTACTTCACCATAAGCATCAGCCACTGCTTCCATTACCGCCTCACTCATAGTAGGGTGGGGGTGAATTGCTTTTAAGATTTCGTGTCCTGTAGTTTCTAGTTTACGAGCTACCACTGCCTCAGCAATCATATCTGTAACACCAGCACCAATCATGTGACAACCTAACCATTCGCCATATTTTGCATCAAAAATTACTTTTACAAAGCCATCAGGGGTTCCAGCAGCTTTTGCTTTTCCAGAAGCAGAGAAAGGGAATTTACCAATTTTCAATTCGTATCCTTTTTCTTTTGCTTGTTTCTCCGTCAAACCCACCGAAGCAATTTCTGGTGTAGCATACGTACAGCCCGGAACGTTTCCGTAATCAATGGGTTCAACATGTAAACCTGCAATTTTCTCTACGCAGTTAATTCCTTCAGCGGAAGCCACGTGAGCCAAAGCTTGACCTGGTGTCACATCTCCAATAGCATAATATCCAGGAACGTTAGTTTGGTTGTAAGCATTGACTAAGATTTTGTCTCTATCTGTTGCAATACCTACTTCTTCCAAACCTATATTTTCAATATTTGTTTTAATACCCACCGCTGATAGCAATACATCTGCTTCTAAAACTTCTTCACCTTTGGCCGTTTTTACGTATGCTTTTACACCTGCACCCGAAGTATCAATACGCTCTACAGAAGCATTAGTCATGATGCTAATGCCTGCTTTTTTCATTGAACGCTCCATTTGTTTCGAGATGTCCTCGTCTTCTACAGGAACAATGTTAGGCATGAATTCTACAATGGTTACTTCTGTTCCCATAGCGTTATAGAAGTGAGCAAACTCTACTCCAATAGCACCTGACCCTACAACGATAAGTTTTTTAGGTTGTGTAGGTAACGTCATCGCTTGTCTGTAGCCAATTACTTTTACACCATCTTGTGGCAAGTTTGGCAACTCACGAGAACGAGCACCCGTAGCAATTATAATATGATCCGCAGCATATTCAGTTACTTTTCCGTCTTTATCAGTAACATCCACTTTTTTACCTAGCTTGATTTTACCAAAACCATCAATAACATCAATTTTGTTTTTCTTCATCAAGAATTGAACCCCTTTGCTCATTCCGTCAGCCACGTCTCTAGAACGTTTTACCACTGCTGAAAAGTCTTTATCAAATTCCTTAATAGTCAATCCATAATCAGAAGCATGTTTTAGGTAATCAAAAACTTGAGCCGATTTTAAAAGTGCTTTGGTTGGAATGCATCCCCAGTTCAGGCAAATACCTCCTAAGTTTTCTTTTTCAATAACTGCTACTTTAAAGCCCAACTGTGAAGCACGGATTGCCGTAACATAACCGCCTGGACCACTTCCTAAAACAATAATATCGTATTTCATTTTTCTTAAGTTATTTATTATTTGTAAAAAATGCAGTCGCTTTCGCTTGTGTCATTTTTCGTATGATTTTCTAATTTAATTGCGATTGCAAATTTAGAAAAAAGTTTATTAGTTTAAGGATTTAAGACTTTAAAAGTTTTTTGGCTTTTGAACATAGTAGTAAACTACTATTGAATGCTTTTTTGAATGTAGTTTTAGGCTTAAAAAACAGGGATAAAAAAAGAAAGGCAGTGCTTGGCCTAATTACAATTCCATTGAAAACTGTGAGTCATACAATTTCTTGTAATAGCCATCCTCTTTATAGAGTAATTCTTGGTGAGAACCCGCTTCTACAATCTGCCCTTGGTCCATCACGATAATTTTATCGGCATTGACAATAGTGGCTAAACGATGTGCAATGACAATAGAAGTTCTGCCTTGCGTTATGGTTTCAGTAGCGCGTTGAATCAACTCTTCAGAATAGGTATCTATTGAAGAAGTGGCTTCGTCTAAAATAAGTATGCTTGGATTACTTACATATGCTCGCAAGAAGGCAATCAATTGACGTTGTCCAGAAGATAACATGACCCCCCGTTCTTTTACATCATAGTCATACCCATTAGGTAAACTCATAATGAAATCGTGTACGCCAATTTTCTCTGCAGCAGCGATAACCTCTTGGCGGGTAATAGTTGAATTATTTAAAGTGATATTATTGTGAATCGTATCTGCAAATAGAAATACATCTTGGAGTACGATAGCTATTTGAGTGCGTAAGCTGTCCAAGGTAAACACCTCAATATTCAAATCATCAATGTAAATGGCACCCGAATTGATTTCGTAAAATCGATTTAACAGATTGATAATGGTAGATTTACCTGCGCCTGTAGCACCTACAATAGCGATAGTTTGCCCTGCTTTTACTTCTAATGAAATGCCTTTAAGTACTTCTTCATTTTTGATATAACTAAATCGAACGGCATCAAAAAGGATATTCCCTTCAAAGCGATGGGCTACGATGGTTCCGTTTTGTTGCACTTCCTCTTCGGTATCTAGAATATCAAATACACGATTGGCAGCAATCATTCCCATCTGCATTTCGTTGAATTTATCTGCAATTTGACGTAGCGGATTGAATAACATTCCGATGAACATGGTGTAGGACAGCATGTCTCCAACAGTGGTAAAAGGATTGCCATTAATAATTTGAAAACATCCATAAAGGATGATTGCCCCCAATGTTATTGATGAAATAATATCGGCAATAGGAAAGAAGATGGAGTTATATAATATGGTTTTTATCCAAGCATTATTGTGTTTTTGATTGATCTCTTTGAATTTTTCATATTCAATAGCCTCGCGATTGAAGAGTTGCACTATTTTCATTCCTGTAACGCGTTCTTGCACAAACGTATTTAGATTGGAGACCTGCGTACGAACTTCCTCAAAAGCGACTTGCATTCGGCGTTGGAATAATCGAGTGATATAGACCAATATTGGCATAGCAACGACTACAATGATTGTAAGGCGCCAATTCATATAAGTCATTACTAATAAGCACACAAACATTTTCATCAAGTCACTCATAATCATAAATAACCCTTGACTAAAGATGCGAGCAATTTGTTCTATATCCGAAACTGAACGCGTGACTAATAGTCCTACAGGTGCTGTATCAAAATACTTCATTCGGAAAGATAGTAGGTGTTGGCACAATTTGATTCGAATATCTTTGACAATATCTTGTCCTAACCAATTGGCCCATAATACAAAATAGAATTGGGATAAACCCTCCATTAACAAAGAAATACCCATGATGACGGCATAGTTCAACAATCCTGATTTGTTACCGGGTTTAATGAATGAGTCTACCGTAATTTGAAGAAATAGTGGACGTAATGCTGCAAATAGAGACAACAAAACAGCAAAAATAATCACCCCTCGAAACCTAAAAGTATAAGGTTTGGTGTATTTTAATATTCGCTTGAATAATCGTATGTCGAATGCTTTTGCTTTCATTTGAATTTTGAATTTTAAATATTAGATATTAGATATTAAATATAAAAGTGAGTCTAATTTCTTTCGTATATTCTCTATATTCTATTCTCTATATTCTATTCTCTATATTCTATTCTCTATATTCTATTCTCTATATTCTATTCTCTATATTCTATTCTCTAAAAAAGGATATTCCACTTTAGTCAAATACAATCCGTGAGCGGGTACTGAAAACCCTGCTTTACTTCGGTCTTTACTGTCTATAATTTTGGTGAAATCCTCTAACGTAATCTTGTCTTGACCTATATCAATCATTGTACCTACAATGGCGCGGACCATGTTTCGTAAGAATCGATCGGCAGTAATTGTGAAAACTAACCTATTATTATGTTTGTCAGCTATTTGTTCGGCATTGCCTCGAGTCCAATAGGCTTCATATATTTTGCAATTGAAGGTATTGACGTCGGTATTTACTTTTGAAAAACACTCAAAATTAGTATGATTGAAAAGGACTTTGCAGGCATCATTCATCTTATCCCTATTCAATTCATTTTGGTAGTACCACGAATCATCACTTTCAAAAGCATTTTTTTTGGTGTGAATATAGTATTCGTAAGTTCGTTTGGAGGCATCAAAGCGGGCATGAGCCTCATCATGAACGAGGTGAATGTTTACAATCGCAATGTCTTTGGGTAAAAATGAATTCAACTTGTGAATATAAAAAGGCACATCAATAGATTCCTCTAGATCGAAATGGGCAAACATTTGTTTGGCATGAACTCCAGTGTCTGTTCGTCCTGCGCCTACTATATCTATCTCTTTTTTGAAAAGAATAGTAAGAGCTTTATTTAAAGTTTCCTGAACAGAAGTTGCGTTTGGCTGATATTGCCAACCGTGGTAGTGGGTTCCTTTGTACGCAAATTCTAGAAAGTATCTCAAGTTCAGTTTACAGTTTACAGTTTACAGTTATCAGTTATCAGTTATCAGTTTACAGTTGACATTGTTATTATTGTGTCGGCAAATTTACAAAGTTTTTAATGGATTAAGGATTTAAAGTTTTTCTAAATAATTACCTTTGTGATTATGTCCAGATTGCTATCGGGATAGCGCCAAAATATATGAAAAAAATCCTTTTACTTTCCGACACTCACAGTCATATTGATGCAACTATTTTAAAATATGTCAATCAAGCCGATGAGGTTTGGCATGCTGGGGACATAGGCGATTTGATGGTTACCGATACTCTTAAAAAGCTAAAACCTCTGCGAGCTGTTTATGGAAATATAGATGATGATAAAGCCCGAATGGAATTTCCATTACACAATCGATTTGTGTGTGAAGGTGTTGATGTATGGATTACACATATTGGTGGTTATCCTGGAAAATACAATCAAGTAATCCGAAACGAGTTGCAATTGAATCCGCCCAAATTATTCATTTGTGGGCATTCCCATATTTTAAAAGTACAATTTGACAAGACGTTAAATTTACTTCACATGAATCCTGGTGCCGCTGGTATTTATGGTTTTCATCAAGTAAGAACCATGCTTCGATTTGAAATCGATGGTGATAAGATTCAGAGTTTGGAGATTGTGGAAATAGGGAAGAAGTAGTATTCTGTATTCAGTGGTCAGTTGGCAGGAAATAGAAAGACAGATTATATGCTTATTTTAACAGTTTAAAATACTCCATCTGCAACCTGTTTCGCTTAAATAAAAAAATCCCAAACTTTCGTTCAGGATTTTCTTCGCACTAATAAACTAAGTTTATAGGTTTACCTCAATCGATCAACAGATTTTACGAGATCTTCATCCTTCTTGATAGCTTTGTTGGCCAAAACTAACATTACGATAGAAATGATAGGAAGAAACATCCCAATACCTTTCTCAGAAACCGCTGGGGTTTCTCCAGATAAATTTAGTGAGCGATAAACAAATAATCCTAATAAAATTAAATTTAAAATCATATTCAATCTGTTATAAACAAATTGTTGTTGTCTTTTTTTAAATGATATTATACTTAATAAAGCAAGGGTTGTACTCAATCCGAATAGTATTTGATATACCATTTTACTCATAAAATAGAATTCTTTACCATCTGACAATTTCCATAACGGAAACACAAACGGCAGAATCCCTGCAAGTATAAACGCAATCGCTAAATAGATGGTTTGAATTCGTTGTAACATTCTTACTTATTTATGAAGCAAAAATATATTTTCTTTTTTTAAAAAACTATTGCTTGAATGAAATTTATTCGTATTATTGCATAACAAATCCGTAAGTACTTCAAAAACACGGATGTCTCACAGGAAATAAATCACCACATTTTGTATTGTCACTCAATTACCCAAAAAAATATATATAAACATTTATGTTTGATAGTTCTGCATTAAAAGGAATGAAGCTGTCTGAGCTTCAAGAAATAGCCAAATTGGCGAAAACCATAAAATTTAACGGTGTAAAAAAAGAAGCTTTAATTGAGCAAATCTTATCCCATCAAGCGGCCACAATGAGCGATAGTGCTCCAGTTGAAGCGGTGGCAAAAGAAGAAAAACCAAAAAGAGCTAGAATTGCTCCAGAAGGAAAACTTAAAATAGAAAAGAAATCTAAAGACTTATTTTCAGAAGAGCCAGTTGCTAAAATCACACCTCTCGAACAGGAAGTTGAAACTGTTGAAGTCCAAGAAGCCCCTCAAAGAGAAATGGCTCCAGAAGCGGAGAAGTTTCAAAAGAAGCCAAAGTTTATTAAACCAACCAAAGCAACTTTTGCAGACCAACCCACAGAAAAAATAGCTAAAGAAGATACTCCAAAAGAGGACAATTCACCGGTTGAAAATGCATCTGAAAACACAGAGAATACTCCTGTAAAACATCAGAATCCGAATCAGAATCCCAACCAAAAACATAAGAATCCGAACCAAAATCCCAACCAGAATCCGAATCAAAATGGAAATGGTAACGGAAATCCAAATCAAAACCCAAATCAAAATCCTAATTTCAAAGCGAAAAAGAGTCCCAACTTCCGAGATGCCGATTATGAATTTGACGGAATAATAGAAAGCGAAGGCGTACTCGAAATGATGCCTGATGGGTATGGATTTTTACGTTCTTCTGATTACAACTATTTAGCTTCTCCTGATGATATTTATTTGTCAGTATCACAAATTCGTTTGTTTGGATTGAAAACGGGGGATACCGTAAAAGGAGTGGTGCGTCCACCTAAAGAAGGAGAGAAATTCTTTCCATTAGTAAAAGTTTCAAAAATAAACGGTCACGATCCGCAAGTAGTTCGTGATAGAGTTTCCTTTGAACATTTAACACCCATATTTCCACAAGAAAAATTCAATATTGCTGATAAGCAAGCCAGTGTTTCTACACGAATCATCGATTTGTTTTCTCCAATAGGAAAAGGTCAACGTGGAATGATAGTAGCGCAACCTAAGACGGGTAAAACCATGTTGTTAAAAGACATTGCCAACGCTATCGCAGCGAATCATCCAGAAGTGTATCTCATCGTTTTGTTGATTGACGAACGTCCAGAAGAGGTGACAGATATGCAACGTAGCGTTCGAGGTGAAGTGATTGCTTCTACCTTTGATAGAGAACCTATGGAACATGTGAAAATTGCTAATATTGTTCTTGAAAAAGCAAAACGTTTGGTAGAATGTGGTCACGATGTAGTGATTCTATTGGATTCTATTACGCGTTTGGCCAGAGCTTATAATACAGTTCAGCCTGCATCGGGTAAGGTTTTGAGTGGAGGAGTAGATGCCAATGCGTTACAAAAACCAAAACGTTTTTTTGGTGCGGCTCGTAATGTAGAAAATGGAGGTTCTTTAAGTATCATCGCTACTGCATTAACTGAGACAGGTTCTAAAATGGATGAGGTTATTTTTGAAGAATTCAAAGGAACAGGAAATATGGAATTGCAATTGGACAGAAAAATTGCAAATCGTAGAATTTTCCC